>NZ_JBTXLT010000010.1:0-129387 GCF_054871725.1 Enterococcus sp. LJL99
AAACTCACCTTCTTTAAGAAACACAAACAAGGAATCACAAATGCGTTCTGTCATCCTTTTTCAAATGGCATTACAGAAGGACTAAACAACAAAATCAAGGGAATTAAAAGAGTGGCTTATGGGTATCGTAACTTCTATCATTTTCGTTCACGTATTTATATTATTCAAGGTCTTATTTTTTCACAAGAGTAAAGGAGGATGTAGCCAATATCTTCGCAGCTACAAAGGCAAATAGGGAATTAGCAGCTGTTTTGTAGGGTTAAGTACAGCTGGTTTGACTCTATTTAGGAATGGAATTGGCACGGGTTTCGCCAAGTCGCTTCCGGCCAGCTGCTCTGATAATTGGCGAAATCCTCATATACTACTACAAAAGCTCAGAACAAAACCAGAAGGTCTCTGATTTTTATTCCAAGCTTTACGATTTTATTCAGTTGTTTATATCACCAACAC
Source organism: Enterococcus sp. LJL99 (assembly GCF_054871725.1). Lineage (NCBI taxonomy): Bacteria > Bacillati > Bacillota > Bacilli > Lactobacillales > Enterococcaceae > Enterococcus > Enterococcus sp. LJL99. Next base: position 451 of record NZ_JBTXLT010000010.1, read on the forward strand.
AATTTGACATAGAACCAGAAAAATATAGTGATTTAAAAGCATTTCTTAGTAGAGTTTATGGATAGCAACGGATAAAGAATATTTTAAAAATCTAGTTCTATTTGGAATGACTATCAGAACTTCGAATAGCTAGAAAGTCATATACGCTGTACGAGAAAATGAAGCTGTAAAAAATCAGTAATTGTAGGAAGAACATTCAAAGAAATCTCCATATCAATTCTAATAGACTTTATCACAGCTTCTTTTGAGCAATCGCCCCTGCCAAGGTAATTGTATTGTAACATGATTTTTGGCAGATTGGGAATCTGAGAATCGCTCTTAGTTAATTTCTTTCCTCGAACAACGAATAATCTATCTAGTGAAAATGAAGAAAATATTAATTATAAAAAACAAATGGATAAATGAATCTATTTGAGCAGACTAAAGCGGTATTTCATATGATTTTAAAGCAGCTTTTTTGTAATAATTTTGTCGAGAAAGGATGAGCAAATGGCTTTTGCCTAAAAATATTTAGGGTGTAAAGAAAAAACTCTTTACAGCTTGCGGGAAATCTGTTAAACTAATTTTTGTGATTAAGTTAATGGAGGTGTAATTAATAAGATGTCAGTTAAAATTCGCTTAAAACGTATGGGTTCTAAAAAGAGTCCTTTTTACCGTATTGTAGTAGCAGATTCTCGTTCTCCTCGTGATGGACGTTTTATCGAAACTGTTGGAACATACAATCCTTTAAAAGATCCTGCAGAAGTAGTTTTAAAAGAAGATTTAGTTTTAGATTGGTTATCTAAAGGTGCGCAACCTTCTGATACAGTTCGTAACTTACTTTCAAGAGAAGGCGTTATGAAGAAACACCATGAAGCTAAATTTACAAAGAAATAGGGTGACTATAAATGACAGATGTGAAAGAGCTAGTGTTAACTATTGTTCGTCCGTTAGTCAGTCAGCCTGAGCAGGTTACGTTAGAAATAGAGGAATCAGATTCTTTTTTAGAGTATAACTTATCTGTTTCTCCAGAAGATATTGGTCGAGTAATTGGAAAACAAGGACGTGTTGCCAAAGCAATTCGTACGATTGTTTACAGTGTTCGGTTAGAGGGCTCTAAAAAAGTTCGTCTAAACATTATTGATGGAAAATAATTGATTTTAAAGAGAGAAGTAAAAACATTTAGTTTTTGCTTCTCTCTTTCTTTTGTGATAAAACGTTTAGTTTGAAATGATTAATTGTTGCTGTTTATTTTTTATTAACATTAAATTTTCCATTTCTAATAAATAAGAGTTGATTAATTAACATAATGTTTTTCTGCGTTGGGAATTATCATCTTTTTCTGTCATTTGCATAATTATTGAGAAAAATTAGTAAGAAAAGAGTGTAAAATAAAACGAAAGACAAACGTGAAATAACTATACTTTGTTTAGTGTTTTAAATTATACACGTTAGATTATTCAATAAAGTGATTATAGTGTGGTCGACAAGCTTGCTATTGTGATTTTGCATATTTTATAAGACTGCATAGTTAATAAGAAAGGTGGGGTTGGATGGTTAGAAAAAAGGTGTATACAAAGGAACAAATTTTAGCTGCAACACAGCAAATCGTTGTAAAAGAAGGGTTTTCAAGTATTACTGCCCGAAACGTGGCTGAATATATGGGGATTTCAACACAACCAATTTATTTAGAATTTAAAAATATGCAAGAGTTAAAATCGACCTTAGTTTCGTCTATCTATGATTATTTAAAATCAGAATTTTATTCAAAAAGACCAACAGGGGATGCGTTTATTGATTTCGGGATGAATTCAATCACGTTTGCACAGCAAAATAGAGAACTGTTTCTTGCACTTTATGTTGATCAGCATGAATACAGTGGGAAAATGAAGCAACGTTCTTTTGAATTATTTCGTAATTTTTTAGATACTTATGAATTGGAAGAGGAACTATCTGCGGACAAGATGGAGGAAGTTCACTTGAATGTCTGGATTGTCGCAACAGGAATCGCTTCATTAGGATTATCAGGAATTATTCAACCATCTGAAGAACAAATGATTGATTTGTTGACTCTTGCGATTTAAGAGAATAATAAAAACGAACTTAAATAATCAGATTTAAGTTCGTTTTTACTTGTTTTTTATTTAGCTTCTTGCAGAATATTGATTTTTTCAATTTTGACTGGGCTGACAGGTGTGCTATTTTCGCCAGAGGCACCAGCCTTTGTTTCAGCAGTAGCGATTTTTTTCACAACATCCATTCCTTCGATTACTTGACCGAAGACTGAGTAGTTAAAATCTAATGAGGGAGTGCCACCGTTTTTATATGCTTTGATGATTTCTTCAGGATAATCATCTTTTAGTAATCCATCAGAAACATCTTTTTCATTTTGAACGATATAAAACTGACTACCTTGTGTTTTTGCAGTTACATCTCCTTGCGTCCTAGCCATAGCTAGAGCACCGTCGATATGGTAAAGATTCGGAGAAATTTCAGGGGCAAATTCTTCGTTCCAAATACTTTCACCACCAGTACCATTCCCTTTAGGATCACCAGATTGAATCATAAAGTTTTCCATGACACGGTGGAACGTAACACCATCATAATAGCCGTCTTTTGCATGAGTCATAAAGTTTTCAACAGCTTTTGGTGCATACTTAGGAAATAGTTTGATTTTAATGTTTCCTTCTGTTGTAACAAGTTCAACTAAATCTTCATCATCTGTCACTTCATCAGATAATTGAGGCAAATCAAGTGAGTTTAAATCCACTGATTCGGATGTTTTTGTTTCAGTTTTACTTGACGAACTACTGCTTCCTGTATTTTCTTTTGGTGATCCGCAAGCTGCGAATAGTAATAAGCTCGCTAGAATGCCTACACCTGCAAGAAATTTTCTTGTTTTCATAAATAAGTCTTCCCTTCAAAAATAGTTACACTTAATCATAACAAATCATTTCAATGAGAACTAGCCTAAAAAGATAATTTTTTATGAAGATTGGTTGGAAGGTAGTAAGATAGTAATTTTTATAAATAATAATTAGTGAGCGCCTGAAACCTAAATCGACGAATAGTTTCGTAATTCAACAGGAATTCATCCTGATAACGGCCTCGTTTATGTCTCACATACGTCGCTTTTCGCCGAATTTTTACATTACCCAATCATCTGAATCGATAATATTGCGGATTCTAGATGAACATATTATACTAATCAAGACTAATCGATAAGGGGACTTAAAATGAAAACAGTAACTAAAATAGTGATAGTGATTGTCATTTTGCTATTTATTCTATTAATAGGTGCGGGATTGTATTTTTATAATTATGCAGTCGTCCCATCTAAAAAGGATTTTTTAAGTAATGATACTCCAGGCACAGGTATCAATCAAAGTGCAGAAGAAAAATGGTTTACAACTAAAGAAAATAGAACCAATTGGACACTAACCTCTGATGATGAATTAAAATTACATGCTATCTATTTAAAAGCAGACGAAAATACGAATAAAAATGTTATTATGGCTCATGGATATATGGGGACAGCTGAGGCGATGGCAGATTATGCTAAAGTGTATCATGATTTAGGCTATAATGTCTTAGTTCCTGATGCAAGAGGGCATGGGGAAAGTGAAGGGGATTATATTGGTTTTGGTTGGCCTGAAAGAAAAGACTATTTATTATGGATTGATAAGCTAATTGATGAGAATGGGCAAAATGCTGAGATTACTTTGTATGGCCTTAGTATGGGAGCAGCGACAGTTATGATGACCAGCGGTGAATCGCTGCCTGAGAATGTAAAAGCAATAGTTGAAGATTGTGGCTATTCTTCTGTTTCGGATGAGCTTAGTTATCAATTAAAAGATATGTTTAATTTGCCAAGTTTTCCTTTAATCCAAGTAACCAGTTTAATCACTAAAATTCGTGCAGGATACTTCTTCGGGGAAGCGAATGCCGTGGCACAATTAAAGAAAAACAACTTACCGATGCTGTTTATTCATGGAGATACGGATGATTTTGTTCCATATGAGATGTTGCAGCAAAACTACGATGCAACAAATGGTCCAAAAGAAAAATATGTTGTTCATGGGGCGGGACATGCTGAAGCGTATAAAAAAGATCCAGCGCAATATAAAAAAGTAATTACTGAGTTTTTAGAAAATTATGTTGAGTAGCAATTTGGTGATTTTGTTTCGGTTTTCATAAAGAGTGAAAATGGTTTAAAAAGGAGTAAAGATGAAAAACATTGTTGAAATTAGAACAGAAGAAGCTTGGTATCATAAGAATGTTTATTTAAATCCTCATCCTGAAAATAGCTGATTAAATTACCCTGTTCAAGAGTTGCTCAAGCATTTTAGTAGTTATCCTTCAAATGCTCATTTTTTAGATTTAGGCTGTGGCAATGGACGCAATGCAATCCCATTAGCAAAATTAGGGTATCAACTCACAGCGATTGATCTTTTGCCAGAAGCAATTAGTGTCATAAGAAAAACTTGCCAGGCACAAAATTTGAGTTTAGTCACAGAAATTTCAAGTATTGAAGAGTTCTCATTTGATAATTATAACGGTATTTTTGCAGTTTCAACATTAGAACACGTTTCTTCTGTTCCGGTGTTGAAAAATACGCTACAAAAAATTAAGCAAGCAGTAAAACCTAATGGCAGTATTTATTTTGTCATTAATAGTGAAGTAACTGAACAAGATCTGACTGGAGCAGAAGTTACTCCTTTTCTGGAGATAAACCTATCGACTGATTCGGTTATTACATTACTGGGAGAAGCTTTTCACGATTGGCCATGTAATGAATCCATTATGAAGGAGCTTGATTTCTTGATTCAGCGCTCAGCAGGTATGCGAAAAATGAATAGCAAAGCAATTACTTTTATTGCTAAAAAAATTTAACGATATTGCGTTAGAAGTTAATTAGAGAGTTGGGAGAGTCAGAAAACGATTAAAGCATTCGAATTTTTCTGAAAGCTCGTTTCCAGACACTCTTTACTTTTAATTAGATACTAATTTTTTGAGACATTTAGTTACTTTCTTTTGAGAGTAGAGTGGAATGGAAAGGAATTTTTGTGCAATTCTTACAATATTTTGATATGATAAGAAAGAAATGAGGTGTTTTTTTGTGGAAGATCAGGTGGTAGATTATTTATATTATTTACAAATCGAACGCGGGTTATCATTGAATACGAGAAAAAGTTATGAACGAGATTTAAATAAATATCTTCAGTTTTTAAAAAATAATCAAGTGACTTCTTTTCAGCAAGTCGATCGATACATAGTCATGGAATACTTACAATTATTACATAATGAAAAAAACTCTTCTGCGACAATTATTCGTATGATTTCTACTTTACGAGGATTTCATCAGTTTTTAAGACAAGAACGAAAAACGGATCATGATCCAATGCAACATATTGATTCACCAAAAAAAGCGCAGCATTTACCGAATACTTTATCAGTAGAAGAAGTCACAAAGCTGATTGAAACTCCTGATACAACGAAAGTATTAGGGGTTCGGAATCGAACGATTTTAGAAGTGATGTACGCTACCGGACTTAGAGTCAGTGAATTAGTAGAACTGAAAATTGGTGATTTACATTTAGCGATTGGTTTATTGCAAACTGTCGGTAAAGGAGATAAAGAACGGATTATACCACTTGGAGATTACGCCATTCAGTGGATTGAAAAATATTTAGCAGAAGCTAGACCTCAATTGATTAAAAAAAATCAAGACGAAGTTCATTTATTTGTTAATCATCATGGTCGTCCGCTGTCAAGACAAGGGGTTTGGAAGAATCTAAAACAAATTGTTCGTGATGCAGGTATCGATAAAACGATTACGCCCCATACACTACGTCACAGTTTTGCGACTCATTTACTAGAGAATGGAGCTGATTTACGTATCGTGCAGGAGTTATTAGGACACGCTGATATTTCTACAACCCAAATTTACACGCATATCACCAAACAACGAATGGCTGATGTCTATAAACAACATTTTCCAAGAGCTTAAGATTGTTAGTGAGTAAGAAGAAAGGAAGGTGTAAAAATTGTTAGCGAATTATCGAAAAGAGCAACGAAAAATTGCGATGGGGCTATTAAGTTTCCATCAAAAATTAACGGAATATCAGTTGGTACTTAAGGAAATCGATATGTATGAGCAAGAAGAAACGTTACATTTGTTCCTTTGGACACCTCAAGGAGAAAAAAATATTCAAGGAATCGTGGGCATTGAAGTGCAAAGTGAAGATGCCATCACATTACACGATATTTCAATTATTCCATCTTTTAGAGGAGAAGCAGTTGGATTTATTTTATTAGATGAATTGACAGAATTGTATTCAGAGGCTAAAATTTATGGAACGTTAGCAACTTCTCCCTATCTATCTAAATGGAAAGAATATAAAAATTAGAAATTGTGTTATACTAGAACGTGTCTGGAAATTCGGGTACAAGCCCAAATTTCCAGCAGTTTTTGTGTCAATAACAGAATTATAGTAGATGAATAAACAGCTCTGCTACAAATATCATGAGAATTATTTGTACAATGGCTGAGGAATTTGTAACAAAAGCGGTTAGCTTCGAGGATTACGTTGCTACTATGTATCATTAAGTCATTTCATTTTTCGTAATTAAAAGGAACTTATAGAAATACAATTGTTCGATTCAAACCAGTTATTTTATGTCCTGAGTAAATGGCATAAAATAATCAGAATCTCGGCAATTTCCAAGGCAGCATTTATTGCAAAGAGCGCAATAATTGCAGCATTGTCCAATTGCTTGATTCAAAGCAATTATTTTATGTCCTGAGTAAGAGTTAGTCAAAAAAAGAAAGTTGGGTTTGTTTGCAAGAAATCAATGTGAAATTAGATGTATTTGAAGGCCCGTTGGATCTTTTGCTACATTTAATCAAAAAGCTTGAAATTGATATTTATGATATTCCAATTGCGGCTGTGACTGAGCAATATATGAGTTATATTCATACAATGAAAACATTAGAATTGGAAGTAGCCGGTGAATATTTAGTGATGGCAGCCACTTTAATGGCAATTAAAAGTAAAATGCTATTACCAAAACAAGAAATGGAAATCATTGAAGAAGATGAGAGTCTTTTAAATGGAGAAGATCCGCGAGATGCTTTAGTGGCTCAACTTTTAGAGTATCGTAAGTTTAAATATGCAGCGACTTTATTACATGAAAAAGAATCAGAGAGGAGTCTCTATTATACAAAAGAAGCGATGGATGTGGATGAGTATAAAGAAGAGAACCCTTTTTTAGAGCCAAATCAATTAAATACAATCGATTTATTCTTGGCATTTCATTCAATGTTAGAAAAAAAGAAACGACGTCAACCCATTGAAACAACCGTTACGAATGATGATGTGTCGATTGAAGAAAAAATCGCGATTATTTCAGAAGGAATGAGATCTTTGAGTCGAGAGACGGCTGTAAATTTTGATTCTTTTTTTACGACGTATTCAAAACAAGAAGTTGTCACCACGTTCATGGCATTGTTAGAGTTAATGAAAAAAGGCGTTGTCTATGTTGAGCAAGAGGACAATTATAGTACAATCCTTTTATACAACACTGGCGTAGAGACTGAGACAAATTTGGAGGAAATCAAGTGACCATAACAAGTAAAATTGAAGCGATTCTTTTTGTTGTTGGTGAAGAAGGAATTGGCTTAGAAGAACTTGCTTACTTGCTAGAGACATCAACTTCAAAAACCTACGAAACGTTGATGTCGCTAAAAGAAAAGTATGAATCTGAACCAGATTCTGCTCTAAATATTTTAGAGGTGGGGAATCATTTTAAATTATCAACGAAGAGAGATTTTGCTCCTTTGTTAAAAAAATATGCACAATCGCCCTTATCAAATGCTTTATCCCAAGCAGCGTTAGAAGCATTGTCAATTATTGCGTATAAGCAACCAATCTCAAGAGTAGAAGTGGATGAAATACGCGGTGTTCAATCTTCTGGATCGATTCAAAAATTAGTTGCGAGACAATTAATTGAAGAAAAAGGTCGAGTGGATGGTCCAGGGCGTGCTATTTTATATGGTACAACTAATTATTTTATGGATTATTTTGGGTTGAAAACCTTATCAGAATTACCAGATATTAAACAAATGGAAGCGGAAATAGCGGAAGAAATCCCGTTAGATTTATTTTATGAACGTTACAAAGAAGACATTACTACAGAGGACATTTCTGGTGAATTGGAGGAAGAAAAATAGTGGAAAGACTTCAAAAAGTCATTGCTCATGCTGGAATTACATCTCGTAGAAAAGCAGAGGAATATATCGTTAATGGTCGTGTGAAAGTAAACGGCAAGCTTGTAAAAGAATTAGGAACACAAGTCTCTAAGCAAGATATTGTAGAGGTAGATGGTGTTCCAATTTATCAGGAAGATTATGGGTACTATTTATTTTATAAACCTAGAGGAGTTATTTCAGCTGTTTCTGATGATAAAGGCAGAAAAGTGGTTACTGACTACCTATCTCATGTTAAAGAACGTATTTATCCAGTGGGTCGCTTAGATTATGATACGACGGGCTTATTACTATTAACAAATGATGGTGATTTTTCTCAAAAATTGACACATCCAAGTAATGAGGTGGATAAGGTCTATATCGCAAAAGTAAAAGGTTTGGCTAAAAAACATGATCTAACGCCATTGACCAGAGGTGTTAAAATCGATGGATTTAAAACAGCACCTGCTGCATTTCAAATACTATCTGTTGACTTAAAAACGCAGACGAGTATTTTAGAATTAACTATTCATGAGGGCAAAAATCATCAGGTGAAAAAGATGCTCCAAGCTGTTGGTTATCCTGTTCAAAAGCTAAAACGTGAACGTTATGGTGATTTAACCTTACAAGGTTTACGCCCAGGGGAATACCGTTCATTGAACAAAAAAGAAATCAGCAGTTTATTGAATCAAGCAAAATAGGTAACAATGATAAGATTGTGAATAATTTATAAAATGAAGCGTAACTATTGCTTTTTTTAGTTAAATTCATGTATAATGTTGTTGTAACAAAATAATTAAAGGTTCGTCTTCAGGGGCAGGGTGAAATTCCCGACCGGTGGTTATAGTCCACGACCCACTTCATTGAGGTGGCTGAATTGGTGAAATTCCAATACCGACAGTACAGTCTGGATAAAGAAGATAGGGCTTATTTGAATTGTTTTTCAAATAAGATGACTCTAACTCTATTTTCCCTGCAGAAAATAGAGTTTTTTTGTCTAATTGATTGCTTCTTTTTTAAATAACTAAAAATTTATTAAGTGCAATCTTTTAGTGAAATAGTTAACTAGAGAAGTTGAAATGAAGCAATTCGAAAAGTTCGTTGAAGATGGGTCCTTACCAGGAGGATTTCATAATGAGAAACAGCAAGGTACAAAAAATGATTAGTGTCGCAATGTTAGCAGCGATTGGGGCAGTGTTGCAGTTTGTAGACTTTCCAATCATGCCAGGATTTAATTTCCTGAAAATTGATTTTAGTGATATTCCGGTTTTAATTGGCATGTTTTTGTTTGGACCATTAGCAGGAATAACTACAGCGTTTATCCGCTCATTATTGCATCTATTGATGACAGGATTAGCGCCACAAAATATGGTTGGTGATATTGCTAGTTTTTTAGCAACTACTGTTTTTACTTTACCAATCTATTATTTTTTCCAAAATGGAGCGAATAAAAAATTAAATAAAGGAATTGGAATTGTGACAGGAATTCTCACGTTGACTCTTTTTATGAGTGTAGCTAATTACTTTGTCATCACACCGATTTATTTGAAACTTTTTGGAACTACGGCTGATCAATTTTTAGGAACTTCTTTAGCAAGTTATGTAGCAATTGGGATTGTGCCTTTCAATTTGATTAAAGGGACGCTTGTTAGTGTGGTTTTCTTGGTTTTACATGCCAAGTTACTACCGTGGTTAGCAAGAAAACAACCTCATTTAGGTGATAAAAAAACGTTATTAAAATAGAAAATAAATAAGGAGGTCTGCAAACGATAATGGCAAATATTTTTGTGATTCAGCTGAAACCTACTAGAATGAAGATGCGTTTATGTCTCGCATACACTACGTTTTCTTTCTTGATTTCCAGCTAAAGCACAAAAAATTGAATTCCTCAATCGTTTTCAGACATTCTCATGAAACAACTAAAATAATTTGATTTAAATCGTTAACGCACGTATTTATTTAGGAAGCTTAATTTCTAAATAAATACGTGCGTTTTAAATGAAACAAGTCTAACTCTAAACTGTTGTAGAGTGATGGTATCTTTCAGAATTTTTTTGAGTAATAAGAATGATGTCGGAAAAATGCTGTAATTTGCTATCTAATTAGAAATTCAAAATAATTTTATCAATTGAGTTTCGTAGTTTTTTATTGTTTATTAGCTTTTAAAAGTAAACAAGTCTTTTTATGTTTGTCAACAAGAATTATTTGGTACAATCAATATATTGAATCTGAAAGGAGCCATTAAACGTGAATAAGAAATGGATGAAAAGAGGAGCTTGGGGATTAGGCATTGTACTCATCTTGCTGCTTGCGAGTGGACTATTCCTTCATTTTAATACTTATCAACCAACAGCTGAGGCTTTAGACCAAGCAAAAACGGCAAAAATTGAAAATAAAACCTTATTTTTTAAAGGTGATTCAGATAAACCAACAGTTCTTTTTTACCAAGGAGGTTTAGTAGAAAATGCCAGTTATAGTATATGGGCAAAAAAAGTATCTGAGGCTGGATACCCAGTTTATCTGATTAAAGAACCATTGAATTTAGCCGTTCTTGCGCCTAATAAAGCAGAAAAGATAATTTCAACGAACCACATTAACAGCTACGTTATTGGCGGACACTCATTAGGAGGCGTGATGGCTAGTCGATTTGCTGCTGAACAGAAAAATGATTCTAGTTTAAAAGGAGTATTTTTCTTAGCAAGCTATCCAGATAAAAAAGGGAGTTTAGATTCATTCTCAGGTGAAATCGTATCGATAACTGGAAGCGAAGATGGCGTTTTGAATTGGGAAGCTTATACAGAGGCCAAAGAGTATTTACCTAGTCAAACAGCGTATAAAACGATTGAGGGCGGGAACCACGCTGGTTTTGGTAGTTATGGAAAGCAGAAAAAAGATAAAGATGCTTCTATTTCAAATGCAATCCAGCAAACACAAATTGCAGATATTCTAATTGATTGGTTAGCTCAAATAAAATAAACGCTCTGTCGTATAAAATAATTTGCTAAAGTCAACTCACGTCTGAAAACCATTCATTAATCTTATTTTTTTCTTAAAGTTTTTAGACGTAAGCTAACTTATAGAAGCTATTATTTTTCTATTTATCACTAATTTCTATTGCACGAACCGGACATTTACGATACGCTGTTAACACCTCTTCATTTTCACTAAGAGGAACAAGCTGTTTGGTAATGATCGGTTCATTTTTTAAAAGAACGATTCCTTCATCATCATAATCGAAAAAATTAGGCGCATAAATTTGACAAAGACCACAAGCAATACATTTTTCTGGAATTATTTTACATAGCATTAGAAACACATCCAATCGAATTGTAAGGAGCTAAATATGGAGACTCAATTTATTTTAGCCTTATTTCAACATGGATACAAGGCTCGAACCTCTACTTTATTTCATTTATTAAAGGGAAAGCATACAAGCTCTGTTTTGTTATATGGTTTTTTGTTTGATGATTTACGTTTTTTTGGCGCTTTTCCTGATCTTTCTGAAAAAGAATATGAACACTGTTTGGCTAAATTAAGCAAAAAAAGTCAGTTGTTTTATTCAGAAGAAGGATACGGACAAATAACTGAGAATGGAATCAATTATTTGATGTCAAACCCAGTTGCTATTTTTTCTGAATATCCTTGGATTGATTATTTTAAGTTTGGCAAAACAGATGATGATTGTTGGCGTATGTTGCAATTTTCAGTTCAAATTATTTCATATTTATCTTATGAAGAAAACCGTTATGTTCCATTAGAACAATCCCCTATTTTTCAGCAACATATAAAAAGAATTATCAAGAACTATCCGAAAAAATACTTAATTCAACAAATCAAAACGGAATGGTCTGATTTATTTTCAGAGCTACCAATAGAAGTAGCGAATTTTTTCGCGAATCAATTTATCGGTTATCATCATACAGGTCAGCTACCACAACAATTAATCGCTGAAAGTAAAACAGAGTTAGAGCAACAACTTATTTTTAAAAACCGCTTACATAGATTGCTTTCTATTATTTCAACAAGGGAAGATAAATCCATTTTAAAGCAACTTGTATTTCCTTTGATTAAGCAAAATAAAAATAAGAGCATGAATGAAACCTTAAAATATGTAAATTCAGCTTATTCTTTAACAGAAATTGCACAAAAAAGAAATATTAAAATCAGTACAGTGAAAGATCATCTTTTAGAAGCCGCAATTATTGGATCCATAGAAATCGATCAAATTTTAACTACAGCTATTTCTACTGAACTAAATCAAATTCAAAGTCCTTATCAAGAATGGCAATATCGCGAATTGAAAGCTAAAATTACCAAACTTGATTATTTTGATTTTAGATTGTATCAAATAAAAAAGAAACAGTTTGAACAAGGAGTAACGAATGGAACTAACTAAAATGCTGAATGCTTATTTTGGTTTTGAAACGTTTAAACCGGGGCAAAGAGAAGTGATTGAAGCCTTACTAAATGGTGAAGATACGTTGGCTGTTTTACCTACAGGAACAGGAAAATCTTTATGTTATCAATTTGTTGGCAAAATTAGGCCAGGTTTAGTAATCATTGTTTCTCCATTGATTTCTTTAATGGAAGATCAGGTGATGCAGCTACAATTATTAGGTGAAAAACGAGTAACTGCATTAAATAGTAATTTAACATTTTTCGAAAAACGATATATAGTAGATCATCTAAATGAATACAACTACTTATTTGTTAGTCCTGAAACATTGAACCAACAAGAAGTAAAGCAGAAATTGATACAACAAAGAATTGCCTTGTTTGTGGTTGATGAAGCGCACTGTATTTCGCAGTGGGGCATAGATTTTAGACCAGAATATTTAAAGATAGCTCAAATTAAGAAAGAATTGAATAGTCCCTTAACCTTAGCTCTAACTGCGACTGCAACAGTTAGAGTTAGACAAGAAATTCAAGAACACTTATTCTCAAGTTCACGAAAAAATAGACAAATCACCTATTCAGTAAATCGACCCAATATTGGTCTAATTGTAGATTATGTGGAAGATAAAAAAGCGAGCTTGCTTTCGTATTTATCAATTATCAGTAATACAACGATTATCTATTGTGCAACGAGAAAAAGAACAGAAGAGATTGCTCAATTGATTCAGGGGAACACAGATTTACGTACTGGATTTTATCATGGCGGTTTAGAGCCTCTGGAAAGAAAAATTTTACAAGAACAGTTTATTGGTAATCAATTGGACGTTCTATGCGCAACAAATGCATTTGGAATGGGAATTGATAAATCGGATATTCGCTTGGTGATTCATTACGATTGTCCAGACAGCTTGGAAAATTATGTTCAAGAAATTGGAAGAGCTGGACGGGACGGAGGGCAAAGTTTAGCCATACTGCTCTATCATACAGGTGATGAATCAATCCATTATTTCTTTCAGAATGAAAGTCGTGCAAACCGAGATAAAATCAAAGAGATAAGTCAAATAAACAGTGAAGAATTGCAAACGATAACTTCTGAGTTGAATGAATTTCAACAAAAAATAATTGCAGGATATCTTGCTGATGAGTTTACTTTGGAAGAATTTGAACAAAAATTATTAAGAAAAGAACAAGAACGACGAGAGCAATTAGCTGACATGTTAGACTATATTGATGAAACGAGTTGCCGTAGATCGTTTATTCAACACTATTTCTCTGAAAAAGCAGAAAAAATGATGCCTCAAAAATGTTGCAATAACTGTGGGTTATCTTTTGACAACTTCAAAGGACAAATAGTACAATCGCCAAAGGAGAAAAAACAATCTGCATCGTGGGAAGAAATTTTACTAAGATTATTTAAAGAAACTAATTAACTCTGCAAGCAAGATAAAGCTGTGGTATAATAACAATCGATACAAATCTAGGAGGAACTGCATGTGAGTAAACAAGATAAAAAAAGAACGACAGAAGTTCGTGAACCTTGGGAACAATCTATCTATGAAACTGATAGAGAGGCAGGTGCTTCTCGAGTTGGTAAACGACAAAATAAAAAAGGAAATACCGCGTTCCTAACGATTTTAGTCATCTTATTATTATTGATTATTTCTCTTCCAATAGGAACTTGGATGTACATTTCTAGGGATAAAAAACCTGCAGAAAATACAGCTAATTCTAGTCAGGCTTCTTCGTCTGTTGTCCAATCTTCCACTACAACAAGCGAAAGCACATCAGTTAGCTCATCAAGCGAAGAACAACAAAATTCAAGTTCTTCAAGTGAACCGGCTACTGATGGAGGAAATGAAACTCCAGAACAGACCCCAGAAGCAGAGGCTGCAGCGGAATATACTACGGTTCTTGCAGGAGAAGGTTTCCAACAAGTAGCTGCTAGAAATGGTATTACAGTTGCACAATTAGAACAATTAAACGGAAAATCTAGCACAGAAACGATTTATCCTGGAGAAACCTTACGAGTGAAATAATGGGATGAAAAGAAGAAACTATTACGCTTTCCTATCCTTAAAACCAAATAAACAAATGAGTAGGAGTAAATATCGCTTCTACGTAAATAAGTGATAAGCCGCAAAAATTTGAAAAATAATTTTCGTGATTTATCGCTTATTTCTTGGAGTTTAACTTTTCTGTCTTACAAAAATTCGATAACTTGAATATTTTTGTTTTAATCAATGATTATCTAAGGAGTTAACTATGAAAAAAATTAGTATTGCAATTGATGGTCCTGCTTCATCAGGAAAAAGTACAGTAGCGAAAATAGTAGCCAAGAAAATGAATTATGTTTATTGTGATACTGGAGCGATGTATCGAGCGGTTACTTATTTAGCACTTCAAAATAATGTTGATTTTGAAAATGAGTCCAAATTAGTCGCTTTGATTGAAAAACATTCTATTTCATTTAAGCCTGGTGAACCGTCACAACGAGTGTACATTGACGAAAAAGAAGTTACTGAAGCGATTCGTCAATCTGATGTGACAAACGCGGTATCCATTGTAGCTAAGCAAGCTAGGGTTCGTGAAAAACTAGTAACAATCCAAAGAGAAATCGGTGAGTCAGGTGGAATTGTGATGGACGGACGAGATATTGGCACAGCCGTGTTACCAAATGCAGAAGTCAAGATTTTTCTAGTGGCAAGCGTTGAAGAACGTGCTGAAAGAAGATATAAAGAAAATATTGAAAAAGGAATTATGACCGATTTTGAGACGTTAAAATCAGAAATCGAGAAAAGAGACTATATTGATTCCACTCGCCTCGTATCCCCTTTAATCAAGGCAGAAGATGCGGTGCAAATCGATACGACTGGTATGAAAATAGAGGCAGTAGTTGAAGCAATTGAGAACGTTATAATTGAAAAAAGTTCGACTTTCTCTTAAAAAAAAAGAAAAAAAGATAGAAATCGCTTTATTTTTTTCGCTAAATCCCGTACTATATAAGTAAGTATGTTAGTCTTTAACTAATTTTGTTGGTATAGGAGGATATGTAGGTCATGACAGAAGAAAAACAAGTGCAAAGTAACAGTGAAACAATGGAAGATGCAATGAACAGTGTTCAAGAAGTAAATGTCGGTGACATCGTCAAAGGAGAAGTTCTTGCCGTTGAAGATAAACAAGTCATCGTAGGTATTGAAGGGGCTGGAGTTGAGGGGGTAGTTCCTGCTAAAGAATTATCAACAACTCAAGTTGAAGATATCAATGAATTAGTAAAAGTTGGCGATATTTTAGATTTAGTAGTTATCACTTCTATTGGTAAAGACAAAGAAAATGGTAGTTACTTATTATCAAAACGTCGTTTAGATGCTAAAAAAGTTTGGGAAGAAATTGAACAAGATTTCCAATCAGGGAAAATATTAGAAGCACCTGTAACAAATGTAGTCAAAGGCGGTTTAGTTGTTGATGTTGGTGTTCGTGGTTTTATCCCAGCTTCAATGGTCGAAGAACATTTTGTAGATGATTTTTCTGCATATAAAGATCAAACATTATCAGTTAAGATTATCGAAATCGAACCTTCTGAAAATCGCTTGATTTTATCTCATAAAGCTGTTGTAGAAGTAGAAAAAGCAACGAAGAAAAAAGAAATATTAGAAACGTTAAAAGATGGCGATGTAGTTGAAGGGAAAGTTGCTCGTTTAACTGATTTTGGTGCGTTTGTAGATTTAGGTGGAATTGATGGATTAGTCCACGTTTCTGAAATTGCACACCAGCATGTTGCTAAACCAAGCGATGTATTATCTGTTGGTGATGTTGTCAACGTGAAAATTTTGTCGATTAAACCAGATGAAGATCGTGTGTCTCTTTCTATTAAAGAAACATTGCCTGGACCGTGGACAGATATTGAAGAAAAAGCAGCTGTTGGCGCAATTCTTGACGGAGTCATCAAACGTTTAACTAGTTTTGGTGCCTTTGTTGAAGTATTCCCAGGAGTAGAAGGTCTAGTTCATATTTCACAAATTTCTCACAAACATATCGCTACGCCTCATGAAGTGTTACATGAAGGAGATGCGATTCAAGTGAAGGTATTAGAAATTAATCCAACAGAACAACGAATTGCATTAAGTATTAAAGCCTTAGAAGCAAAACCTGAATCTAAAGAAGAACCTGAAGAAGTTCAAGAATATGAACTTCCTGAAGAAAATACTGGGTTTACTATGGGTGATATTTTAGGTGAAGCGTTAAAAGATCAAGACTCAGAATAAAATAATTTGTTTTTAAAACTGTTACATAGTAAATTCACTATGTAACAGTTTTTTTAGTGACTAAGACAAAAGTGGTTAGCTCCGAGAACCGAGTAGGTATTGTGCAACATCAGCTCATTTCATTCACTGTGTTTTACAACAATTTCAGCTTATTTCCGTAGGAGCTGCTTTTGCACCACCGTTTGTTCGGTTCTAAGAGATAAAACAAAAGTGGGCCTTATAAACTAAGAAAATTTATCTGACCACTTTTCATTCTACCAAAATACTTTTTTTACGATAAATTGCAAACTACTGAATTCCTAAATCGGTACTATACTGATTTCAATCAATGTTTTTCGCTCTAATTTTCTAAAAAAACCGGATTTTTTTCTAAATTAATAACTCCTTTTACTGAATAATAAACAATTTATAGTTATTGGCGAGTTTCCCTTGCATATTAAGCAAGCATTAGGTAAACTGATAAAGATTGAAAATTGTCAAGGAGGTAGTTTAAATGGCAAATCCAACAATTGCAATAGTCGGGAGACCTAACGTAGGCAAATCGACTATTTTTAACCGTATCGCTGGTGAAAGAATCTCTATTGTGGAAGATACGCCTGGCGTAACTAGAGATCGTATTTATGCCACTGGGGAATGGTTAGGACGAGAATTCAGTATTATTGATACTGGAGGAATCGATTTAAGTGATGAACCTTTTATGGAACAAATTAAATATCAAGCAGAAATCGCTATTGAAGAGGCAGATGTGATTATCTTTATTGCCAGTGGGCGTGAAGGGGTCACAGATGCAGATGAATTTGTAGCGAAAATTTTGTATAAAAGTAAAAAACCGGTTATTTTAGCGGTCAATAAAGTGGATAATCCTGAAATGAGAAATGAAATTTATGAATTTTATTCGTTAGGTTTAGGAGAGCCCTTTCCGATTTCAGGAAGTCATGGTTTAGGAATCGGTGACGTATTAGATGAAGCTGTCAAACATTTTTCTACTGAAATTGAAGAAGATGATGAAGATACAATCAAATTCAGTTTGATTGGTCGTCCTAATGTAGGGAAATCTTCTTTGATTAACGCTATTTTAGGTGAGGATCGAGTGATTGTTTCTGACATAGAAGGAACGACTAGAGATGCGATTGATACTTATTTTGAATCAGAAGAAGGACAAAAGTTCTTGATGATTGATACAGCAGGAATGCGTAAGCGTGGGAAAGTATATGAAAGTACTGAAAAATATAGTGTGATGCGTGCCATGCGTGCTATAGAGCGCTCAGACATTGTTTTAATGGTTTTAAATGCGGAAGAAGGTATTCGTGAACAAGATAAGAAAATCGCTGGATACGCTCATGAAGCCGGTCGAGGAATCGTTATAGTGGTTAACAAATGGGATACTGTTGAGAAAGAAACCAATACCATGCGTGATTTTGAACAAAAAATTCGTGATGAATTCCAATATTTAGATTATGCACCGATTATTTTTGTTTCAGCGATTACGAAACAACGTTTGAACAAATTACCAGAACTAATTGAAACAGTAAGTATGAATCAAACCTTAAGAGTTCCATCTGCATTGTTAAACGATGTTGTTATGGATGCGATTGCTATTAATCCAACACCAACTGATAAAGGTAAGCGATTAAAGATTTTTTATGCAACGCAAGTAGCAATCAAACCGCCGACATTTGTTATTTTTGTGAATGAAGAAGAATTGATGCATTTCTCTTATGCGCGTTTCTTAGAAAATCAAATTCGTAAAGCTTTTACATTTGAAGGAACACCAATTAAAATTATTCCAAGAAGACGAAAATAATGTATTTTACCACACTAGTTTAGAATGTTCAAATGATTTTTATACGATCTTTAAAAAAAGCACTTTTTTTGTTGAAATCTAGTTAAATAGTATTAAAACCCTTGCTATTACTAGTTTCCTATGATATCGTGTTAAATGAATATTGATCAAAAAACAATATTTGTATGTTGATTTTTGGACCACTCAAAAATCAACATGAAATTGATGCCTAGTCAGGTATCTTATCCCTTATGGAGGAGGTGAAATAATCCATGGCAAATAAAGCAGAATTAATCGAAAACGTTGCATCTTCAACTGGTTTAACTAAAAAAGACGCAACTGCAGCAGTAGATGCTGTTTTTTCAACAATCCAAGACTCTCTTGCTAAAGGTGAAAAAGTTCAATTAATCGGTTTTGGTAACTTTGAAGTACGCGAACGCGCTGCTCGTAAAGGTCGTAACCCACAAACTGGTAAAGAAATTCAAATCGCTGCAAGTAAAGTCCCTGCATTTAAACCAGGTAAAGCGTTGAAAGATGCTGTTAAATAAGACAGTTAAAAAAACCCTTGATTAGTCAAGGGTTTTTTGCTTGTTTCTTTCTTAGAAATCATAAATCAAAAATTTGAGTTGCCAATTAGGCGCCTGCTTTTTTTCTAAATTATTCAATAAATGATTATTTCTTTTTTCTCAATTGTTTTATAAAAATCACAATTGCTATAATTGCTAGAAGAGCACCTAATGCCCACGGAATCATTAACGCTAATTCTTCATCAATCAACAATAAAACCTCCTTTTTTCGATAGATTAGTGACAGGATGATTTTTTTTATGTAGTCTATCGATTATCTAATTACCACTACAATATCTATTTTAAACAATCTTTACTATTTTGTGTATTAATATGATTTTGAGTTTATTTGGCAGACAAAAAACGGTAAATATGAAGAGAGCATGAAAAAGTAAGTGAAAAAGACAACAAAATCTTTTTTGATAAAGAAAAGTTTGTTATAATTAAATCAAATTTACTTTAATTATTAAAAAAAATATAGTTATTTTATATCTTATTCACGGATTGTTATTCTTGTATAATAGATAATATAGGAGCAATTAATTTTTTTGATAAGTTATTATTTTTGTTTTTTTAAAATTTATATATTATCATAAAAAAATTAGAATTATTATATGAATACAGTTAGATATTCAAGTCGCTGTTTTGTAGGTTTTATGCTAGACTTAGAGAAAGAAGTAGTCGATAGAATCAAGTTAAGGAGATTTAATTAAATGGAATTAACTTATACGAAGAAGCAACAACAAACAGTTATTACATATGGAGAAACATTCGCCTCATGGCTTGAAAAAAAAGAATATAAAGAAAAACATTTGATTTTACTTACTAATCAACGATATTATGATTTATTTTCCGATAAATTAGTCCAATTGTTTGGTACTGATCAAGAGTTGGATTGGTATATTTGCAAAAATGATAGTCATTGTAATAATTTGTCTGAGTTAGAAAGTTTGCTTACGTTTTTGACTGATTTTAATAAATTAGAAGACTTTCTTTTTTTAGGAATTGGAAATGAAGGAGTAATGAAGTTAACCAGCTTTCTTCACAAAACAACACCGGTTACTTCTAATTGTTGGCTTTTACCCTTATCGATTCGAGCGTTTGCGCAGACCTTATTACCAAATGCTCAAATCGAAAGACAACGTGAGTTTGTTTTAACAGTAAAAATTTTGTCTGATCAAATTATTTATGACCATACATTGACGAATGATCGTGGTGAAGGGAAGCTAGTTGATTTTTTAGTATTTATTCGTTGTGGTTTGGTTTGTAGTCATGATTTCTTAAGAATGTTATATATAAATTTTAATGATAAAAATAAGTTGAGACAGCAGTCTTTCAATGGTATGATCAATGAATTGACCGATTTTTTTGCAGCTGAAGGGGATGAAATTGATCGATTTGGTTCAATATTTGAAAAAGCATTTTTAAAAACAGATAGTGGCCATCTATTGTCTGATCCCATGAAAAAGTTGTTAGGTTGTTTATTACAATTACTGTGGTCACAAAGAGTTAATCAATTTTCTTTTCAATATAGGAATTTTTTAGTTTGGTTAATTCATTTAGGGTATCCAATCGACTTTCCAGAACAGATTTTGATAAGTGATTATGTTGAGAACATTATGATATGTGCAGCTAATGATGAAGGACCTTCTGTTTTAAAAGAAGTCGGTATCATTGAGACTAGCAAGAAACCAACAGCTGTCGAACTGATAGAAACAATTGAAAATTACTACTTGATTTTAAGTGAAATTAGAGAGGGTTGAGAAGTGATATGACATATAGTGAAAAAATGCTAGAAGCATTACATAATGAAAATTTAGCGGAAGCTCAATTAATGTTGATTGAAGCATTACGCAATGATAATGATGATTTATTAGCCGATTTAGGCGAAGAATTGCTAAGTTTAGGTTTTTTAGAAGAAGCGAAAAAAGTCTTTATTCATTTACTTGAGTTGTATCCTGAGGCACAAGGATTAAATTTACCTCTGGCTGAAATAGCAATTGAAAATAACCAAATCGATGAAGCTTTTGAATTATTAGAAAAGGTTTCAAAGGAAAATGAAAGTTATGTTCAAAGTTTGTTAGTCAGTGCCGATTTATATCAAGTTATTGGCATTCCAGAAGTAAGTGAAGCAAAATTGAAAGAGGCGCAAAAACTTTTACCGCAGGAACCATTGATTCTTTTTGCTTTGGCAGAACTTTACTTTGTAAATAATCAATTTACGAAAGCGGTTGAATGTTATCAAAAATTAGTTGCAGATAATGTTTTAACTATCTCAGCTGTATCTATTTATGAGCGATTAGGTAGTTGTTATAGTATGATGGGTGATTTTGAAACAGCAATTCCGTTTTTAGAAAAAGCTCTAAATGAAGAACAAACAGACGATCGTTTGTTCCAATTGGCGTTTACTTATTTACAGTTAAAAGAAAATCAAAAAGCCATTGCTTTGCTACAGCAGTTACGAGCATTAAATCCTCATTATCAATCTTTGTATATTTCGTTAGCCGAAGCTTTGCATGAAGAAGAGGAAATTGAACAAGCAAAAGAGATATTAGCTGAAGGATTGAAAGAAAATCCTTATCAAATAGAGCTTTATCATTTGGCTTCAGAAAATGCTTATCGATTGCATGATGTTTTAGCTGCTGAAAATTTGTTGAAACAAGGGTTAGAAATCGGAGATAGAAAAGATGAGACGTTATTAACTCTTAGTAACTTGTATGTAGATGAAGAACGTTATGAAGAGGTGATTGCGGCTGTTGGCCAAATGGAAGAACAAGGACATCCTTATGCGGAATGGAATTTAGCTCAAGCATACAATGCGTTGGAAAACTTTGATTTAGCAAAAGTTCATTTTGAACAAGCATATCAAGAATTAAATCATGAACCTGATTTCTTGAAAGAGTATGGTATTTTCTTGAGAGAAGAAGGACGGTTGGCAGAGGCTAAAAGTATTTTGGAACATTATTTACATCACGAACCTGGAGACCCTGAGATACAATCGTTAATAGATGCAATCGAAGAAGAATAGAGGTGGGCAAATGTTTATCAATGTATCCGATAAAAAAGATTTTTTAGTTTGGTTGGTCAATAATGTTTCGTTTAGTCAAAGGGAAATTTTATGGATTCTTAATTATTTGATTAACCATGAAGCTATTTTGAATAATGTACATTTTGTTGAACAAGCAGATAAAACGGATCGAGGAGTCAGAGTTGCTTCGGCTGGAACAGATGAGAATCCAATTAGTCTTTTTTTGGCAGGGAAAGAATTTACTGATACTGATCAAGTATTTCATGAGATACGTATGAACTGGAAAAAAGACCTATATTTGGAATGTATTTTTGAAGATTCTTGGCAAAATAGTCAATATTTATCTATTTTAGAAGATAATCCTTATGCTAAATGGAATGAACAAATCAGTGAAGACGTTTTAGAACGGATAAACGAATTTTTCAATCAAGAAGAAAAACAAGCAAAAATCGATTTACTATATTCAGAAATTGATTTAGCGTTAGAGAATAAAGATCAAGACGGTTTTTTAAAGCTTTCAGATGAATTAAATCAATTCAAAAAAGAAAAAAAAACAAACATCTAAGTTTTCAATTTAGTTGTATTTAAAAAGTCAATAAAAAGAAATTCATAAAATGAAAGATACGCTAGAATTGTGAGGATTCTCTAGTTTACCATTATCGATCATTTTATGAATTTCTTTTATTTTCTTTTTTTGAAGATGTTTTTATTTGGTTTAGAGTAAGTAAACCCTTCACCAATTGCTTCGTGGACATTGATTACAGAAAGAAAGGCTTTGGGGTCAGAATCATGAACTAGTCGTTTGATTTCAACGATTTCACTTGGGCTAACAACAACGTAAATAATTTTTTTATCTACGTTTGAATAACCACCTTCACCATGTAAATAAGTCACTCCTCGTTCCAAAAACGTCATAATTGCGGTGCTGATTTCTTCTGATTGATCTGAAATGATTAGAATCCCTTTGGCAGCATAGGCTCCATCAATTACTGAATCAACAACTCGACTAAATACAAATGAAACAATCAATGTATACATCATTCGTTTTAAATCAATATAACTAAGTGAGAGAACAAGAACGAAAACATCAAAAATCAACAGTGACCGCCCCATACTTATCCCATAATTTTTTTCTAAGATGCGAGCAATAATATCTGTACCACCAGTTGTTCCACCAGCGCGATAGACCAGTCCACTGCCTAATCCTGCGGCTAATCCAGCAAGTAAAGATGCTATCAGTAAATCATGATCGAGATCTATAACTACTGGAAATAATTGCCATACCCATAAAAAGACTGAAAGAGAAATGGTCCCTAAGATTGTATAATAAAAAGAGTTTTTACCTAAAATTTTACCGCCAATCAAAATCAAAGGAATATTGATTAGTAGTGTTGAATAAGCGGGATTAATCTGAAATAATGCCCTAAGAATCAACGTAATCCCTGTAACACCGCCTTCTGCTAATTCATTAGCGATGTTAAATGTTACTAAACCGAATGCATATAAGCAAGTTCCTGCTAGTATAAACAAAATATCTTTGATATAAAAACGTTTATCTTCCATTTTTTCACCTTCTATCCAAGCTTTACTTTATCATTCCGTAAATAAAACAACAAGTAGAACCTTTGCAGATTGCTTAGATTTTGATAAGATATAACATGAAAGAGGTGGGGAAGTGGAAAAACAAAACCAATCGCTTTATTCAATGCAACAAGAAGTGGACGATTATATTCAACAATTTAAAGCAGGCTATTTCTCTCCGCTTAGTCAAATGGCTCGTTTAACAGAAGAAGTGGGCGAACTTGCTAGAGAAATTAATCACTACTATGGAGAGAAGCAAAAGAAAAAAGATGAACAACCTAAAACAGTCTCAGAAGAACTTGGAGATGTATTATTTGTGACCATGATTATGGCCAATTCTTTAGATATTGATTTAACTGAGGCGTTTAATAAAAATATGGAAAAATTTAATCAGCGTGATAAATACCGTTTTGAGAGAAAGGATGAACAAAGTAATGATTAATATTTTAGTGGCAGGTTTTAAAGGGAAAATGGGACATACATCTACTAAAATGGTCTTGAACCATGAAAATTTCAATCTAGTTGGTGTATTAGACCCTTTTGAAGAAAAAAATAATTTAAATGAATTACCTGAATTTACAGATGTGAATGTGCCAATTTTTAAAAGTAAAGAAGCAACAACAACTGCTAAGGCAGATGTTTGGATTGATTTTACGATTCCTAGCGTTGCTTATGAAAACACGAAATTTGCGATTGAAAATCATATGTCACCTGTAGTAGGAACTACTGGATTAACTGAAAATCAGTTAGAAGAATTAACTAATTTATCGAAAGAGTTAAAAGTTGGTGGTTTGATTGCACCGAATTTTGCGGTAGGAGCGGTCTTGATGATGCAGTTTGCCCAAAAAGCAGCAGCCTATTTTCCGAATGTTGAAATTATTGAATTGCACCATGATAACAAATTGGATGCGCCAAGCGGAACAGCGTTGAAAACTGCTGAAATGATGAGTGAAGTTCGTCAAGCAAAACAGCAAGGTCATTCGGAAGAAAAAGAATTGATTGCGGGAGCTCGAGGAGCGGATTTTGAAGGTATGAGAATTCATAGTGTACGTTTGCCAGGTCTGATTGCCCATCAACAAGTTCAATTTGGTGGTTTAGGTGAAGGCTTAACGATTAGGCATGATTCTTACGATCGTAGTTCGTTTATGACTGGCGTTGCTTTAGGTTGCGAAAAAGTGGTCAATTTAACTGAACTTGTTTATGGGCTGGAAAACCTATTATGAAATTAGCTAACATTCCTAGTGAATTTCTTAAAGCCGAATCGGTCATCAAGCGTTTGGAAGCGAGTGGTTTTGAAGCCTATTTTGTCGGTGGAAGTGTTAGAGATGTTTTGTTGGGAAAAGAAATTCATGATGTAGATATCGCTACAAGTGCTTACCCAGAAGAAATAAAGACTATTTTTCCTCGAACGGTTGATGTTGGGATTGAACACGGAACTGTCCTTGTTTTGGATGGGGAAGAGCAATATGAAATCACGACGTTTCGGACAGAATCTACTTATCAAGATTTTAGAAGACCAGATGAAGTGACTTTTGTCCGTTCATTAAAAGAGGATTTAAAACGGCGCGATTTTACAATTAATGCCCTTGCAATGGATATCAATGGTGAAATCGTTGACTTATTTGATGGCATTTATGATTTAAATCATAAAATAATTAGAGCTGTGGGAAATCCTAAAGAACGTTTTCATGAAGATGCCTTAAGAATGATGCGTGGATTACGCTTTGCCAGCCAATTAAATTTTTCGATTGAAGAAAATACGATTTTAGCAATTGAAACCTTTCATTCATTACTTGAAAAAATTTCTGTTGAACGTATTTCGATTGAATTTGAAAAATTATTACTAGGACAAAATCGATGTGCGGGTTTTATTCCATTTATCGAAACAGAATGCTATCAATATTGTCCAGAGTTGCGTAGGCACGGAGAAGGCTTATTACGATTTTCAGCATTACCATCTATCCGAATTACTGATGTCACACAAGCTTGGACCTTGCTACTTAAAACGCTAAACATCTCAGAAAAAGACACGCAAAACTTTCTAAAAGCATGGAAATTATCTAATCGTTTGATTCATTCAGTTCAACAGCTGCTTTATGGCTTGAATATTCGACTGACTCGTGATTGGCAATTAGCAGATGTTTATTTTTTAGGGTTAGATGCAACACTTGCGATTGAAAATATGTTGCAGTATTTCGGCGAAGAGAGTAGGCTTGAGGAAGCGCATCAGTTATATGATCGATTACCAATCAAAAATAGAGGTCAACTAGCTGTGACAGGTAAAGATTTGCTTGAAAACACAAATTTAGCACCTGGAAAATGGGTAGGCGACTTAATTGAAGAAATAGAAGCAGCTGTAATCAATAGTCAGGTTGAGAATCAAAAACAAACATTGCTTTTGTACGTAAATAATAGAATGGCAAAGGAGTAAAAAATGATTTCTTTTTCGAAAAAATTTATAGTAACAGCCGATAAAACAGCTGAAAAAATTGGTTCTGGTGATTTAGAAGTACTTGCAACTCCCGCTATGATAGCAATGGTTGAGAATACAGCGAAAGAATATTTGCAAAAAGAATTAGCTGCTGCAGAAACAAGTGTTGGTTCTTTTATTGAAGCGAAGCATCTGAAACCTTCACCTATTGGAACTGAGATAGTTGTTGAAATTTCAGTTTCATCAAAAGAAAAAGCCAAAATTGATTTTTCTTTTGACGTGTTTGAAAATGAGCAACTTGTTGCTACTGGGAAGCATCAAAGAGTCGTAGTTTTAACAGAGTTATTTTTAACGAAACTTGGTAAATCCAACTAGGGCATTTATTGTGACCAATGGCTTAAGTTGTGCTAAACTAATTATGATAGAAATTATTTAGTAAGGAGAATATCACTATGAGTAGAGAAATGACTGGCTTAAAATTTTATTTTAGAAATGGTGAAACTTGGACAATCGGTCGCCGTTATATTGGAGACCTTTGGATTAAACAAATATCTACTAGTTTTGGTCGAATCCATGGAAGCGAATTTATGGAAATCCACCCTTGTGAAGGCTTTAAAATTGAAATTTTCCAAGAGGGTGATCACGTTCAAACACATGATATTAATTTAGGTGGATTAGAATTAGGAATGTTTGCCCGTGCGCTAAAATATCAAGATATTGAAAGAATGGAAATCTTGTATAAAAATGGTACACCAGATTTAGTTTATTTCCCAT
Organism: Enterococcus sp. LJL99; assembly: GCF_054871725.1. Classification (NCBI taxonomy): domain Bacteria; kingdom Bacillati; phylum Bacillota; class Bacilli; order Lactobacillales; family Enterococcaceae; genus Enterococcus; species Enterococcus sp. LJL99. The sequence continues at coordinate 27,498 of NZ_JBTXLT010000010.1, forward strand.
ACAAAGATAAGACTGATGAAGGTTTGGATAACGTGTATCAATCTACCAAAATCAGTGAAAAATCAAAAAGCCTGTATATTGTAATCGACCCTGGGCAAACAGTTGAAGATGTTTATGGAGAAGAATTATAAAATAGAGTACGTATCATGAATCAGGTAATGAAAACGACTGTCAGTTAACGATTTTTTGTTAGGACAGTCGTTTTTTATTTAAAAAGGGGGAAAAAGGTTGGGAAATAAGTGTATATTTTGTAATGAAATAAAACCAGAGCAAATACTCTTTGAAACGGATAATTTTAACGTTGTTTTTGACATAGATCCTATTCAAGATGGTCATTTGTTAATTATTTCAAAAAAACATCTGACTAATCTTACGGAATTATCAAAAGAATACCTATTGGAGCTAGTTACTTTGGAACAAACATTGACGAGGAAACTAGAAAAAAATTTTCCGCTTCTAGGTGTTTCGATAATTCAAAATAATGGTAAAACGATGGATGAAGGAACTCATTTTCATGTACATATGGTTCCTAGATATGCTGAGGATGATTTTTGGTCGAATCAAAAGGTTGTTCAACATAAACTAGCTAAAACGACGATAGTCAAAACATTAAACGAGGATTAAGAGTTTTTTTAAATAACAAATCAGCGAATAATAAATTATGAAAAGATAAATTGTTCTTAACATTAATCTAGTTCATCGGATCTTTTTAAGACTTTATAGCGCTTGGCTTAGCACGAGATTCATTGAATTTCTTTGAAAGAATGCTAATAACCAAGAGACTTTTTGCCTGATGGATAAAAAAACTATTGACAGCGCGTTTTTCTAGGTTTATACTTATATCATTCTTAAATATCAGTGTTGGAGTGATTCATATGTTAAACATGAAGCAAAACCCTATACAACTGAATAATTATTACTTTAGCTATTTTAGATGAGTTTGTATTCATATATCATTATGGGTGCAGACTAAAACGTTTGTATCTATGATGGCTAGGGAATTTTGAGATGACTTTCAGCCGCGTAGATTAGAAAATCTATAGTGGCTTTTTTAGTTCCTTTTTACATGAGGTGTTCACTGTAGATTTTTCTAAAAAATTTACGTGAACACCTTTTTTGTTAAAAAATGAAGCAAGAATCATTCTATCTAAGTTTAAAACAAAGAAGAATGGATCAAAAAAATTAGGAGGAAGAACAAAAATGGAAAACAAAATCACGGGACATACAGGTTTAGTCGGACTATTTGCAACACCTATTCGTCATAGTGTTTCGCCAATGATTCAAAATACCGCTTTTCAAGCATTAGGGATTGATGCGGTCTATCTTGCTTTTGAAGTAGGCAATGACGGATTAGGACAGGCAATTGAATCAATTAAAAATTTAGAAATGCTTGGAGCGAATTTATCTATGCCGAATAAAATGTTGGCACTTGAATCAATGGATGAATTAAGTGAAGCGGCAAAATTAGTTGGTGCAATCAATACAATTACCAACGATAACGGTAAACTTACTGGACATATTACTGATGGAACAGGATTTATGAGAAGTTTAGATGACATTGATGTAAATGTAATCGGCAAGAAAATGACGATTATTGGAGCAGGCGGAGCAGCAACGGCCATTATTGTTCAAGCGGCGTTAGATGGGGTGAAGGAAATCGCAGTTTACAATCGCAAGGATGAATTCTATGAAACAATACAAGAAAAATTGACGTATATTGCTGATAATACGCCATGTAAAATTCAGTTGAATGATTTAGCTGATGAAACAAAATTAGCAGCGGATGTTGCTGAGAGTGCGCTTTTATTAAATGCAACGGGTGTTGGTATGAAACCGATGCAAGATAAAACACCAATCCAAGATTTTTCCATCATCCGTCCAGATTTGGCTGTATGCGATGTGATTTACAATCCAAGAGAAACAGAATTTTTAAAACAAGCAAGACTGCGTGGCGCTAAAACAAATAATGGTCTGGGTATGTTGTTATATCAAGGCGCAGCGGCTTTCAAATTGTGGACAGGACAAGAAATGCCAATCGATATTGTGAAACCAATCATCGAAAATAACTAAAAATATAAACTAAAAAAAACTTAAAATAGAGGAGCAACTACTAATGATCGTAATCATGAAACCAGAAGCAACAAAGGACCAAATTAAATCAGTTATTAATCGTGTGGAAAGTGAAGGACTTGAAGTACATTTAAGTGAAGGAAAAGAACAAACAATTATTGGTTTAGTTGGTGACACAAGAAAAATGCAGGATGTAGCTTTTAACAGTTACGATGGGGTTGAAAAAGCCGTTCGAATTTCTTTAACCTACAAATTGACAAGTAGAGAATTTCATCCAGAAAATACAATTGTAGATGTTAATGGCGTGAAAATTGGTGATGGATCATTAACAACAATGGCGGGTCCTTGTTCAATTGAAAGTTTGGATCAAATCAGAGAATGCGCGCGCATTGCTAAAGAAGGTGGCGCAACAGTTTTACGTGGTGGAGCATTTAAACCAAGAACTTCTCCTTACGCTTTTCAAGGATTAGAAGAAGAAGGATTAAAATATATCCGTCAAGCAGCCGATGAATTAGGTATGCAAGTCATCACAGAAGTCATGGATGAAGCACATATCGATATGGTAGCTGCTTACAGTGATATTCTACAAATTGGTGCAAGAAATATGCAAAACTTTAAATTATTACAAGCTGTAGGAAAAACTGGTAAACCAATTGGTCTAAAACGTGGTATTTCTGGTACAATTGATGAGTGGTTAAATGCTGCTGAATACATTGCTGCTCAAGGTAACTTCAATGTGATTTTTATTGAGCGTGGAATTCGTACCTACGAAACAGCAACTAGAAATACATTGGATTTAAGTGCCGTACCATTAATCAAAAAATTAAGTCATTTCCCAATCATTGTTGATCCAAGTCATGGTGTAGGTATTTGGGATTTAGTTCCACAAATGGCTAGAGCAGGAGTTGCTGCAGGAGCAGATGGACTGATTGTAGAAATTCATCCAGATCCGATCAATGCATGGTCAGACGGTCCTCAATCACTGAATGAGAAAACATACATACGTATGATGAAAGAAGTCAATATTATTGAAAAAGCAATGCAGGAAATTAACGCATTAGATTAAGTAGAAATAAATGGAACGAAGGATAAGAGGAAACGTATAATATAAAGTTTATCCTTCGTTATCCTAGTTGTCATAAATAGTACAAAAGGAGCTTGAATAAAATGAAATTGACAGTAACATTACCTAATCATTCATACGATTTAACAATTGAAAGAGGCTTGTTAGCTTCAATTGGTCAATGGGCGTTAAATTTATGGAACCCTCAGAAAGTTGTCGTTATTACGGATACAAATGTTCAGGCACTCTATGGTGATTTAGTTGTAGAAAGTTTGAAGAATGCTGGTTTTGAAACGTCTATCTATGCGGTAGAAGCTGGTGAACAAAGTAAAAGTTTGACTGTTGCCGCTGAGTTATATGATTTTTTAGCCGAAAAAGGACTAACTCGTAGTGATGGTGTGATTGCGCTGGGTGGCGGTGTTGTTGGAGACCTAGCGGGTTTTGTTGCTTCAACCTATATGAGAGGCCTACACTTTCTGCAAGTTCCCACTACTTTATTAGCTCAAGTGGATAGTAGTATTGGGGGCAAAACAGCAGTTAACACAGCGAAAGCTAAAAATTTAGTTGGTACGTTTGCTCAACCAGATGGTGTATTGATTGACAGTAATACTCTGAATACATTAGAAATCAGACGTGTACGTGAAGGAATCGCCGAAATCATTAAGTCAGCGGCTATTGCTGATAGTACGCTTTGGGAACGTTTAGCAATATTAGAAGATGAACAAGATTTATTGAATCATGCGGAAGAAATTATTGCAGCATGCTGTAAAATCAAACGAAAAGTAGTGGAAGAAGATGAACTAGATAACGGGGTTCGTTTATTACTTAATTTTGGGCATACAATTGGTCATGCGCTTGAAAATACGGCTGGTTATGGTGTTTTGACTCACGGAGAAGGTGTTGCTCTTGGGATGAGCCAAATTAATAAAGTTGCCGAAGCGAAAGGTCTAACTCCTTTAGGAACAACAGAAAAATTAAACGAAATGATTCTAAAATTTAATTTACCGATTACTACAGATACTTGGGATGAGGCGAAACTTTATGAGGCATTGACTCATGATAAAAAGACAAGAGGCGGTCAAATTAATATTATTTTGTTAGAAGAACTCGGGAAAGCTAAAATAGTAAAAGTACCTGTGGAAGAAATGAAAAGTTATTTACAATAGGAGGAAGTAAGATGCGATTTATTACAGCTGGTGAATCACACGGACCAGAATTAACAACAATTATTGAGGGATTACCGGCCGGGATGCCGCTATCTCCAGAAGATATTAATTTAGAATTAGCGCGCCGCCAAGGTGGTTATGGTCGTGGTGGACGAATGCTAATAGAAAAGGACCAAGTTAAGATTACCTCAGGCATTCGTCATGGAAAAACGTTAGGTTCTCCTGTGACGTTAGTGGTTGAAAATAAAGACTGGAAAAACTGGACTTCAGTAATGTCAATCGAAGAAGTCTCTGAAAAGGAGAAAAAGATCCGACGGTTAAATAAACCTCGTCCAGGTCATGCTGATTTAGTCGGTGGAATCAAGTACCAACACGAAGATTTAAGAAATGTATTAGAACGTTCATCGGCACGAGAAACCACAATGCGCGTTGCAATTGGAGCAGTTGCTAAAAAATTATTAAGTGAATTAGCCATTGATGTGGCAGGTCATGTGGCAGTATTAGGTGGCATTGAAGCGACGATTCCAGAAAATTTAACTGTTGCCCAAATCAAAGAGCGTTCAGAAAAATCTGATGTTCGTGTTCTGGATCCTTCAGTTGAACAAGAAATGCGTGATTTAATCGATCAAACGAAAAAAAATGGTGATACAATTGGTGGAGTAGTTGAGGTCGTTGTTGGTGGTGTGCCAGTTGGACTAGGTAGTTATGTTCAATGGGACCGTAAATTAGATGCTAAAATCGCTCAAGCAGTTGTGAGTATTAATGCATTTAAAGGAGTTGAATTTGGGATTGGTTTTGAAATGGGTAACCGTCCTGGAAGTCAAGTCATGGATGAAATTGTTTGGAGTAAAGAAACTGGTTATACTCGTACATCCAATAATTTAGGTGGTTTTGAAGGTGGAATGACCAATGGAATGCCAATCATTGTCAGAGGTGTAATGAAACCAATTCCGACACTGTATAAACCACTTCAAAGTGTCAATATCGATACCAAAGAACCTTATAAAGCGAGTGTTGAGCGTTCTGATAGTACAGCTGTTCCAGCCGCTAGTGTTGTCTGTGAAGCGGTTGTTGCGACTGAAGTTGCTCAAGCAATGTTGGAAAAATTCTCAAGTGATTCTTTTGAGCAAATGAAAAAAGAAGTTGAAAATTATCGCCTTTATACTCAAACATTCTAAATCAACTAAAAAATGGAGAGTGGCGAAATGAAAAAAAATGTTGTTATTATCGGTTTGGGTTTAATTGGTAGCTCACTAGCGTTGGCAATCAAAAAAGCTCATCCATTAGTAAAAATTACTGGGATTGACGTTGATCAAGAATCTATGCTATTTGCTGAAAAGAGAGGGATGATCGATGAGTCTGCCGAGCTAACTGAAAAGGCACTAGCTAATGCGGATGTCATCATTTTAAGCTCCCCAGTCAAAAATATGGTGACACAATTAAAAGAAATCAGTCAGATGCATTTAAAAAAAAATGTCATCATTACTGACGTTGGAAGTACAAAAAAAGCGATTGTCGATGAGGCGAATTTTCTTGGTTTGACTAATTTTATCGGTGGTCATCCAATGGCAGGTTCCCATAAATCTGGTGTTAGTGCTGGGGATGTCGATTTATTTGAAAACGCGTATTACATTTTAGCGCCTTCATCAGAAAAGCAAGCGTCGTCAGTTAAGCTGTTACAAGACCTTTTAAGCGGTACACGAGCTAAATTTGTTGTTTTAAGTAGTGAAGAGCATGATCAAATCACAGGGATGCTTAGTCATGTGCCTCATATTATTGCAGCAGGCTTGGTCAATCAAAGTAGTGAGTTTAATAATGAACATCCAAGATCGAAGCAACTGGCAGCAGGAGGTTTTAGAGATCTTACTCGGATTGCTTCCTCTGATCCAAGGATGTGGACGGATATTTTATTGAGTAATCAACAACCAATCCTTTCACTAATGAAAGATTGGCAAGCAGAAATGGACCGTATAATCGAATGGATTGCGACAGGAAATCAAGAAGCAATTTTCCAATTTTTTTATGAGGCGAAAGAAACACGTAACCAAATGCCTATCCATAAAGAAGGTGCTATTCCTGCCTTTCACGATTTATTCGTTGACGTTCCCGATGTACCTGGAGTAATTGCAGAAGTGACGGGAATTTTAGGCGAAAATCGTTTATCACTGATTAATTTAAAAATACTAGAGACACGAGAAGATGTTTATGGTATTTTACAATTAACCTTTAAAAATCAACTTGATTTACAAAAAGCAAAAGAAATATTAGAAAAACAAACAAGCTATTTATGTTATGAAAAATAAAAAAGGTGGGGTATTCTTGGATTTAGTAACAAATAAAACACAACTTCAAGGAACAATTGCGGTTCCAAGTGATAAATCAATTTCTCACAGAAGCATTATGTTCGGTTCTATTTCAGAAGGAAGAACCGTAATCAAAAATTTCTTGCGAGGCGATGACTGCTTAAGTACATTACAAGCCTTTAGAGATTTAGGCGTTTTTATTGAAGACGATGGCGAAACCATTGTTGTTCATGGAAAAGGTTTTTCGGGCTTAAAAGAGGCAAAAAATCCAATTGATGTAGGTAATTCTGGGACTACTATTCGTTTAATCATGGGAATCTTAGCGGGGCGTCCCTTTACTACAGAATTATTTGGTGACCATTCAATTGCTAAACGACCAATGAATCGTGTCATGTTGCCGATTAATGAGATGGGAGCTGTTTGTACTGGACATGATGGATCAGAATTCCCACCATTGAAAGTTGAGGGAACAGAACAATTAAAACCTATTTCATATGAAATGCCAGTTGCTAGCGCACAAGTGAAGTCAGCAATTTTATTTGCTGCTTTGCAAGCAAATGGACAATCGGAAATTACTGAAAAAGAAAAAACTCGGGATCATACAGAAGATATGATTAAACAATTTGGTGGCAGTATTTCGGTTGAAGGTAAAAAAATCACAATAACGGGTCCGCAAAAATTAACAGGACAAGAAATCACAGTACCTGGAGATGTTTCATCTGCTGCTTTTTTCTTAGTTGCAGGGCTTGTTTTAGCGAATAGCCAAATTAAATTGACGAATGTTGGACTAAATCCAACTCGAACAGGTATTATTGATGTTATTCAACAGATGGGCGGCAAATTAACCATCGAAGAAACTGGCAATGAATCGAATAAGGCTGGTTCACTAACGGTAGAAACGAGTGACTTAGTTGGCATCGAAATTGGTGGTGAAATCATTCCACGTCTGATTGATGAACTGCCAATTATTGCTTTATTAGCAACGCAAGCAAAAGGAAAAACAATTATTCGTGATGCGGAAGAATTAAAAGTAAAAGAAACGAATCGAATTGATGCCGTGGCTACCGAATTGAATAAAATGGGCGCAAATATTGAACCTACTGAAGATGGAATGATTATTCATGGTGGGACTGAATTACATGGCGCAGAGGTAACAAGTTATGGCGACCATCGCATTGGTATGATGTTGCAAATAGCAGCTTTGTTAGTAAAAGATGGTGAGGTTCATCTAGATAAACCTGAAGCGATTTCTGTTTCTTACCCAGCCTTCTTTGATGATTTAGAAAAACTATATAAATAAAGGGGATTACAATAGATGAAAGGTATTATATTAATTGGTTTTATGGGAGCTGGGAAAACAACTGTTGGTAGATTGCTCTCTCAAGAAACAGGTATGGATCATATTGATTTTGATGACAAAATCGTTGAAGAGATCGGGATGACGATTCAAGAATATTTTGATTTGCATGGTGAAGCTGCTTTTAGAGAACGAGAAACAGCCGTTTTAAAACGATATTTAGACCATAATCAAGTTGTATCTACTGGTGGTGGAATTGTGATGCGTCCTGAAAATCGTGAGTTGCTAAAACAAATGGCGCCAGTCGTTTATTTGAAGACCAAACCAGAAAGCTTTATTTCTCGTCTGAAACAAGATCATACTACTGTTCGCCCGTTAGTCGTTTCGAAATCAGCAGCGGAAATTCAAGAAGTTTTTGAACCAAGAATCCCTTTATATGAAGAAAGTGCAAGCATTATAATTGAAACAGATAATAGAACTCCTGAAGCAATTGTGAAAGAAATTTTAGAGAATATTTAGGTAGGTGAACTAAATGAAAGTTGGTTATCTGGGACCAGAAAGCTCTTTTACACACACTGCGACAAAAACCGCTTTTCCTGATCAAGAATTAGTTCCCTGTCATTCTATTCCGGCCTGTATAAAAGCGGTTGAATTTGGTGAAGTAGATCTTGGGGTCGTTCCAATTGAAAATACAATTGAGGGTTCTGTCAATACAACAGTGGACTATCTTTTTCATAAAACAACGATTCCAGTTGGGGCGGAAATTGTATTGCCGATTTTCCAACAATTGATGGTCGCAAAAGAGAATGCACAAGATTGGCAAAGTGTGACCAAAATTTTATCTCATCCTCAAGCATTAGCGCAATCTCAAGAATTTATTCGATCTATTTTTCCGATGGCGGATTTAGAGCAGACACCATCGACTGCTTATGCAGCGAGTTATGTTGCAAAAAATTCAAACCAAAAAATTGCTGCGATTGCGCCTAAACTTTCTGCGTTAACCTATGATTTAGCTATTGTAGGTGAGAATATTCAAGATGTGGCCATTAATCAAACAAGATTTTGGGTTATTGGTGCCGAGAAAGTAGAATTGCCGATACCAGTTGAGAATAAAAAAATGACGATTGCCATTACGATGCCGAATAATATGCCAGGAGCTTTACATAAAGCTTTATCTGCATTCAGTTGGCGCGAAATCGACTTGAGTAAAATTGAATCGCGACCACTAAAAACGACATTAGGTGAGTATTTCTTTTTGATTGATATCAATGTACAACGACCATTAGAGCTACTTGAAAATGCGCTTGATGAAGTTCGCTTAATGGGTGGCGAAGTGAAAATATTTGGAATTTATGATGTACATCCAATCCATGGAGTATAAAGATCTGAAAAGGTCTTTTTATTTTTTATTAAATTAGGTAATATAGATTGAGAAATACCGTTAAAATAGAGTATTCTTAATAATGATACTATAGAGATATAACTACTACTAAAATAAGTTGTGAAGTAAAAAAACGAATATCTTCAAGCATTTCTTGACGGTGGATAACAATCAACTCCTTTCGATAGTTTTTGACAAAAATAATTTTATCAATAAGAGCTGATTGTATCTATAAATTGGAGTGACAAAGGGATTCGCTATATCCCTAAAACGTACACGGTTATTGATTTTATAACGTTTTGCATATAGCTAATGATACTACATAAAAGAGGTGAGGGAAATAAGTCGGGTGGATCGTTATAAACATATTCATGAACAAGCAGAGTCACCAGAAACAAAAAAGACCTTTAGCCCAAGAAAAGAAAAAGTAAAGAATCATTCAGAACAACAAAATGTTTATTTCGAAAATGAGGAACCAAGAGAGGATTACTCAGAGCAAAATACTTCTCAAAAGAGAAAATCACAAAAATTAAAAAAACAAAAACCACCAAAAAGACGTAAGAAATTTGGTTGGTTTAAAAAAATCTTTCTTGTTTTTATATTACTTCTTGTATTAGCAATCGGTTTATTTTTTAAAGGGAAAAATTTTGCTGAAAATGATACGTCACTTCCAAAAGAAGCTACAGAAACGTTTAATGGAGTAAAAAGTGCGAATGGTGCTCATAATATTTTAATTTTAGGTAGTGATACTAGAGGAGAAGATGCTGGGCGTGCAGATACAATCATGGTTCTTCAATTAGACGGACCCTCGAAGAAACCTAAACTAATTTCTTTTATGCGAGATACTTTTGTGGATATTCCTGGATTAGACCCTAACAAAATCAATAGTGCATATGCTTATGGTGGAGCTGAGTTAGTTCGGGAAACATTAGCTGAAAACTTTAATATTGATTGTCAATATTATGCAAAAGTTGATTTTCAATCATTTGAAAAAATCATAGATGCGATGTTTTCTAACGGCGTTAAAATAGATGCTGAAAAAGATATCAATTTAGATGGCGTTGATATTGCAAAAGGTGTTCAAAAAATGGATGGTCATGTCTTATTGCAGTATGCGCGATTCCGAATGGATGAAGAAGGAGACTTTGGGCGAGTGAGAAGGCAACAGCAAGTGATGTCTGCAGTCATGTCTCAATTGAAAAATCCACTGACCTTGATTCGAACACCAGAAGCATTAGGTCGTTTAGTAGGATATATGTCAACAGATATTCCAACAAGTTTTATGATTAAAAATGGTCCTTCACTTTTATTGAATGGTTCAGGTGGGATTGATCGTCTTACGGTTCCAGTTGAAAATTCTTGGACTTATGCAGATTATGATTATGCAGGTAGTGTTTTACAAATAGATTTTGACCAAAACCAACAAGCAATAGAAAATTTTTTGAATTAAAAGAATTAATGGTGTGATTATAATCTTTTTTGTGTTATATTTATTTTATTGTGTGAATTTATTGAAATGAGGTTAAAAGATGAAAATTGCTGTTGTAACAGATAGTACAGCTTACTTGCCTGATAGAATAAAAGATCATCCAGATCTTTTTGTTATTTCGATCCCAGTTATTTTAGATGGAAAAACATATAATGAAGGCATTGATATTGAAGCTGATGAATATTATACATTATTAAATAACAGTAAGGAATTCCCAAAAACCTCTCAACCGGCATTGGGCGAGGTAATTGAACTATATGAAAGAATTGCTAGAAAAGGCTATGATACGATTATTAGTATTCATTTGTCTTCTGGTATTTCAGGTTTTATTAATACGTTATTTACGCTAACGAATTCGATTGATGGTGTGACACTGTATCCTTACGATTCTAAAATTACGAGTGTACCGATGGGTCATATGGTCGAAGCAACTTTAGATTTAATTGATAAAAAAGCTGAACTAGATGAAATTTTTTCAAAACTTGATGCGATAAGAGATAATACATATGCTTATTTAATAGTAGATGATTTGAATAATTTAGTTCGTGGAGGACGTTTAACCAATGGCGCAGCTTTGATTGGTACCTTATTAAAAATTAAACCGATTTTGACATTTGAAGATGGGCAAATTGTGTTACACGAAAAAATTCGCTCTACTAAAAAAGCTTTTGCAAGAGCAAAACAAATTATTGGTGAAAGAGATCAAGAAATTGATATACCTGTAAAATTTTATGTGATTCATGCTAACAATTTAGTCGTTGCTGAGGAAGAAAAGTTAAAATTACAAGCGCAATATCCTAATGCAATTGTTGAAATTGGTCATTTTGGACCTGTAATCGGAAGTCATTTGGGAGAAAAAGCGATAGGTATTTGTATTTCTGCACAATAATTTGTTTTTTAGATATCATTAAATTTTATTGTAAGAGCGAAGGGTCTGGAAAGGTGCTTAGTCAGCTGTTTTCCAGACCCTCTAGCTATGAAAAAATTCAAAGCATTATTTCAGTTTTTTTGTTGGATATTTAGTATAATTGATGCGGGAGGCGAATGGATGAATCGAACGGAGGCGCGTTTACAAAAAGATAAAATGAAACAGGTTCAACTGCTTGCTGTTTATTACCAAAGTCTTAAGCAATTACCAAATGGCGAAAAACGAGATCAAGTTATTCGAGAAATATTGGTTTGTAAAAACGCAATAAGTAAAATCAACCAGCAACTAACTGAATTGGCTACAGATAGTACCAAGTAATTAAATAGTAAACTTTGTCAAAATTATAAAATATAAGGTTTAGTTGTATCTTTCTAAAAAATAAGTGCTATAATCTATTTCATAGACAAAATAGACGCTCATATTTGATTAAGTTGGCATACAAAATTTTATGATTGGTCTCAAATGATTTTTATAAAGGAGTAATCTATTTGTTTATTGATTTTTTTACAATTATTTTAGGTCTATTTACTTTAGTATTATATAGTTACCTTTATTTAGTACAAAAAAGCATTCGTATAAAATCACAAAAAGCGAGCACAAATTTTTGGTTTTTATTTTTGATAAGTACTGCGAGTTTGATTTATTCATTTTTAATTGGGCATCAAATTAAAGGCGTATTGGCAGCGTTGATTTTGCTTAGTTTTTTGATTGATGCTAGAGGCTTAAGTGAAGATCGAATTATTGCGAGTCCATTTGATCGGACAGGTACTTTATATTCTGAAATTGATAGAATCGTGTTATTGTTAAAAAATGAAGAAATAAAAATGAATTATTTCAAAAATGGTCATCGAGAACCGATGTTAAAATTTTCTGGTTCACTTGAAGAGCTATTAGAATTTTTAGCTTCCAGATTAAATAAACAAGTGGAAATTGATATTTTGATAGATGAGGAATAACTATAGTTGATTAGCAGTCTACAAAGTAAAATAGATTAGTATTTATTACTAAAATCAATTAAAGATATTTTGAAAGGAAGTCTTGTTGTGAGCGACGAACTTGAGCAGCGTATAGCTAAATTAAAGGAACAATACAGCTTGTTACCTTGTGAAAAGAAAATGGAGTTTAAACATAAACTTAAAAGAAGGAATTTTCTTAACTATAAGAAAATAGAAATCATAAAAGCAGAATTGCTTCGTTTAGAAGCTAAACGCGCACAAATGGAGCTTTGTGAAAAAGAGAAAGATTTAGCGCTTATTGAAGAAAAAATTCGTATGAAAAAAGAAAAATTACTGCGCTGCTTAGATAGACAATTAAATTAGTATGCTAAGAATAATCATTTTCAGATGTTCTAGAAAAAATTTGACGGGTGAATTGTTTCGCTTGTTTTTTGAAGTTCTTCACAATTTCAAGTAGAAAAAATTCGTTATCTAAAGAATTTTTTTGTTTTACTCTGATGATGAGAAGTGTTGCGATTTAATAATTAAGTTTACTGCTAGTGATTTGATTTAAATAGTCCAATCAAATCATTAAATTCAGTAATTTTGAAAAAATACTGAAATTTATACATTTTTTAAGCTTATTACCTAGTAAGTAGTTGATGTATTCTTCTTTTATTCGTTAGCTCCCCAAAACGAACACTACAACCGACTTCAATCATTCCTCTTTTTTTCTAAGAGTCTATGCACCAAAAAGAAAAGTGAGTGAGATAAAAGAAAGTAAAAAAATTTTTATCCTTTAAAACCGAATAATTGGTATAAAACAATCAGAATCTCGGCAATTTCCTGACCATCATTCATTGTAAAAAAACGTAATCACTGCTGGTTTGTCCAATTGCTCGATTCTAACCGATTGTTTAATGACCTGTATTATCGGCGTAAAACAATCAGAATCTCGGCAATTTCCTAGTCATCATTCATTGCAGAGAGCGCAATAACTAATGATTCGTCCAATTGCTCGATTCTAATCGATTGTTTAATGACCTGTATTATCGGTGAAAAGGTTAATTAAACTACTTTTGTCTTATCTTCATTTGATCAATTTCGATACAATGAAAAAATATTGGAAAATCAGATTGGGTCTGAAAAATCCAAATTACCAAGCAAAATCAATATTAAATAGGAAGGGAGAGATAGGATGGAGTTAATTTATTGGATCATTCTATTTGCATTTGCCATTACCTTTTCTAATGTTTTTAATCGAATTGTCCCGATTATTCCGTTGCCGATGGTACAAATTATTTTTGGTGTGCTAATTGGTTTAACTGAAATGGGGCAGAGAATCACTTTTGAACCAGAAGTTTTTTTAGTGATGATTATAGCACCTTTGTTGTTTAGAGAAGGAGAAAGAACGAATATTCGTTCAATGTTAAAGAATTTTAGTGTCATTTTATTTTTAGCTTTTGCTGGTGTCATTATCACCTTATTAACAGTAGGTTGGACTTTGCATTTGATTATTCCTGCGTTACCGATAGCTGCTTGTTTTGCTTTCGGTGCCGCACTTGGACCAACTGATGCCGTAGCAGTAGGCTCATTATCTGGTAAAATTCAAATTCCAGCTAAAGCTATGAATATTTTAGCCGGTGAAGGATTAATTAACGATGCTTCTGGTGTAACTGCTTTTCAGTTTGCCTTGGCTGCCTTATTAACCGGGTCTTTTTCATGGGTTAATGCTTCTTGGACATTATTGTTTTCTAGTGTCGGGGGTGCCGCAGTGGGTGTCATTTTAGTATTGCTAAAAAGACAAATTGTCCATTTGTTAGAAAAAGCTTCAGCTAAAGATGTTACTGGCTATTTACTATTAGAATTGTTGTTACCATTTTTATCCTATGTACTTGCTGAAATTTTTGGTGTATCTGGGATCATCGCCGCTGTTGTAGCAGGTGTTATGCAGGCTTCGAGTTTGAAGAAAGTTTCTTTATTTGAAGCTGAATTGTCAAGTGTTTCAGATAGTACCTGGAGTACAATTGTTTTCATGCTTAATGCCTTAGTTTTTCTATTTTTGGGCATTGAATTATCTCAAGTCTTTTCACCGATTTGGAATAGTGAAACGTATTCAAATATCTTTTTAATGTTAGTTGTTTTGCTAATTTCTGTGACGTTATTCGCTACACGTTTTCTGTCGATTGTTTTTATTTATGGGATTAAAAACCGTTTTAAAAATATTGGTAAATTTATGAATGAAATTTTAATTTTGACATTTGGTGGAGTGAAAGGAACGGTCAGTTTAGCCACAATCTTTATCTTGCCAATGACTATCAATGGTGAATTATTTATTGAACGCTCCTTATTATTGTTTATCACAGCTTGTGTCATTCTGGTTACCTTAATTAGTGGATTGGTTATTTTGCCATTTTTAACCGATACTGAGGAAGAACAACCGGAGAATCCAATTGAAATCAATTTGTTAAAAGAAGTCATTGAACATTTAAAGCTTCGTAACGAATCAGATCCTCATGTGGAAATGAATGTTGTAATCGAAAATTATCAAGATAGAATTAAGGAACTCTATACGGAACAGCTATCTGCTGAAAAGAAGCAAGATGTGCAAGAACTACAAGCATTGATTGTATCAATTGAAAAAGATGGTTTAGAAGAAAGCTTCCGACAAAAAGAGATTAATGTCGAAGGGTATAGACTGTATAAACGACTGATTACTAGAATGGAACGATCAATCGCAAAACAATTATTATCAATAATCGGTTTCTGGCTCTTGTTTGTGCGACAAGTCATTAATTTATTTATCCATACAAATTCTTTGTGGGATCATGAAGAGGATGAAGTGAAAACAGAGCTTAGAAAAGAAGAAATGGAAAGTATTCGGCAAGTCTTCTTACAGAATACAGAAGTGATTCTTAAAAGTTTAAATAACTTGACCGATGTTTATGATGATGAGTTGATTCGCTTTTTCATTGAAGGACGTTTACAATTAGCGCAACGATTAGAAGATGGAACGTTTATTGATTCCTTTATCATTCATTCACAATCTGATTATGTCAAAGAATTATTGATTGGCTATCAAGAAGAACGAAATGTAATTGATACATACGAAATTAATCACAAAATTTCTTCAATTGTAGCGAATGAATACCGAAAAAATGTCAATTTATTAGAATCTTTTTCAATTAATGACACTGCAAATGGGCTTGGTTTTAATAGATTACGGAAACAAGTTAGAGAAGAAGCTAGTAAAAAATAAAACTAGCTTCTTTTTTTCGTTTTTTTTTGATACAATAGGCAAGGATGAAAAGGGCGTGATTTTAAAATGAAAGAATTGAAAATTTCCAATTTAACGAAAACATATGGCGAAAAAACGTTATTTGATCAAATCGCTTTTTCAATACATGAAAAAGACCGTATTGGATTAATCGGAACGAACGGAACAGGAAAAACCACGTTGTTGAATATTCTTGCATCAAAAGATAGTGGTGATGGCGACAGTACAGTTTTTCAGGTCCCTAATGACTATCAAATCGGCTACTTATCCCAAGACCAAACGTTGAATGAAGATTTATCTGTTGTGGAGGCTGTATTTCAAGGCGATACTCCTATTCTTCGAGCCGTTAAAAATTATGAATTAGCTTTATTAGCATTGGCTGAAGACGGTACGAACGAGCAAATTCAAAAGCAATATGTTCAAGCAGAAGAACTCATGAATAAAGAGGATGCTTGGAATGCAGATACTGAAGCTAAAATTGTTCTTCAAAAATTAGGAATTGATACATTAGATAAAAAAATCCGTGATTTATCTGGTGGACAGAAAAAAAGAGTCAGTTTAGCTCAAGTGTTAATAGAATCGCCTGATTTACTTTTACTTGATGAACCGACCAACCATTTAGACTACGATGCAATTACGTGGCTTGAAACCTATTTAAATCAGTATCGTGGTGCGGTTTTAATGGTTACCCATGATCGCTATTTTCTAGACCGGGTATCAAATCGTATCTTCGAATTGTCATTTGGACGAATTTTTGAATATAAAGGAAATTATGAGACGTATCTGATTAGTAAAGCAGAACGCGAACGGGTTGAGGTTGAACAAGATGAGAAACGAAACCGCCTATATAAACAAGAATTAGAATGGATGCGGGCAGGAGTTCAAGCACGTGGAACAAAGCAACAAGCGCGGCAAGATCGTTTCCATGAACTGAAAGGAAACTTAAATCAGGCAAATCATAAAGAACAAATCGATATGGATTTGGCTACGCAACGTTTAGGAAAAAAAGTAATTGAGATTAAAAATGGCGATTATGCTATTGAGAATAAAACGATTTTACACGCCTTTGATTTACTGGTTCAATCAAGAGAACGGATTGGGATTACTGGAAAAAACGGGAGTGGCAAGTCAACGTTATTGAACATTATTGCTGGTCGAATTCCTTTGGATAGTGGTATTTATTCAGTGGGAGAAACAGTTCGAATTGCTTATTATACACAAACAAATGAAAAGATGAATCCAGAAAAACGAATGATTTCTTATTTACAAGAAGCGGCAGAAGAGGTTAAGCGTTCTGATGGAACAACGATAGGCGTTGCTGAAATATTAGAACGTTTCTTATTCCCTAGATTTATGCATGGAACGATTATCGGTAAACTTTCAGGAGGCGAAAAAAGGCGGTTATATTTACTAAAACTTTTGATTAGTCAGCCGAATGTTTTATTACTGGACGAACCAACAAACGATTTAGATATTGATACGTTAACAATTTTAGAAGATTATATTCGAACATTTAAGGGTGCTGTAATCACTGTTTCTCATGATCGCTATTTTTTGGATAAGACAATTGAGAAGTTGCTAGTTTTTAAAGGAGCTGGTGAGATTACTTCTTATTACGGTGTAATGAGTGATTATCTAGCCGAATCGACCAAAGAAAAAGCGCAAACCAAAAAGAAACTTAAAATTGAAGATGACTCAAATAAAGTTATTGAGAAAAAAGAAAAATCTAAATTAACTTATATGGAGCAAAAAGAATGGGCAACGATTGAACAAGAAATCGCGCAATTAGAAGAGAAAACAGAAACAATTACTAATGAAATGAATCAACAGGTCGATGATTTTACAAAACTTCAAGAACTGCAAAAAGAATTATCCCAAACAGAAAAAGAACTGGAAGAAAAACTAGATCGTTGGGAATACTTAAGTGAGTTTGCTGAAAACTAGGAGGAAGTAACTATGGAAGAAGCCTATTTAGATTTGGGACGAAAAATTTTAAACGAAGGACATCAAAAAGGAGATCGAACTGGGACAGGAACAAAAAGCCTTTTTGGGTATCAAATGCGTTTTGATCTTTCTGAAGGTTTTCCTTTATTAACTACGAAACGTGTGCCATTTGGTCTAATAAAAAGTGAATTACTATGGTTTTTAAAAGGCGATACGAATATTCGCTATTTATTGCAACATAATAATCATATTTGGGATGAGTGGGCATTCGAACGTTACATAAATAGCGCTGACTATACAGGACCAGATATGACAAATTTTGGTCATCGAAGTTTAACAGACGAAGTCTTTAAAAACGAATATGACAAACAAAATGATTTGTTTTGTGAAAAAATTTTATCTGATGATGATTTTGCAATGAAACATGGTGAATTAGGAAATATTTATGGGGCACAATGGCGTCATTGGGAAACAAAAGATGGTGGATTTATTGATCAAATCAAAGCTGTGATTGAAATGATTAAAACAACACCGGATTCTCGTCGCTTAATTGTATCAGCATGGAATCCTGAAGACGTTCCATCAATGGCGCTGCCGCCGTGTCATACAATGTTTCAGTTTTATGTAAATGACGGTAAACTAAGTTGTCAACTTTATCAAAGAAGTGCTGATGTTTTTCTTGGCGTTCCATTTAACATTGCTAGTTATGCGCTATTAACGCATTTAATTGCTCACGAAACTGGTTTAGAAGTTGGCGAGTTTGTTCACACTCTAGGAGATGCGCATTTATACAATAACCATTTTGAACAAATGGAAGAACAGTTGACAAGAGAAATTAGAAGCTGTCCGACATTGAAATTAAATCTAGAAAAGCAATCTGTTTTTGATTTTGAAATGGAAGATATCATGCTTGAAGGGTATGATCCACATCCAACGATTAAGGCACCAATTGCCGTTTAAATGACAAAGGGGGAATAGGATGTTAGCAGCTATTTGGGCACAAGATGAGCAAGGGTTGATTGGTAAAGACGATCAAATGCCCTGGCATTTACCTAATGATTTGAAGTTTTTTAAGCAGATGACAGAAGATAACACAATTGTAATGGGACGGACTACTTTTGAGGGAATGGGAAGTAAACCTTTACCGAATCGAAAAACGATTGTTTTGACGAGTGATCAGCTGTATCAAGCTCAAGGTATCATCGTTATGCATTCTGTTGAAGAAATTTTGACCTATGCTGATGAGTTTTCAGGTATTACTTTTATTGCAGGTGGTTCGATTGTATATAAAAACTTTCTTCCTTATTGTGATGTTCTTTATCGAACGGTTATTCAGCATACATTTGAAGGAGACACATATTTTCCTACAGTTGATTGGGATGAGTGGACGCTTGTCAATTTGAGTGAGGGCGAGCAGGATCAAAAGAACAATTACCCATATCAGTTTGAAACTTATCAAAGAATATGTCAAATCGACTAGGAAAATTCTGAAACTTATAGTGACAAACAGTTTTATAGTTTAGTTGAAATCTATTGTTGTAAAGCTTCGATTGTGTTTCACATACGTTACGTTTTTTTCTTGATTTCCAACTGGATTTTTGAAAAATTTGAAAGTCTCAATTGTTTTTAGTAACTTCCTAATTTGAAAAATAAGAATAGAAATAGGCTAGCATCCAGAAAATTTGAAGAGTCAATTTTCTGGATGCTAGCCTATTTTTAGTTCTTGAAAAAGTTAAATATGATTGCGATATAAACCAACAACTTTACCTAAGATACTAACATTTGCTAGAATGATTGGTTCCAATGCATCATTTTCTGGTTGAAGACGAAAATGAGTTGCTTCTTTGAAAAATCGTTTGCATGTGGCCTCATCTTCATCAGTCATCGCAATCACAATATCGCCGTTTTCAGCAGTTGCTTGTTTTCGAACAATAACCTGATCACCATCGAGTATGCCAGCATTAATCATACTTTCTCCACGAATGGTTAACATGAATAAAGAATTATTTTCATACTTTAAATCAGGCGGAAGCGGGAAGTAATCAGAAGCTTCTTCAACAGCCAAAATTGGTTCACCAGCTGTAACAACACCAAGCATTGGAATGGTGCTTGGTTGAATACCTATTTTTTCTAAACCTTCAGCAGTTAACTCGATGGCTCTTGGTTTAGTAGGATCTCTTAAAATTAAGCCTTTTTTCTCTAGTCTGGCTAAATGACCATGAACTGTAGAAGTAGAAGAAAGGTCTACTGCTTTGCCAATTTCGCGAACCGTGGGTGGATAACCTTTTAATTCAACTTGTTCATATATATATTTTAGGACTTCAATTTGTCTTGTATCTGTACGTTTTGCCACAAGTCGCACCTTCTTTCTAATGATATTTTTAGTTTACCATAGTTTTCACAGATAATCAAACAAGCGTTCGTGTTTTTTTGTGAGTTGAGAGTTGTATTTTTAGGCAGGTTCTTATAAGATAGATGTGGAAAGTGAAGGAGGAACTAACATGTTATCAGAAGACAAAATGAACCGTATAAATGAATTGGCTAAAAAGGCGAAAGAATCTAGTTTAACCGAAGCTGAATTAGCAGAACAAAAAGAATTACGTCAGGAATATTTAGAAACGTTTAGAAGTGGAATGAAACATCATATTGAGGGGATGAAAGTAGTTGACCCTGAAGGCAATGATGTTACTCCAGAAAAATTAAAACAAATTCAAAAAGAAAAAGGATTGCATGACCGAAATTAATTTTTTGCTTTTTTTTGTAAAAGTAATTGCTTTCATTGATTAAATAGGCTAAAATAAACTAATAAAGGTAAAAAAAACCTAAATAGGAGATGATTTATTTGTTCGATACAACAGATCAGCTAGGCGTTAACACGGTTCGTACATTAAGTATTGAGGCGATTCAAAAAGCTAATTCAGGTCACCCTGGTTTACCAATGGGTGCTGCCCCAATGGCATATGCATTGTGGACGAAACACTTAAAAGTGAATCCAGCAACATCTATGAACTGGGTTAATAGAGACCGTTTCATTTTATCTGCAGGTCATGGTTCTGCACTTCTTTATAGTTTATTACATTTATCTGGCTATAAAGTTACGATTGATGATTTGAAAAATTTCCGTCAATGGGAAAGTAAAACACCAGGACATCCTGAAGTTCATCATACTGATGGAGTTGAAGCAACTACTGGTCCTTTAGGTCAAGGGATTGCAATGGCAGTTGGGATGGCAATGGCTGAAGCTCATTTGTCTGCAACTTATAATAGAGATAGTTTCCCAGTGATGGATCATTATACATTCAGTTTATGTGGTGATGGCGATTTAATGGAAGGTGTTTCACAAGAAGCAAGTTCTATGGCTGGTCATATGAAATTAGGTAAATTAATCGTGTTGTATGATTCAAATGATATTTCTCTTGATGGTCCGATTTCTAAAGCTTTCACTGAAAATGTTGGTGCACGTTATGAAGCTTATGGTTGGCAACACATTTTAGTAAAAGATGGTAATGATTTAGCAGCAATTTCAAAAGCGATTGATGAAGCAAAAGCTGAAACGAACAAACCGACATTGATTGAGGTTAAAACTGTTATTGGATACGGCGCACCAAAAGAAGGAACCTCTGCTGTTCATGGCGCTCCAATTGGCGAAGACGGAATTACAGCTGCAAAAGCAGTTTATGGTTGGGAATATCCTGATTTCACTGTTCCAGAAGAAGTGGCAGCTCGTTTTAAAGAAGCAATGATTACTGAAGGGGAAAAAGCAGAAGCATCATGGAATGAACTTTTTGCGAATTATGAAAAAGAACATCCTGAACTTGCTAAACAATTCAAGACCGCTTTTGCTGATGAATTACCAGCAGATTGGGCAGATGAATTACCAAGCTATGAAGTTGGTTCTAGTGCAGCTAGTCGTGTCACTAGCAAAGAAACAATTCAAGCCTTATCTAAAGCTGTTCCAAGCTTCTGGGGTGGGTCAGCAGATTTATCTGCCTCTAATAATACAATGGTAGCTGCTGAAAAAGATTTTGAGCCAGGACAATACGAAGGACGTAACATCTGGTTTGGTGTTCGTGAATTCGCGATGGCTGCAGCTATGAATGGGATTCAATTGCATGGTGGAAGTCGAATTTACGGCGGAACATTCTTTGTATTTACAGATTATTTACGTCCAGCAATTCGTTTAGCAGCTATTCAAAACACACCAGTTACCTATGTATTGACGCATGATTCAGTAGCGGTTGGTGAAGATGGTCCAACTCATGAACCAATTGAACAATTAGCTAGTGTTCGTTGTATGCCTGGTGTACAAGTTATTCGTCCAGCTGATGGAAATGAAACTGTAGCAGCTTGGAAAATTGCAATGACTACAAAAGATGCTCCAACGATTTTAGTTCTTAGTAGACAAAACTTACCAGTAATTGAAGGAACAAAAGAACATGCAAGTGATTCAGTTCAAAAAGGTGCTTATGTAATCTCTGCACAAAAAGGATCAAAACCAGAAGGAATTTTAATTGCGACTGGTTCAGAAGTGAATTTGGCGATTCAAGCGCAAAAAGTTTTAGCTGAAAATGGGACAGATGTATCAGTTGTCTCAATGCCAAGTTTTGATTTGTTCGAAAAACAATCGGTGGATTACAAAGAATCAGTTTTACCAAAAGAAGTTTTAAAACGTGTGGCGATTGAAGCAGCTTCTCCGTTTGGATGGGAACGTTACGTTGGCTCTGCTGGAACAACAATTACGATTAATCATTATGGCGCTTCTGCTCCTGGAGATTTAGTATTAAGTGAATTTGGTTTTACAGTAGAAAATGTTGTTGCTACATTTAATAAATTGTAATTTAATTAGTAACAAAATTCGACTACTTCTATTAAATTAATAGCTCGAAACAAAGCTGATTTTGGCTTTGTTTCGAGTTTTTTTATCTTTACAAATTTTTGTTTTCTCCTTTATTATTTATTTTTATTAGAAACTTTGAATAAAAATGCTAAAAACATTTTTTTATGTTTCTTTTATGTTACAATTATTTTAAGAAATATAATTTTGGTTATGAATTATTGTATAAAAAATTCTAATAAAGTAAGATATTATATAAGAAACTCTAATTTTAGAGGAGGAGCGGAATTGGACGATAAGATGACAAGAAGTGAAAGACATTTTATGAAACAAAAAAATAAAACTGACAATACTAAAAAGGCTGTTTCATTAGTGGGAACCTCGTTAGTTTTGATGCCTGTTGTAGGAAATATCGCACCAGTGAATGTTCAGGCAAATGAAGCTAATTTAGGAGATACAACTTCAGAACAAGCCTTTATTAATTCAATTAGCGATTCGGCTGCGTATGTAGCTGAAGTAAATGATTTATATGCCTCTGTAATGATAGCACAAGCCTTATTAGAAAGTAGTTTTGGCGATTCTGCACTTGCTTCAGCACCTAACTACAATTTATTTGGCGTCAAAGGCAGTTATAACGGTCAATCTGTTTATATGCCAACAGCTGAATATCTGGAAGGTCAGTGGATGACCATTACGGAACCATTTAGAAGTTATAGTTCTTATGCTGAATCTTTTCAAGATCATGCCAACGTATTAAAGACAACTGTTTCTACGACTGGTGATTATTATTATTCAGGATCATGGAAAAGCAATACAACAAACTATTCAGATGCGACTGCTGCTCTAGCAGGGCGTTATGCAACTGATCCACACTATAATTATAAATTGAATTGGCTGATTGAAAATTATGGACTCACTGCTTATGATTGGAGTTATTCTAGTCTGGTAGAAGTAGCAAATGAGTCGAATGCTGTTGTTGAAGCAACAGGTCAAACTTATACTGATAGTTCTAGTGTGACTGTCGTTTCTGGTGACACGTTGTGGGGAATCTCAGAACGGTATGGACTAACTGTAGATCAATTGATGGCTCTTAATGGACTAAGTACAGAATTAATAACCGTCGGACAAACGTTAATTGTTTCATGATTTATGGTTAAAATTTTAAGAATATAAAACAAACGAGGTTGAAAATGTGGCAATATTTTCAACCTCGTTTGTTTTTGAATTGTGATTTCAAGCTAATCGCTTTTATCGTTTACCGTTTCTCAAATCAGCTAATCGACGTTCTCTGTTTTTACTTAAATCTTTGATACGAGGACGAGGCAAGATGCTTTCGGCAGTGACTTTAGTTAGTGCCTCAAAAGTCGTAGTATCTTGTGAGTCAAATTGTTCTAAATAGTCAATTACTTCACGCACAATTTGCGTTGGAGTAGAAGCACCAGCTGTAACCGCGACTTTTTTAACTTCGTTGAACCAAGCGGGATTTATTTCTGAAACATCTTTTATGCGATATGCTTTAACACCAATCTGTTGTTCGGAAACTTGAGCAAGCCGATTACTATTGTTACTTTTAGGATCACCCACCACAATAGTTAAATCACAAGTTGCCGCTTGATTAACAACTGCCTCTTGACGAACTTGCGTCGCTTTACAAATATCTTTATGAACAACAACTTGAGGATATTTCAATTTGATCGCATCCATTAAATTAGCTACATCCCATTGACTCATTGTCGTTTGATTAGTGACAAATATTTTATCATTTTCGAGTTGAAGATTGTTGATGTCTTCTAAGTTTGCTACAAGATAAACGTTTTCCGGTGCGACACCGATTGCGCCTTCTGGTTCAGGATGATTTTTTTTGCCAATGTAAATGATTTCGTAACCAGCTGTTACTTTTTCTAAAATCAATTCATGGGTAATCATTACATCAGGACAAGTTGCATCAATCGTTACAAGACCTTTATCGATAGCTTGTTGTTTAACTTTAGGTGAAGTTCCATGTGCTGTGAAAATAACGGTTCCTTCATCAATCTGGGATAAAATATCTTCTCGATTTGCTCCATCTAAAGTGTGAATCCCGATTTGTTCAAAAGCATTGGTGACATGTTCATTATGAACGATCATTCCTAAAATATAAATTGGTCTTGGTAGTGACTCATCTAAAGAAGCATTTCGAGCAATAACCATTGCATCTACCACGCCATAACAATAGCCTCGAGGACTAATATTTATAATTTCCATGTTTTAGTTAACCCCTATTTTTCAAGATATATTTACTATACAACAAAAATATTATAATTGTTTAAAGATGGAAATTCAATTAGGAAATGTTTGCAAATGATTGAGGAATGCCAATTAACTAGAAATCAAAAGAGAAAATGTAGCTTATGTGAGATAAGCGAAGCTTTATGATGATGAATTCCAGCTAAATTACAAAAATAGTCGTCGCTATCCATTTCCGACATTCTCTAAATAGAAAAATAAAATTAGTTATAAAAATGATTGGTTTATCTTACAATTTTTTTAGTAAAGATAAAAAAATCACAAACAGGATCTTTATTTCGTGATTAAAATTCTTTCATAAAGAGTTGTTTTATAAACTATTTTTAAGAAAAATAAAGAAAATTTTCTTTTTTTCAAAGAAAAAGATGATTATTTCTTGTAAAGGCAGATTAGAAATAGTATTATTTAATAAAGAAGAAGAGGGAGGAGAGCCATTTGGATAATACGCTGGTAAAAAATGCGCTTGAAGAATTGAAGGAAGCTAATATTCGTATCACACCACAAAGATATGCAATTTTAGAATATTTGATTGAAAATCACAGCCATCCAACTGCCGATGAAATCTATCGCGCTCTAGAAAATCGTTTTCCTAATATGAGTGTAGCAACTGTCTATAACAATTTACGATTGTTTACGAATATAGGTTTTGTGCAAGAAATGAGTTATGGAGATGCATCTAGCCGTTTTGATTTCAGTTCAAAAAAACATTACCATGCAATTTGTCAAAATTGTGGGAAAATAGTTGATTTCCATTATCCAGGTCTTGATGACGTGGAGATGGCAGCTAGCAAGCTGACTGGATTTGAAATCAATGAACATCGTTTAGAATTATATGGATTATGTCCAGAGTGTCAAAATTAAAGGGAGTAGGGAGTAAATAATGAAAAGAATACACACACACAAAGCACCAAAAGCCATTGGACCTTATGTTCAAGCGAATCTTTTGAATGGCTTATTATTTGCTTCTGGACAGGTACCTCTAAGTCCAGAAACAGGAGAAGTAGTTGGCGAAACAATCGAAGAACAAACAATGCAAGTATTAAAAAATATGGCGGCTATTTTAGAAGAAGCAGGTACAGATTTTAATCACATCGTCAAAACAACTTGTTTTTTGAAGAATATGGATGATTTTACTGCGTTTAATGAAACTTATGGTATAGCATTCGTTAATACTCTTCCTGCAAGATCAGCGGTTGAGGTTGCAAGATTGCCAAAAGATGTTTTAATTGAAATCGAATTTATTGCAAGCATTCCTGAATAGAAAATAGAATTCACAAACTCGAAATTAAAATGATTTCGAGTTTTTTTCTTATTATAATAGTCTTTTTAACTAATGATTTTTAACCGATTTAATAAAAATGATTAAAATCGTTACTGTTTGTGAAAAAATAATTATGAATTCACAAGCAAAGAACTCGAACTCGTTTTTTTAGTTTGTTATAGTCATAATAGATCAATCAATAAATAACGATTGGCGAAACAATTTTTTGAAAGAAGGGATTTACACAAATGAAAGTCGTAGTCGTAGGATGCACGCATGCTGGAACTGCTGCAGTAAAAAATATTTTAGCAAATAATCCGGAGGCAGAAGTTACTGTTTATGAAAGAAATGATAACGTTTCGTTTCTATCTTGTGGTATTGCCTTATATGTTGGAGGAGTAGTGAAAGATGCTGCAGGCTTATTTTATTCGAATCCTGAAGAATTAGCATCTCTTGGTGCTGAAGTCAAAATGGAGCATAACGTAGAAAATATTGATGTTGATAATAAAAAAGTAACGGCAAAAAATTTAATAACAAATGAAGAAGAAACTGTTTCTTATGATAAATTAGTGATGACAACTGGATCTTGGCCGATCATCCCTCCGATCCCTGGTATTGAATCAAATAATGTTCTACTATGTAAAAACTATAACCAAGCGAATGTGATCATTGAAAAAGCAAAAGATGCCAAAAAAGTTGTTGTGGTTGGTGGTGGCTACATCGGTATCGAACTCGTTGAGGCATTTGTAGAATCAGGTAAAGAAGTTACCTTAATTGATGGATTAGACCGTATTTTAAATAAATACTTGGATAAACCGTTTACTGATGTTTTAGAAAAAGAATTAGTGGATCGTGGAGTTACATTAGCATTAGGTGAAAACGTTCAAGAATTTCAAGCTGATAGCGAAGGAAATATTTCAAAAGTTGTTACGCCGAGTCAAGAATTTGATGCTGATATGGTTATTATGTGTGTTGGTTTCCTTCCAAATACTACACTATTAAAAGATAAAGTAGAAATGTTACCTAATGGTGCAATCGTAGTTGATAAATACATGCGTTCAAGTAATCCAGATATTTTTGCTGCAGGAGATAGTGCAGTAGTACACTATAATCCAAGCGGTAAAACTAATTATATTCCATTAGCGACTAACGCAGTTCGTCAAGGGATGTTGGTTGGCCTTAATATTTCTGAACCTAAAGTTGCATATCGTGGAACACAAGGAACCTCTGGTTTGTATTTATTTGGTTGGAAAATTGGATCAACAGGAGTAACGCAAGAAAGTGCTAAACTTAACAATTTAGAAGTCGATTCTACGTTCTTCGAAGATAACTATCGTCCAGAATTTATGCCAACAACTGAAAATGTGATGATGGAATTGGTTTATGAAAAAGGAACGAATCGAATTGTTGGTGGACAGTTGATGTCGAAATATGATATCACTCAATCTGCGAACACACTTTCTTTAGCTGTTCAAAATGAAATGACAGTGGAAGATTTAGCATTATCTGATTTCTTCTTCCAACCTCATTTTGATCGTCCTTGGAACTATTTGAATCTTTTAGCACAAGAAGCTTTAAAAAATATTAACTTAAATAAATAAAAAATTTTGCTAATGCTTTTTTTAACTAACAATTTTGAAATGCTTTTCTTAAGTATTTTCTGATTGTTAGTTTTTTTACTTAATTGATTTACTTGCTTTAAGATAGAATAGAATTTACAATTATGTTAATAATAAATATAACTGTCTAGAGCATAAAGGAGGGGTAAAGTGAGTCGTGCAAATAAAGAATTAGTAATCCGTTCTTTGTATGCTTTGATAGGCGTTGCTATCCTAGCATTTGGAGTTGCTACTTTAAGAATAGGGAATGTTGGTTTAGATCCATATACAGCAGCAAATATTGGCATTAGTGAAGTCATTGGTTTATCTCTAGGCGTATACCAACTAGGTGTAAATGTGTTGATTCTACTTATAGTATTTGTATTTGGTCGAAAATACATTGGGGTTGGTACAGTTATCAATATGGTTTTAACAGGCTTTTTTATTGATTTCTTTACTTGGATTTATGTAGATATGATTAAATTGAATGTGACAAGTGTATCAAGAATTTTTCTATTAGTTATTGGAATTACCATATTTACTTTTGGTGCTTCATTTTATATGTCCGCAAAATTGGGTAATGCGCCATATGATGCAATTGCACCAATAATCGTAGACTATACAAATTATCAATATCGAACCATTCGAATCATACAAGATGTTTCTTTCGTTGTACTTGCGCTAATTTTCACTGGACCTGTAGGTATTGGCACGGTTATTAATGCCTTTTTTACAGGACCGTTGATTGAATTTTGGAATCAAAAGGTCAGTCAGCCTTTGATCGAAAAAAGTGTTAAATCTAGTTCTTAATACGATGGTAGTGGAGTCTTGGAAAATCTTATTTTAAGCAACCTTTTAGTCTCATAAAGAAAAGGAACCTGATTTTTCTTTATGAGACTATCTTTTGTGCTCTTTTTGTCGTAAAATTATAGAAAATGAACTAAAAGGAGGATATGATTATGCCGATCAGAGTACCAAAAGAATTACCGGCGATAAAAGTATTAGAAAAAGAGAAAATTTTTGTGATGGACGAAGATCGCGCCATGCATCAAGATATCCGACCTTTAAAAATTTTGGTTCTTAATTTAATGCCTAAAAAAGATGAAACAGAAGTTCAACTACTAAGACTTTTAAGTAATACACCTTTACAGATTCATGTTGAATTTTTATATACAAGCACTCATGATGTTAAAAATACTTCTATTGATCATTTAGAGCGTTTCTATCATAAATTCGATACCGTTAAAAATAATTTTTATGATGGGTTGATTATTACTGGTGCTCCAATTGAACAACTACCTTTTGAAGCAGTTGATTATTGGGATGAATTAAACGTAATATTTGAATGGAGTAAAACACATGTTTTTTCAACTTTCCATATTTGTTGGGGAGCCCAAGCCGGATTATATTATCATCATGGAATTAATAAATACAGATTAGAAAAGAAACTATCTGGTATTTATTTCCATGAGGTAATTCAACCGACCTGGTGTATTTTTAAAGGGTTTGATGATGGCTTTTTTGCTCCACATTCTCGTTACACTGAAGTTCGCAGAGAAGATATAGAAAATGATGATGATTTAGAAATATTAGTTGAATCAGAAGAAGCAGGTCTTTTTTTAGTTGGAAATAAAGATAATCGTGCATTTTATGCGATGGGTCATTTAGAATATGATCGAGAAACCTTGCAGCAAGAATTTTTACGTGATCAAAATAAAGGTGAAACACCCTTGATTCCAGAAAATTATTTTCCAGCGAATGATTGCTCGAAAGAACCGAGATTACGCTGGCATATGGCTGCGTCACTACTTTTTTCGAATTGGTTGAATTATGCGGTGTACCAAAATACGCCTTATCATTTGGAAGATTTGTTAAAGAATAACTAAAATAAAAGACAAATCAGATTAGGTTTATGATAATTATATTATGTTAACTATAACTTATTTAGTTTGATAATCGTGTATTTAAAAATAAAAAACGAAAGTTGGAAAGTATCTTATGACAATTCGATTAAATCAAATGAAAAATATAGAATACACTGATTATCTGTCTTTTGCTATATCAGATTATGCGAAAGATAAAATTGAAGCTGGTACTTGGGAAGCAGCAGAAGCTTTATCACTTGCTAAGAAAAGTTTTGCTACACTTTTACCAGAAGGAAACGAGACTAAGAATGAATTTCTTTTTACACTATTTGATGAAAAAATAGAGAAATCAATAGGGTATTTATGGGTTCATTTGGAAAAAGAATTGAATAGACGTAAATTTTTTATTTATGATTTTTTGATTTTTGAAGACTTTCGAAATCAAGGTTATGGTAGAAAGGCATTGAATTGTTTAGATTCTAAAGCAAAAGAGATGAATGTAACAGAGATTGGTCTTCATGTTTTTGCTCATAATAAATCAGCTGTGCATTTGTATGAATCAGTAGGGTTTCAACCAACAGACATAACGATGTCAAAAAAAGTATAACTGTTTTTATAATAATAATCCGATTGTAAAGAATGAATTTGAGAAAAGTAGTTTTAGTTTAATCTCAATCTCATTCTTTTTTATAAATTACATTGATTTCGTTTCGATCATAGGATACAATGATTAAAAATTCATTAAGAAATAACTGGGGGGGGTATAAAATGATTAAAATTAAACGGAGTTTAGGTGTACTAGCAATTTTCAGTATTGCTTTAGTTGGTTGTGTAGGAAAAGAAGAGAATTCAACTGAAAAACAACAAGAAATCACAGTGACTGTGGATCAAGAAATGTCTACTATGAATTCTGTTTTAGCTAGTGATACGTATAGTATTACCGCTTTGAATAATGTAATGGAAGGGTTGTACCGATTAACAGCAGAAAATGAACTAGAATTAGCTGGTGCGAAAGAACTGCCTGAAATAGATGAGAACCAACTGATTTATAAAATTGAATTAAATGATCAAGCAAAATGGTCAAACGGAGAACCTGTAACTGCTGAAGATTATGTTTATGCTTGGAGAAAAGCAGTAGCTCCTGAAACTGCGGCTGAATATTCGTATCTTTTTTCTTCGATTGAAAATGCTGATGATATTATTGCTGGTAAAAAAGACAGTACTACATTAGGAATCACCGCAGTGGATGATGAGAATATTGAAATCACCTTAGTAAAACCAACGCCTTATTTTAGTCACTTATTAGCTTTTCCTGCATTTTTTCCGCAAAACGAAAAATTTGTTAGTGAGCAAGGGGAAAACTATGCTAAATCAAGTGAGCATTTAATTTATAATGGACCATTTATTTTGGCTGATTTTGATGGGCCAGGAACGGATACTGAATGGACGTATCTTAAAAACGATCATTATTGGGATAAAGAAAAAGTTCAATTAACTAAAATTAAAAATCAGGTAAGTAAAGAATCGGCGACAAACGTCAATCTTTTTGAAGCTAAACAAGTCGATGATATTTTGCTAACTGGTGAGTTAGCAAAACAATATCAAGCTTCACCTGAATTTGTTTCGATTGAAAAGGCAGGAACGACCTATCTTTCATATAACCAAACAAAAAAAGAGTTTCAAAATAAAAATCTACGGAAAGCTATTTCACTAGTAATCGACCGCAATGCCATCGTGGATCAAATTTTAGGTGATGGTTCATTAGCGCCGACAGGCATTGTTCCTTCTGGAATGTCATTTAATCCTAAAGGTGGGGAAGACTTTGCTAAACAATCTGGTAATCATGTGAAAACAGATATTTCTGAAGCAAAGATAGCATGGGATGAGGCGAAAAAAGAACTAGGGATTAATGAATTAAAAATCGATTTACTGGCGTATGATACAGACGCAATCAAAAAAGTTGCTGAGTACCTTCAATCTACTATTCAAGATAACTTGGAAGGGATAACTGTAAATGTATCTGTAGTACCTGTATCAGTCGCTGTTGAAAGAGGAAAGTCCGCTGATTTTGATCTATTTTTATTTGGTTGGACAGCTGATTATGCTGATCCAAGCAGTTTCTTAGATTTGTTTACAGCTGAATCTGTCTATAACTATGGAAAATATACTAATCCAAAATATGATGAATTAGTTTCTTTGGCTTCAAATCAAGATATAACAGATTTAGAAAAAAGATGGAATGATTATATTTCAGCTGAAGAGATTTTATTAGCTGATTATGGAATTGCTCCATTGATTCAAAAAGCTGAAGCGAGATTAAGAAATACGGAGTTGAAAAATGTAATCAGTCATAGTACGGGTGCACAGTTTGATTATAAAACAGCTTATTTAAGTGAATAAAAGTAAAAAACAAGTAGATTTTACTGGCAGTGAAATCTACTTGTTTTTATTTGTAGAGGTGATATAACTCTTTTGATAGTTATCTTAATCGCATTTTTCTATACATTCATTTTTCTTTCGGCCATCCATTTAATCATAGCTGGATCTGCATGTGAAAAGAATTGACTTGTTCCTTGGTTTAATGTTTTTATCTGCTTTTTATCTTCTTCAGTTAATTGAAAATCAAAAATGGCTAAATTTTCTTGCATACGTTCTGGTTTCACTGATTTGGCTAAAACAACAACGTCTTGCTCCACTAACCAGCGAACAATAACCTGTGCAACAGATTTATGGTATTTTTCTGCAATACTTAAAAGAATATAATTTTTAAAGATGTCATTTTTTCCTTCAGCAAAAGGTGCCCAAGCTTCTGGAATAATTCCTTCTTCTTTTAGTGCTTCAATTACGGTTGTTTGTTGATTAAATGGATTGATTTCAATTTGATTGACTTGAGGTGTTACCAGATTAAATTCAGCTAAATCAACTGCTCGATCTACAGCAAAGTTAGAAATACCAATTGCACGGATTTTTTTCGCCGCTTGAAGTTCTTCCAATGCGCGCCAAGCACCATAAATATCATTGTAAGGCTGATGAAGTAAAACTAAATCAATATATTCGATCCCTAAACGATCCAATGATCGCTGAAATGACTCTTTGACACCTGTATAAGAAGTATTTTCAACCCAAATTTTAGTTGTTAGAAAAATTTCTTCTCTAGGGACACCTGAATTGGCGATTCCCAATCCAACTGCTTGTTCGTTTAAATAAGATTGTGCCGTATCAATATGACGATAGCCAGCTTGAATTGCATCAATCACTGCTTTTTTTGCTTCCTTTGGATCAGTTATTTGATAAGTACCAAAACCTAAAATAGGGATTTCTACGCCATTGTTTAATGTGATTGTTTTCATATAAATTTCTCCATCATTTTTAATTTAGATTTATTTAAATATTTAGCAGGGGAGATGAAACTAGATAATTTTCGTCCGTCAAAGTTAAAAAATTATTTTTTAAAATGTTTCATCTTCCATAATTCTTCAGCTGTTTCATCCGTTAACTCACCAGAACGAAACTTAGCAAGATGCTCATCGTAAGTTTCAATTTTATAAGCGAGTAATTCTCTGACTTTTTCCATTTCGACAATTTTTTTAGTTAATTCTTCGTATTGCTCAATCAAAATATCTTTTTGTGCCAGTCGTTCATCTCCATCCAACTGTGATAAAGACGCAAAATCAATAATTGATTCAATCGACAAACCTGCATTTCGTAAACTTTTAGCTAAAAAAACCCAATTTAAATCACGTGTTTTAAAAATCCGATAACCATTTTTATCTCTTTCAACTGGCGGAATCACTCCGATTCGTTCATAATAGCGAATCGTTTCTACTGTTAAACCAAACATTTCGGCAACTTCTTTGATTGTTTTCACAAAAAGACCACCTTTCTATAAATATATTAGTCTGTTCTTCACTAAAGTTGTTCAAGTTTTGAAAAGTCATGGTTAATAATTTCAGCTAACTTAAATTCGTTATCAGAAAATTCAAACTTCAAAATACAACAATTTCCAATTCGTTCTTTCTGATCTACTTCAGATGTATGCTGCCACGCTCTCA
The DNA here is from genome assembly GCF_054871725.1 of Enterococcus sp. LJL99. Lineage (NCBI taxonomy): Bacteria > Bacillati > Bacillota > Bacilli > Lactobacillales > Enterococcaceae > Enterococcus > Enterococcus sp. LJL99. Next base: position 61,247 of record NZ_JBTXLT010000010.1, read on the forward strand.
TAAATTGTCGACAAGCAGCACCATGAGAAACTGCTAAAATTGAGTTTCCAGAAGTTTCCTGCATAATGTTTAATAATGTATCGGCAATTCTTTTTTTAAAGGCTTGTTCTTCTTCGCCTCCGTAGGTTGTAAAGAAATCTCCATATGGTAAAAGTGGGTTTAAATATTCATGTTCTGCTTCTAAAATACCAAAATTCCATTCTTTCAATCCTTTTTTTCGTGTGTAGCTCATAGAAGTAACCAATTCTAATGTGTCACAAGCTCGTTCAGAAGTGGATGCATACGCATCATCGAAATAAATCTCATTTTTACTAAAATAATTTCCAGCAATTTGCGCTTGTTTTATTCCTTTAGCTGTTAATGGAGAGTCGCACCATCCTTGAATTTTACTTTGTTGATTGAATAGTGTTTCGCCATGTCGCATTAAATAAAGAGTTTTAATCATTTTTTTACCTCCTTAAGTATTTAATTTACTTAATGATATACCCTGAAGTTCACTTCAAGGCAAGCGATAAATCGATTTTTTTATTAGAATTGGTAAATTTATTGATTAGGAATTATTTTGTTAAGGAGAGTTTTTCTGAGTGAATGGTAAATAATAAAAAATGACCAAAAATGAAAAAATATACATAATTTTATAAAAAATATATATCTTGATAATAAAAAACGACAAATAGATATTTATAAATTGATTAATGCGATACTTAAGTGTTAAAATCGAAAGTAATAGTTTGTCTTTGGTGGGTATATTGTCTGATGTAAAAAAAGAGGGAGGAGAAAGTAATCATAAAAATAGTGTAAAGAATTGAAAAAACGTTTTAACAAGATAAAAAAGAAACGAAAGAAGGCGGTAGTTTGGTTGAAACAGTTACTGAATTTATCGAAAGAATGTGTAATCCACTTGGTTCAAAAACCAAAGAAACTTTATTAAACGGTTTTCAATACAAGATTAAAAGAAAAAGATTTTGGTATATGCAAGAAGCTCATAGAAAAAGCAGAAAAGAAAGCTAAAAAAGAGGGAAAGGCTAAGCCGGAACCAGTTAAATGTGAGCCGAAATTTGACATAAAATGGTCAGGTGGAGATACAACAACACAGATGGATGGGAAAAACCCATTAAATATGTCTTGTAAATTAACTTGTAAAGAGGCTGGGGCAAAAGATACTATTACAGTAGTTACTAGTGGACAGGATGGAACGAATATTAAAATTTATTGCATGAGATATAGAGATCCTAGTGGAAACTAGTCGAAAAATGGTATGGACTTGATGAAAATGGAAAGCCAATCAATGATGAAGAAATAATAAAAAAATTAGTTAAGGAAGGTGTATCTTATGATATAGTTAGCTATGAAGAGATGAAAAATATTGATGTAAGGTTGCAAATGGAAGGAAAAAGCTTATTATTTCCATCACAAAATAATTTAGAAGATTTTGCTTTAAAATGGAAAAAGTTTGGTGCTCATTCAGTGAATGCTTGGGAAGCTGGTTTAGGAGATGCTGCAGCTTTATTATCTATGTTAGCTGTATCATTTAAGGCTAGTTCTCCTATGAAGAAAGCTAGTGGACTTACCAAAGCACAAAAAGTTGAGAATTTTCAAAATAGAATTGATAACATTAGGAACGAAATGAAAAACTCTAAGTTGAAAAATCAAGGTAATATGGCTGTTGCTGATGTTAAAATAAAAGATTTACCAGATGAGTTTATGGCGCACAGTAAAATTCATGGTCCAAATAGTAAAGGTGCTGATTTAGGTAATTTTTCTCCTGCATCAGAAAATAGAATTTTTGAATCCTACACCATAGATAAGTTTCCAAGATATAATGATACTGAGGTTAAAATTTTGGAAGATATAGCATCTAAAATTAAAGACCCAAATATTTCTGGTAAGATAGATTTGTTTACAGAATTACCAGCTTGTCAAAGCTGTACAAATGTCGTATTAGAGTTTAGGAAAAAATTTCCAAATATAGAACTTAATATATTTACGAAGTAGGTGGAAAAATGAGTGAAATCAATTATTTAGAAGCAAAAGAGTTAACTTTAGAAGATTATGAAGATTTTATTGAAGATGAAGGGTTTAGTCCGAGTCAAGCAATAGCCGCAACTTTTGAAGACTCTGTACTAATGATGAAAAAAAGTCATAAAGTTTACGTGTCAGTTATGGTAAATCTTTCAATTTTAAGTTTAAATCAAAAATTTCTACCAGATTATCTATTAGAAAAGCAAGAAGTTTTAAAAGAACTTGATGGCTTAAATGAAGAAGAACAGTCTGTTTATGATTCAGATATAAGTACTTTGAACCAGTTGTTGAGCAATCAGAATTTCGAGATAGATAAAGATGAAGAATATAAATTAAGGGTGGAAATGTTATTAGAATAATTAAAAAAGGCACTTTACTATCTGATTGGAGTCGGATAGTAAAGCCTTGACTAGTAAGCACGAACTCACTAATCAAGTTGCCAATAGCTAACAAAAAGCTAGCTGTATTTATTGTACAAAAATTCAAAGAATATTTCTATTTGGATGTGCTTCAGACGATATTATAAAAAAAGCTCAATTGGTTCTAGGAGTAAAATTTCCAGAAGACTATAAACTTTTTTTGTCTTGTTTTGGAAAGTTAACTTTTGGATCTACAGAGATATACGGAGTATTTAGAGAAGACTTTGAGGATTCTGGTGTTCCAGATGCTGTTTGGTTTACTTTAGATAAAAGAAAATTGATTAATCTGCCGAAACACTTAGTCATTCTATATAATACTGGTATGGGAGAAATGTTTTGTATGAATTATAAAAAATTAAATAGTTATGACGAACCCAAAATTACATCATATTTTCCAGGTTTTTCTGAAGAAGAACAAACAAATGAAATTCTATATGATAATTTTGGAGAATTTCTTCTAGACATGGTAATCGAAGAAATTAATCAAGAATAAAAATGGGACTTTACTATCTGACATATAATTTAGAAAATATAAAATAGATAAGATTTGATTTTTTTATCAACATACAAAAAATTACCACAACTTTTTAAATCTGATTACAATCTATATAGCTTATTTAAAACAATAGAATAAATAGTTTTACTTCTACTTTTGAAATATTATTTTAAGAATTTTGATTTTGAACGATATTTTCGATAAAAAATATCAGTGTTCAAGTTTCAATATTCTTTTTTTTTGCTAATTAATTCAAACAAATGTTTTTAAAATTAAAAAAATATTTGTTTTAGCAGATGATATACTACATTTAATCAATATTAAATCAAATGTTTATACGGAATATTTCATTTTTTTATTATTAATTGTGAATATTTGAACATAAATTTGAAATTTGGGAGGAATAATTATGTGTACAACAGTATTAGTTGGAAAAAAAGCAAGTATTGATGGCTCTACGATGATCGCTCGTAATTGTGATTATTGGTTGCCATTACCTCACTTGAAGTTTGTAGTAGTATCTGCCGAAGAGCATCAGAAAGGTATTTACCATTCCTATTCTAGTAAATTCAAGGAAGATCTTCCTGAACAAGCAATGCGTTATCAAATGGCTCCTTTAATTGAAAAGGAAACAGAAGGTATTTATGGTGAAGCTGGATTTAATGAAGAAAACATAGCGATGAGTGCTACAGAAAGCCTTTATGGCAATGAACGAGTTTTAGGTATCGATCCATTTTTAGAAAGTGGATTAGGAGAAGATTCATTATTAACAATGATTTTACCCTATATACATACAGCAAGAGAAGGGGTAGAGTTAGTCGGAAAAATGATTGAAAAACATGGGTCACACGAAGGGAACGGGGTTATTTTTAGCGATAAAGATGAAATTTGGTATATGGAAATTCCTTGTGGACATCATTGGGTGGCACAACGTATCCCAGAAGATCACTGTGCAGTAATCGCTAACCAAGTTTCACAACAAACCATCGACTTTGATGATCCAGAAAATTTCATGTGGTCAAAAAATATTCAAGAGTTTGTTGAAGAAAATCAATTAAATCCAGATTCAGATAATTGGAATTTCCGGCATATCTTTGGCACAAATGCTGAATTTGATCATCAATACAATACACCACGTGTTTGGTATGGTCAAAAGTTGTTCGGTGTTGAAAGTGCTGACCGTGGGCCAAGAAGCGATGAGTTACCATTCACTATCAAGCCAAATCGTAAATTAGGGCATGAAGATGTTGCCAATGTATTGAGCTCTCATTATAATGAAACAGTTTATGATCAACTAGGAGAAGGATCAGAAAATGAACGCAAAAAATTCCGTCCAATCGCTATCTACCGAACGTTAGAATCACATATTTTACAAATTCGAAATAATGTACCGAAAGAAATTGCTGCAATCACTTGGTTTAATAGTGGTGTGACGGCTTATAATCCTTATGTACCATTCTACGCCAATGCCACCGATACTGCTCCAGGTTACCGCGAAACAAGTTTATCTTATGACGGTACCCAAGCTTATTGGCAAGCTCGTAATATTTCCGTATTAGTAGAACGTTCTTTTGAAGAGTTACATACAATTGATGAAAATTATTTAAAAGATTGTGTTCAAACAGCTAATGCCTTTATTCATGAAACAGATCAGTACGTATTAAAGGAAAATCCAGCAGATATCACAGCCTATTTAACAGATCAAAATGCCAAAATTGCAAGTAAAATTAGTGATAAAAGTTTAGCAACTATCGGTTTGTTAGTAGATAATGGTCTTGCATTATCAAAATTAACATTTAATATGGATAAAAATATTTTGTAATTTTAAATGAAAGTAACTTATTTATATGAGATTAAGGAGAGGTTATTATGTCAGAAATTCATGTAAAAGATTTTGCACAATTAAAAGAAAAATTTGAAGCAAACACTTGTAACAAAGTTAGTCAACGAAGTGTGATGAAAAATGGAATTTTGAATTCTACTCAAAATCAAGTGGCTATCGGGGAAAATGACTTTTTCTTTTCGATAGATGTTGATTCTGAAGCTGTTGCCAATCAAAACAAGAGTGGTCGTTGCTGGATGTTCGCTTGCTTAAATATACTACGTGCTCATATTGAGAAGCAATATAATGTTAAACACTTCGAATTATCTCAAAATTATACCAATTTTTATGACAAATTAGAGAAGGCTAATTACTTTCATCAAAATATTGTTGAGACAGCCAATAGTCCTTTATCAGATCGTACCGTAGTGAAACTACTTCAAACCCCTCAACAAGATGGTGGGGATTGGGAATTAATTGTGTCAATTATTGATAAATACGGAGTAATGCCAAAAGATAAAATGGATGAAACACATTCAAGTATCGATTCTTCTGAATTAAATACTGTATTAAATCGGAAACTAAGACAAGATGCAATCATTTTACGAGAATTAGTTCGTGAAGGAGCTACTGAAGAAAAAATCACTCATGTACGCGAAAAAATGTTAACAGATGTTTATCAAATTTTAGCTGTTTCATTAGGAACTCCACCAGAGCGTTTTGATTTTGAATATCGAGATTTAGATAAAAAATACCATATTTTTAGAGATTTAACAGCACAAGATTTTTATAAGGATTATACACAAGTTGATTTAAACGATTACGTTGAACTAATCAATGTACCGATTCAAAGTATGCCTTATAACAAAATGTATGGAGTTGAATTATCGAGGAATATGGTCAACGGACTACCAAATAGTTACTTGAATGTAGATATGGACACATTAAAAGCATTAACAATCAAGCAATTACAATCTGGAGAACCTGTTTGGTTCGCCTGCGATGTGTTGCAATCTTCTGATCGACAAAAAGGGATCATGGCACTAGATTTATATGATTTAGAAGCATCATTTAACATTAAGTTTACAATGGATAAAGGACAACGTTTTGAATATCGAGAAAGTTTGCCAACACACGCAATGGTATTAGGCGGTGTAGATTTAGTAGAAGGTAAACCAACTAAATGGAAAGTAGAAAATAGCTGGGGAGATAAAGTTGGCGACAAAGGCTTTTTCGTTATGAGTGATGAATGGATGAGTGAGTATGCATATGCTGTTGCAGTGCACAAGGATTTATTAGATGACGACTTACGTAAGGTAATTAGTACTGAACCAACCATTTTGCCTTATTGGAATGAAATGTACCCATTATAAACCATCAAATAATTGAGGAGCGATTGACATGGAATTGAATGTGACAATGATAAATAAAATGAAAGAAAATTTTGAGAAACAAGTAACACAAAAAGTTTCGCAACGTAGTGTGATGAAAAATGGTATTTTTGATTCTTCACAAAATATGCCCGTGATAGGAGAAAATGACTTTATTTTTTCAGATGATGTCGATTCTGAAGCTGTCGCAAATCAAAATAAAAGTGGTCGTTGCTGGATGTATGCATGTCTAAATACTTTACGTTACAGCATTGAAAATAAATATCAAATCAAAGATTTTCAACTTTCTCAAAATTACACCTTTTTTTATGACAAAATGGAAAAATCTAATTTCTTTTACGAACAAATTTTAGCAACTGCAAATGCACCATTATCAGATCGTAAAGTTGTTTATTTGCTACAAACGCCACAACAAGATGGGGGAGATTGGGATTTGATCACCGCAGTCATCGAAAAATATGGCGTTATTCCAAAAGATAAAATGGATGAAACACACGCTAGTATTGATTCTTCAGAGCTAAACACTATTTTGAATCGAAAATTACGTTAAGATGCTTGGATTTTAAGAAGTTTGATTCATGAAAGTGCTACTCAAGAAAAAATTGCCGCTACAAAAAAAGAAATGCTAGCAGACATTTATCAGATTCTAGCTGTTTCTTTAGGAACACCGCCAGAAAAAATTGATTTTGAATACCGTGATACAAATAAAAAGTTCCACGCTGAACGCGGATTGACTCCAAAAGAGTTTTACAATCAATTCATTGGTATTAATTTGAATGAATATATTGGCGTTATCCATTTACCAACAGAAGAAACTCCGTTTAACAAACTTTATGGAATTGAAATGTCTAACGAAATTATTGATGGTCGACCAAATAGATATATAAATGTAGAAATGGATACGTTAAAAGAATTAGCTATAAACCAATTGCAAGCGGGAGAACCTGTCTGGTTTGGCTGCGATGTTTTACAATCATCTGATATTAACAAAGGTGTTATGGCTCACAATCTGTATTCATTTGAAGAGACCTTTGGTGTTGATTTTGAGATGAATAAAAGTCAAAGATACCGTCATTATGAAAGTTTACCGACACACGCAATGATTCTTGCTGGTGTTGACTTAGTCGATGGCAAATCAGTGAAATGGAAAGTTGAAAATAGCTGGGGAACAAAACCAGGAGATAAAGGTTATTTTGTCATGGATGATGAATGGATGGATAATTTTACTTATGAAGTTGCTATTCGGAAAGATTTACTAAGTCCTGAATTACAAGCTTTATTAACGACTGAACCGATTATTATGCCATTTTGGAGTAGTTTTAATCCTATTATGATGCGTAATGAAAACTATGATAGAAAACCTAAAGGTAGTTTATCTTAATCGACAAGCCGTTTACTTACTTTTAAAATCTCACTAGAGATAATTAAATCGCCAAATAGGAACTCGTTTGATAAATGCTAAGCTGTTGATGAGACAAAAGTAAAAAACACTATTGCTCTATCTTATAAATCCGAACAAACGGTGGTTCAAAATCAGATCCTTCGGAAATACCTTCTTATTACGATAAATCACAAAGAACGTAGTGATTCGACGATGCATCATACCTGCTTGGTTCTTGGAGCTAATCACTTTTGTCCCAACCTCAGCGAAAATAAAATAGAAAGAAGGGAAAATAATGAGTTCAAAAGTAGATACTTCAAAAAGTGGTTATATTTCGATTTATGCGTTAGCTATGATGAATGTTGCAGTAGTTGCAGGGTTAGGTAATGATGCCCAACAGGCTTTTTATGGTTTGTCTTCGATTACGTTATTTGCCATCGGAGCTATTGTCTTCTTTATTCCGACTGCATTAGTCGCAGCAGAATTAGCAGGTGGTTGGACTGAACGTGGTGGAATTTTTCGTTGGGTCGGTGAGGGGATGGGGAAAGGTTTTGCTTTTGCTTGTCTTTTAATCTTATGGTTTCAAACAACTTTTAATCTAGGTGCTGGAATGCCTAGTTTTGCAGCTACGATTGGTTTTTTCACGCCTGATTATGATTGGGCTGTAAAATTTGCCAAAAGCCCAGCATATGAGTTAGTCATCATGTGTGGCTTTCTGCTAGTCTTTTGGTTTGTAACTTGGTTGGCTACTCGGGGAACAAAAGTTTTTTCAAGTGTTACCAAGTATGGGGTAACGATTGGAACTTTGATTCCTTTAGGAACGATTGTGATATTGACCATTATTTGGTTATGCCAAGGGCATCATCCAGTCATTGCGATCAATGCTAAAGGACTTTTACCAAAATGGCAGGGGATGAGTACACTAGCTTTAGCTGCCGGAGTCTTTTTCTCGTATGCAGGGATTGATTTAAATGCCGCTCATATTAAGCAATTAAAAAATCCAAGACGTTCTTTCCCAATTGCGATGTTGATTGCCGGAATATTAGCCTTTTTAATCTTTGTAGTAGGGACAATTATTATTGCGATCATCATTCCAGAAAAAAATATTAATGTTATCTATGCATTGTATACTTTATATCATACACTGGGAGAAACGATTGGTGCACCGTGGCTTTATATGGTCTTTGTCTATGTTGGTTTCTTTGCAACTTTAGCTATGTGGATCACTAATTTAGCGGGCCCATCATTCATGTTAGGTCAAGCAGGGCGTAGCGGTTTCTTACCAAAAAGTTTGCAAAATAATAATAAACATGGAATGCCCTCAAGAATGTTATACTTGCAAGCAATTTGTGTAACAGTAATTGCTTTTGTGGTGAAATTATTACCTAATGTTGAAGGATTCTTTATTATGATCACTCAAACAGTTACTATTTTATACTTACTATATTATGTATTGATGTTCACTTCATTTATTAAATTGCGCTATACACAACCCAATCGTCCACGTTCATTTACTATACCTGGCGGAAAATTTGGTGCTTGGGTTGTAACCATTGTAGGCTTAGCTGCGTGTGTTTTCGGGATTGTTCTGTCTATTTATCCTCCTGCTCAAGTCAAATCAGAAGTGGGATCTGGAACAGTTTATGTCAGCACGATTCTAATCTTAGTAGCTATCGTATTACTTGTGGCATTTGGTATGTATCAATTATCTAAAAAACATCCAGAATGGGTAGATAAGGATAATAAATTTGCACCATTTACATGGGAAATAGAAGGATTGAAAAAGCCAACGAAAGCCTTATCAAACGTTCCAACGGAAATGATGTCTGAAGGACAAAATCCAATGGGAATGGAAATTAAGCAATTCTATTCTGCTGATGATCTGATTGTTTTACCGCCAGAATATCAATATGGTGAGGCCGAAAAGAAACTTAGTGCCCAAGCAGCAAAAAGCGTAGCGGGAGCGGCAGTGACATCCGTTTCGAATCAAAATACAGCGACGGATCAAACATCTAAACTTACGACTAGTTCAAATTCACTAAATCAAAAGTCAACAACAACTCACACAGATGCTTCGAACAATGAATCAAAAACAGGAGATTCATAATTTAAAAAGTTATTTATGAGTAAACTTAAAACCTTTGAACAATATAGATAAAGTTAATTGTTCAAAGGTTTTTTGATGTAGCAAGAAGTTGATTTTAAACGGGCAGCGCATTTTTATGGATCTTGATTCTCTCTGATTCTACTTTGTATAATATATATTATGTAAACTAGAAACGAAACTTAAAATACAGGACGAATTTAGTTCAGATAAACCAATATCCTTCCTGTACCTCTTCTTTCAATTGTATCTATAAAACTGGTGATAATAATCGTGAAAAGCTTTGTTTAAAACGTAGCCATTGTGTTTGATCCATGATAAGTTCATCAGTTAATAAAATCGATTCTCTCATATCTTGTTCAAATAGTTCTGTTAATTTCCAAGAAACAGTTGTATCATAAATAAATGCGCTGACTTCAAAATTTAAAGCGTAGCTTCGAATATCTTGATTTGTGGTACCAACCATACAAATTTCATTGTCAATAATCATTGTTTTTGCATGTAAAAAACCATTTTGATACATAAAGATTTTTACGCCACGTTTGTGCAAATAATTAGCATAATACTGGGTTGCTCGATAAATAAATGGATGATCCGGCATACAAGGAATCATAATTCTTACATCAATCCCAGACCTTACAGCAATTAAAATCGCATTAATCATGCTTTCATCTGGAATCAAATACGGCGTTTGGATCCAGACCGATTTTTCGGCCGACAGAATCATTTTTATAAAGCCGCTCTTTAGTATTTCTTCTTCTGAATCAGGTCCATCTGAAACAACTTGAATAGATAATGTATCAACGTCTTCATCAAGTGGTAAACGGAAAAAACGTTCTTCATAGGTTAACTGATCAGCTTTTTTTGCTACAGAAGCATTCCAGTCCATAATAAAAATTTCTTGCAATGAAAAAACAGCTGTTCCCATTAAGCGAATATGCGTATCACGCCAGTAACCAAATTTTTTGCTTGTCCCAAGATACTGATCACCAACATTAAACCCACCTGTCCAACCAATTTTTCCGTCAATAATAACGATTTTACGATGCAAATGGTAATTTAAGCGTGTTTTTCTGATTGTATTTTTAGAAGTAATAAAAGGAGTTACCTTCCCTCCTAGTTCAACAAACTGTTTAAAAAATTTCTTGTTTGCTCCAGGAGACCCCCAAGGATCGTAAATTAAATGAACTTCAATCCCAGCTCTTAATCGTTCTTCTAAAACACGTAGAAATTCGTTGCCTATTTCATCATTGTAAAATGAATAATATTCAACATGGACGGTTTCTTTAGCTTCAGAAATATCTTTGAAAAGCGCTGCAAATTTTTCTTTCCCGTCTGTATACAGTTTCAAACTATTTCTTTTACATAATGGTGAAGCATCCATATTTCTAAAATACTTATTCAGCACACGAGCATCCGTTAATAAATTGATGTCTAAGCGTTTATCTGCTTTTAAATTATCCGCCTCTACCAATTCCTTCACTTTTTGTATCCCGATTTTTTCGTCTTCAGTTAGATTAAACACTTTTTGACTATTAATCCCTCGACCACAAAATAAATAAATCAAAAAGCCAATTCCTGGTAAAAAAAACAATGTCATCATCCAAGCTAAAACGCTTGAAATACTTCGAGGTTTTCTAAAAACTGTTACAAAAGCTAACGTTGTATTTAAAATTAATGATAGCAATAAAACATTCATGAAAATCGTCATCTGTGTCCTCCTCTCTATAATAATAGCTTCTTCAATAATTGATTATAACAAATATTAGTCATTCATCCAATAAAAAGCAAGTTCTTTTTCTTTCAGTCTAAGGTGTACTATAATAATCTGGAATCTTTAGGAAATGGGGAACAAAAAATGATTGATTTTAAAATGCTTTTCATGATTTTCAGTATTAATTTTGCTTATATTACTTTAAATACAATACGGTTTATGCTTACCATGAAAGGATACCGAATTATCGCCCCATTAGTTAGTATGGCAGAAATTACGATTTATGTGTTAGGACTAAGTTTAGTATTGAATCGTTTGGATAATCCGCTAAATTTAGTTGTTTATGCGCTAGGATATGCTGTTGGGATTAGCGTTGGAATCAAAATTGAAGACTATTTAGCATTAGGTTATATCATGGTAACCGTGATTCTTCCCTCTTCGACAGAACAAGTAGATCTTCCAGAGTTTTTGAGAGAAAATGGGTATGGTGTAACACAAAGTTTTGCAATGGGTAGACAAGGCGAACGAATGGTTTTAGAAATTCTATCTCCTAGAAAAAATGAACGCAGTTTGTATAAATTAATCAATGAACAAGAGCCGCGAGCTTTTATTATCTCTTATGAACCTAAGTATATCTCAGGTGGATTTTGGACTAAAAAAGTACGTAAACGAAATAATTAAAATGAAAACTGATCGAATCTCTTGGCTAATCGTTTAGTCAAAAAATACGGTCAGTTTTGTAGATTTTTATTTTAGTTTACATAATATTATTATAGTTACCTTAAGTGAGAAAGTAGCTAAGAACTTCTTTTTCTCCCAAAAAAAGTTCCATCATTTTTGAATAAGTCATTTTTTTTATCAACGTTTGCTCATTGACAGACTCATAAAGTTGCCACATCTCATTGAGCAATTTTATGAGTTGTTGGTGATTTGAGTCATTAGTCTCTAAGACGTCGCTTTCGATGATTGGTTTAGCTAATAATAATTTCCCATCCTTACTAACCAAATTATTTGTTAGTAATAAAGCTTCTTCAAAAATATCTCGTTTAGTACTACTATTTCTATTTTTTTGAGCTTTTTTTAGTAGCTTTTTAACTTGAGTAAAAAAATATTCTTGGTTAACATCCCCAAGCAGTTTCTCTAATTGGTTATATTGCTTAGGCAATTTATTTAATGATAGTAACTCGAAATAGGTTGGGATAGTTAATCCATTCCCCTCACTTTCTTGAATAGCCACCATTTTTAATTCATTATCCCCTACTATTTTTTTTTCATAGAAGGAAGGAGTAGTAGGATTTTTTTTTACACCAAAAAAGTAGTCTTCTTTTGTTTCACAGCTTTGCCATAGAATTTCGCCAACAAAACCAGTTAGATGGTCGTTCTCTTGTTGGTGAATGGATGCTAAAATAGTTAATAAATCCTCTGAGAAACTTAATGGATAGTCAGCTAAATCATAAATAGGAAAAGCAAGATAATAGTGTCGCTCTAGACGAGAAATCAGTTTAAATTGAATCATTTTATCAAGAAAAAGCTCTAGATTTTCATCTGTTTTAATACTTTTCTTGAGTTGGCGTAAGATAATTCTTTCGTTTTCATGTTCAATAAAGAAATCAATGATTTGTTGAAATAAAGATGAGTTAAGCAGTGAATAAAATGTTTTATTAGTATTTGCTTGATTAAAATAGTAGGTGTATTGGTCCATTTTTTCTCCTTTAGTTTGGAAATAAATAAAATAAAGTTAGTATTAATAGCTAAAGGTTGAAACAACAGTCTTTCTGACTAATGTCTCAACCTTTTTCAAGTATCTTCTTAACTAAGATTAACCAAATACTTCAGTTAATTGTGGAACAATTTGTTTTTTACGAGAAACAACACCTTGTAAAAATGCGCGATTATTGTTTAAAGTCACGCTAAATGCAGCTTCAACTTGTTCTAAATCACTACCAACAGCTAATAATTCAGAATTACTATTTAAGATATCTGTAACAACTAAAACAAATAAGTCATAGCTATTCTTTTCATTTTCAACTTTCATAGCAGTTTCTAATTCAGTTTGTCGAGCTAAAACTTCCTTTAAATCAACTGTATTGACTTGGGCGATTCGAACGTTTTTATCACCCATAGGAAAACTTTTAGCATCTAAATCTAAAAGGACTTCAGCAGATTTATCACTTAAGTTTGTTCCAGCTTTTAGCATATCTAAGCCATAACCTTCTAAGTCAATTTCAGCAAGATTTGCTAACTCATTTGCAGCATCAATATCTTCTTGTGTGCAGGTAGGTGATTTAAATAGTAATGTATCAGAAATAATGGCTGAAACCATCATTCCGGCAATTTGTTTTGGAATTGTAACGTTGTTTTCTTTAAATAATTTTAAGACGATTGTACTTGTACAACCAACTGGTTCAGCTCGATAGTATAAAGGATCAGCTGTTTCAAAATTAGCGATACGATGATGGTCAACAACCGCTAAAATAGATAATTCAGCTATATTGGCAATACTTTGTTGAAATTCGTTATGATCCACCAACATTACTTGTTTAGATTCTCCAGCATCAGCTACGATTCTAGGCGCTGTAACATTAAAATAGTCTAATGCATATTGCGTTTCTTCGCTAGGTGCTCCTAAAGCGACCGCTTCAGTATCTTTCCCTAATTCTTTTTGTAAATAAGCGAAACTAATCGCTGCTCCAATCGCATCTGTATCTGGATTTTGATGTCCGAAAACTAAAATTTTTGACATGGAAATCGTTCACTCCTTCTTAATTGTTCATTACTAATAATAACAAAAAAAGAGGAAAAAGAAAATGAAATCGTAACTTTCTTCTCCTCCTGTAGTTAAAAATAAACGGATTTTCTTAATTAGTAGATAAGCGTTCAATGTTACTTTTATTATCTTGTCGTATATCCTTTGTAGTCATTTACATGCAGTAATTCCTTCGCATTGGCTACTCGGTCTTCTGTTGGAGGATTGATTCCTTCTAATGGATAATCTAACCCTAATTCGGCCCATTTATACTTACCCATGATATGGTAAGGTAATACTTCTACTTTATCGACATTTTTAAGTGTTTTGATAAAAGCATCCAAACGGATTAAATATTCATCATAATCACTTCGTTCAGGAACTAGGACATGACGAATCCAAACAGGTTTGCCAATTTCAGACAAATACTGTGCCATTGCTAAGATATTTTCGTTTCCTAACGAAGTCAGTTCTTTATGTTTTTCATTATCGATATGCTTAATATCAAATAAAAGTAAATCTGTATACTTCATCAATTCTTGAAATTGACTGAAAAATGGTTCATCTTTTGTAAAAGGTTTTCCACAAGTATCAATGGTTGTATGTATTCCTTTAGCTTTGGCTTTTTTGAAAAGATCAGTCAAGAAGTCTAATTGTAAAAGCGGTTCGCCCCCGCTAACCGTAATCCCGCCTTTTTCGCCCCAATAAGAACGGTACTTAATTGCTTCGTCTAACAATTCATCGGTGGTTACTTCTTTTCCTCCTGAACCGATTTTCCAAGTATCAGGATTATGACAAAATTGGCATCGCATGCGACATCCTTGGGTAAAAACAATAAAACGAACACCAGGACCATCAACGGTTCCGAAATTTTCAGTTGAATGGATTCTGCCTATTACAGGAGTTGTAGACATAATGATTCCTCTTTCTTTTAAAAAAGGGATGACTTACTAGTCACCCCTTTTTATATTATAGTCTTTTCTTACATTCTATCGTGTGATGTTCTTGAAATAACATCAGCTTGTTGTTCTGGAGATAAATCACGGAATTTAACTGCATAGCCAGAAACACGAATGGTTAAGTTAGGATATTTTTCTGGATGCGCTTGTGCATCTAGTAATAATTCATTTGTAAAGACGTTTACGTTTAAGTGGTAACCACCTTTGTCGAAGTAACCATCCATAACGTTACGTAAATTATCAATTCTAGCAACATCATCTTTACCTAATCCATTAGGGTTGATTGTTTGTGTATTAGAGATTCCATCTAAAGCACAAGTATATTCTAATCTAGCTGTTGAGTTTAATGAAGCTAATAAGCCATTTTTCTCACCTAAGAATTTACCATCTTGGTAACTTGGGTTAGCACCTGGAGCCAATGGTTTACCTGCTCTACGTCCATCTGGTGTATTACCGGTTGCTTTTCCGTAAACTACGTTAGAAGTAATTGTTAATAATGAAGTTGTTGGACGAGCATTACGGTACGTATGTTGACGTTTGATTTGAGTCATGAAGTACTCTAAAATCCAGTTAGCCATTGCATCTGCTTCTTCGTTATCGTTTCCGTATGTTGGGAACTCGTTTGCAGGTACATAGTCGATTGCTAAACCATCTTCGTCACGGATTACTTTAACATTACCATGTTTGATAGCCATTACTGAGTCAGCTGCATGTGAAATACCAGCAATACCAGTTGCAAATGTACGTTGCAAGTTACTTTCCATAAAAGCAAGTTGAGCTGCTTCATAAGAGTATTTATCGTGCATGTAGTGGATTACATTTAATGTATTTACATACAATTCTGCTAACCAATCCATGATATCTTTGTAGCGATCAATAAATTCGTTAAAGTCTAATGTATCACCTGTCATTGGACGGAATTTAGGAGCTACTTGCATTTTTGTTTTTTCGTCGACCCCACCATTGATAGCGTAAAGAACAGCTTTTGCTAAGTTCGCACGAGCGCCGAAGAATTGCATGTCTTTACCCATAACTGTTGCAGATACACAACAAGCAATCGCACAATCATCAGAACCCCAGTTAGCACGTAATAAGTCGTCGTTTTCAAATTGAATAGATGAACTTTGTTTTGCAATTTTAGAAGCAAACGTTCTGAATCCTTTTGGCAAACGAGAAGAATACAATACTGTCAAGTTTGGTTCTGGTGAAGGACCCATGTTTGTTAATGTGTGTAAGATACGGAAATCATTTTTAGTAACTAATGAACGTCCATCTAAGCCCATACCAGCAATTGATAATGTAGCCCAAATTGGGTAACCAGAGAATAATTGGTTGTATTCTGGTGTACGAGCAAATTTAACCATACGTAATTTCATAATCAAGTGGTCAATCATTTCTTGTGCATCAAATTCAGTAATCAAACCTGCTTCTAAATCACGTTGGATGTAGATATCTAAGAAAGCAGAAATACGTCCGATAGACATTGCTGCACCATTTTGAGATTTGATTGCACCTAAGTAACCAAAGTATAACCATTGAATTGCTTCTTGTGCGTTTGAAGCTGGTTGAGAAATATCAAAGCCATAAGTTGAAGCCATTTCTTTCAAATCGCCCATTGCTCTGATTTGTTCAGAAATTTCTTCTCTTAAACGAATAACATCGTCTGTCATTACTTTATTACCAGTATTGCTTAAATCTTTTTTCTTTTCATTGATTAAGAAATCAATTCCGTATAAAGCGATACGACGGTAATCACCAATAATACGTCCACGTCCGTACGCATCAGGTAAACCAGTAATAATTTTGTTTTTACGAGCAGATCTCATTTCTGGAGTATAAGCGTCAAATACACCTTGGTTATGTGTTTTTCTCCATTCAGTGAAAATTTTTGTCATTTCACTATCTACTTCGTAACCGTTTGATTGTAAAGCGTTGTTTGCCATGTTGATTCCACCAAAAGGCATAAATGCTTGTTTCAATGGTACGTCAGTTTGTAGACCAACGATTTTTTCTTCTTCTTTGATTAAGTATCCAGGTTCGTGAGACGTTACTGTTGCAGGGATATTGTTATCCATGTCATATACGCCATTTTTTTCATGTTGGATTTCAAATAATTCTTGTAATTTCGTCCATAGTTTATCAGTACTTGGTGCAATAGGTTCTAGGAAAGAGTCATCACCAGTGTATTCAGTATAGTTGTTTTGAATGAAGTTTCTTGTATCAACTGATGTTTCCCATTTTCCGCTTTTAAAGCCTGTCCATTGTTCCATTGATTGTGGGCCTCCTCATAATTGCTGTTTTTTAGTGTAACAGCTTTATGTGATTAGTATAACACATGTTTATCCGAATGCAAGCACTTCCTTAGTATAATTTGAACGAATCACCTGTTTTTTTTATCAAATCTTAATAAAACACTGTTAAACTAGCGTTTTAAGTTTGTGATTATATTAACGAGTTTTCTTTTTCTTACTATTTTTAAGCAAATGACTGTATTAAAAAAAGATTAAACTGTACTATTACAGTTTAATCTTAGCTCGAATTCTATATAACAGATGTAAGCGTTATTCCGAATTCTCTTGAGTAACCATTGCTGAAATAAGCTTATGGACAGCTAGGATTCCGCCCTCTTGTTTTTCATCAATCATGAAAGAACCGTTCGAAGTTCGTTCGTTGATTGGGTAGCTTTGTGAATCAATAACAATGTTTTCCCCTTTTTGGGTTGTCACTAACAATTCAGTTTCATTACTTTCTGACATAAATTGGATACGATGAGGATTTTTCTTCAATTCTTTTAACACCATCAGTCCACGTTTTGCTCGACCTAGTTGAGGTAATTCTTGGGCAAGCATTCGTTTGATACTTCCCCTTTGTGTTAGTAATACAATTGGAGTATCTCCTTCTTGATAAACTAATAAACCATTGACAACATAATCTTGCTCTTTTAAGTTCATCGCTTTGACACCAGCTGCTTTGGCTCCGACAACAGGAACTTCGGCTAAGGAATAACGTAGCCCGAATCCTCGATGGCTGACTAAGAATACGTCCAACGATTCTTGTTCATCAGTTAGGTAAACATTCACAATCTCATCTGTTTCTGATTTTAATTTCATACAATTTGTAGGGCGGCTCTTATATGTGCGCCATGGCTCAAAATCAGTCATTTTAGTTTGCTTTATCATACCGTCTTTTGTCATAAAGACAAATGTTTTGGCAGGACTTAGCTCTTTATAAGGATAAACAGCGATGATTGATTCATCGATGGACAGATTTAAAATCGTTTGAGAAATATGTTCGCCCATATCTTTCCATTTTAAATCTGGAAGTTCATGAATTGGTCGATAAATCACATTCGCTTTATTTGTGATTAATAAAATATGGTCTAATGTGTTGTATTCACCAGAATATAGTAAGAAATCACCATCTTTCATTCCGATTTCTTCAGGTTTTGATGCATTATAAGAGCGAATGCTACTCCTTTTGATATATCCTTCATGCGTCACAGTGACAACAACGTCTTCTTGCATAACTAAAACTTCTGTTTCGATTTTTATCTCTTGAATCTCATCTTCGATTTTAGTTAAGCGATTATTGCCATATTGTTTTTTTACTTCTCGCAATTCTTTTTTCATTACGTTGAGCAATTCTTTTTCATTGTTTAAGATAGTCATCAAGGCTTCAATTTGTTCTTTCAGCTCTTGGGCTTCTTTTTCTAATTGTGTAATATCTGTGTTCGTTAAACGATAAAGTTGTAAATTGACAATTGCTTCGGCCTGTTCTTCCGTAAAAGCATAGCTGTTTATTAAATTGGTTTTGGCATCTTTTTTATCCTTACTGCCACGAATTGTTGCAATCACTTGATCTAAAATAGAAAGAGCTTTAATCAAACCATCTACGATATGTTGACGTTTGCGTGCTTTATTCAGTTCAAACTGACTACGATTCGTAATCACTTGTTTTCTATGAACAATATAGCTATCTAAAATTCGTTTTAGACCAACTTGTTGAGGTGTTTGGTTATCGATAGCGACCATATTAAAGTTATAGTTGATTTGCAACTCAGTATTTTTAAATAAATAGTTTAAAATACCTTCTGCATTCGCTTCTTTTTTTAATTCAACTGCGATTTGTAATCCTGTTCGGTCACTTTCATCACGAACTTCAGCAATTCCGTCGATTTTTTTATTCAAGCGAATTTCATCCATTTTTTTAACTAACGTAGCTTTATTCACTTCATAAGGAATTTCAGTGATAATAATTTGCTGTTTACCACCTTTTAATGGTTCAATTTTCGTTTTTGATCGTAGAATAACTTTTCCTCGACCGGTTTCATAGGCTTTTTTGATTTCCTCTTTTCCTTGCAGAATCGCCCCGGTTGGGAAATCTGGTCCTGGAATATATTCCATTAATTTGTCTAAGCTAGCATTAGGATGATCAATCAAGTAGATTGTTCCATCAATAATTTCAGTCAAATTATGGGTTGGGATTTCCGTAGCATAACCAGCTGAAATTCCTGTAGAACCATTGACTAATAAGTTAGGGTATTTTGCTGGTAAAACTGTTGGTTCTTTTTCTGTGTCATCAAAGTTCCAGACGAAATCAACCGTATCTTTTTCAATATCCTTAAGTAACTCACCACTTAATTCAGATAGACGGGCTTCCGTATAACGCATCGCAGCTGGAGGATCGCCATCCATACTCCCGTTGTTCCCATGCATTTCAATTAAGACTTCACGTAATTTCCAATCTTGACTCAAACGAACCATTGCTTCGTAAATACTGCTATCACCATGGGGATGATAATTCCCCATGATATTACCGACCGATTTCGCAGATTTACGGAATCCTTTATCAAAAGTATTGCCATCTTTATTCATAGAGAATAATATTCGCCGTTGTACTGGTTTCAATCCATCTCTTATATCAGGTAAGGCACGTTCTTGAATGATATATTTGGAATATCTTCCAAAACGATCGCCCATAACATCTTCAAGCGTTAATTCTTGAATTTCTTGGCGTTTTTCCAAATCTGTCACTCCTTAATCCAAATCAAATAAGCTTATTTCTTCTGTTTCATAATTCTTTGTGTCTATTTTTACTTGCTGTTCTTCATCAAGGATTTCATTTGAAACAGAAGGCGCTATTTCAACCTCTCCGTCTTTTCGATCCAAGATACTGCCATCTTCTTCCATGGTGAATTGAACATGCTTTTCAATCCATTTTCTTCTAGGCTCAACTTTATCACCCATTAATGTTGTTACACGTCGCTCTGCTTGGGCCGCATCATCAATTCGAACACGAATTAACGTACGTGTTTCAGGGTCCATTGTTGTTTCCCATAATTGATCCGCGTTCATTTCACCTAATCCTTTATAGCGTTGTAAAAGATAGCCTTTTCCAACTTTTGCTGTTACTTCAGCTAATTCATCATCTGTCCAAGCATATTCAATAACTGCTTTTTTACCTGTCCCCTTCGATACTTTATAAAGCGGAGGTAAAGCAATATAGACTTTTCCAGCTTCAATTAAAGGTTTCATATAACGATAAAAGAAGGTCAGTAACAAGACTTGAATATGCGCACCATCTGTATCAGCATCGGTCATGATAATAACTTTATCATAATTACAATCTTCTACAGAAAATTCCGGACCGACACCAGCACCAATCGTATAAATCATGGTGTTGATTTCTTCATTTTTCAAAATATCTTGCATTTTTGCTTTTTCAGTATTTAAAACTTTTCCACGTAATGGTAAAATTGCTTGGAATTTTCGATCTCTTCCTTGTTTAGCAGAACCACCAGCGGAATCTCCTTCGACTAAATAAATTTCATTTTTCTTAGGGTTTCTTGATTGGGCAGGGGTTAATTTTCCTGATAATAGAGACTCACCCTTTTTCCGTTTTTTCCCATTACGACTTTCTTCACGCGCTTTTCTTGCTGCTTCCCGTGCTTCCCGTGCTTTAATTGCTTTACGAATCAATTGTTGACTCATTTCACTATTTTCTTGCAAATAAAAACCCATTTGTTCGCCAATCACATTATCAACGGCGTTTCTAGCCAATGGAGTTCCTAATTTTTCTTTTGTCTGTCCTTCAAATTGTAATAGATTTTCAGGTACACGAATGGATAGAACAGCCGCTAAACCTTCACGGAAATCACTACCTTCGAGATTCTTATCTTTCTCTTTTAAAAGACCGACTTTTCGCGCATATTCGTTATACGCTTTAGTCATCGAAGATTTCATCCCAACTTCATGTGTCCCGCCATCTTTAGTACGAACGTTATTTACAAAAGATAAGACGTTCTCTGAGTACCCATCATTATATTGATAAGCTAACTCAACTTCAATATTTTCTTTCTCACCTGAAAAATAAACAACTGGTGTTAGCGTATCTTTTTCTTCATTTAAATAAGCAACAAATTCCTTGATTCCTTCTTCATAATGGAAAACTTCCTCTTTAGGCTCTTCACCACGTTGATCTGTTAAAGTAATTTTAACGCCTTTTAATAAGAAGGCTGATTCTCTTAATCGTTCAGCAAGAATCTCATAAGAAAAATTCACAGTAGAAAAAATACTATCATCTGGTAAGAATGTTACCGTCGTTCCATTTTTCTTCGTCGTTTTGCCCACTTTTTTTAGTGTACCGATTGGTTTGCCACCATCTTCAAAACGTTCCATAAACTCAACGCCGTCTCGTACAATGCGCACTTCTAACCATTTTGACAAAGCATTTACAACACTGGCACCCACACCATGTAATCCACCTGATGTTTTATAGCCGCCTTGTCCAAATTTCCCGCCAGCATGGAGTACGGTAAAGATAACTTCGACCGTGGGAATCCCAGAAGCATGCATCCCGACAGGCATTCCGCGCCCTGAATCTGAAATCATAATACTATTGTCTTTTTGAATCGTAACGTTAATTGAATCACCATAGCCAGATAAGGCTTCATCTACAGCATTATCGACAATTTCATAAACCAAATGATGTAATCCGCGACTATCAGTAGACCCTATATACATACCGGGTCTTTTTCTAACTGCCTCTAATCCTTCTAGGACTTGAATGGAGGCATCATTATATTCATTATTTTTTTTCGCCAAAGAAAAAACTCCTTATATAATATACTTCGTTGTACGGCTTTCGCCACATCATTACAATCATACTCTAAAAGTGTTCAAAAAAAAAGAGCTTTCCTTACTGGTCGCCCTTTTCTTATTAAATTGTTCGCTTTTCGAACTTCTAAATAAGCAAGCAATAGTCAATTTAGATTGTATTATTTTTCCATTGCATCTAGTTCGATTTTAATGCAACGATTCATTATAATATCATTTCTACCTGATTTTTTCAATAGTTCAGCTGCTTCGTCACTTTCCAAACCTAATTGAGCCCAAAAAACTTTTGCATCTGTTTCTAAAAAATCTTTTGCAACATCAGGTAAAAATTCACTTCTTCTAAAAATATCTACAATATCGATTGGATCTGGAATATCTTGCAATCGTTCATAAACAGGTTCACCTAAAATTTCTTGTCCTGCTAAAACTGGATTCACAGGAATAATTTGGTAGCCATATTCTTGTAGTAATTTAGCGATTTGAAAACTAGTACGTTCTTCTTTTGCACTTAAACCAACGACTGCAATCCGTTTTGCTTCTTTTAAATAAGTAAAAATTTGCTCTTGTGTGGGATTTTGAAAAGTCATCGTTATCATTCCTTGTCGTTTTTTATATTCTTATTATACATTAAAAGATAAAGATTGTTAGCTCTTTCTATTCGTGATAAAATAAGTCCTAGTTTGAGAAATAGAAAGAGGTCTAACAATGGAAATTATCTTACTACTAGTTTTAGCTTACCTATTAGGGTCAATTCCTTCAGGTGTTTGGGTAGGTAAACTATTTTTTAAAAAAGACATTCGTCAATTCGGCAGTGGCAATACTGGAACAACCAATACATTTCGCGTCCTTGGGAAAAAAGCAGGTACTTTAGTTTTATTTATGGATATTTTAAAAGGAACATTGGCGACATGCTTGCCGATGATTTTTCATTTGCCAATTAATCCTTTATTTTTTGGGGTTGCAGCAGTTCTTGGGCATACATTTCCGATATTCGCTCATTTTAAAGGTGGCAAAGCAGTTGCTACCAGTGCAGGTATGTTATTAGCATATAACCCGGCATTTTTCCTTTATTCAGCCCTTATTTTTGTTATTTTACTTTATATTACCAGTATGGTTAGTTTAACTAGTATGATTGGTGCCGTTTTAATCACTTTATCAACGATTATTTTGCCATATTCAATTCCAGCAATTTTACCAAAATTTGATCCATTTTTAACGTTGATTGCTTTGGCATTGACTATCTTTATTTTTATCCGTCATAAGGAAAACATCGCTCGTATTAAAGCTGGTACTGAGAATCGTGTTCCTTTTGGGCTAGGTGCCAGAAAATAATTAGAATTAAAAATGAAACTATTCTTTAACAACACTAGTTTTTAAGTTGTTGAAGGATAGTTTTTTTAGTTCTAACTGGTTGGTAAGATAAACAAATCTGCTTCTTCCAATTGCTTCCCTATAGAAAATAATAAGGCTTCATTACTTTTAGAAGCCATAAATTGAACACCTAACGGTAATTTTTCGTCATTTGTTAGATGGGTTGGCAAACTAATCGCAGGTTGTCCAGTTAAATTCGCTAATTGAGTATAGGGTGAAATAGCCAAACTTTTCTCAAACATTTCATAAATTAGTGTCTTTAGTTCATCCTCAGATAAATTTTCAGCTTCTAGTAATTTTGCTCGAATTGTCTCACTCTGCAATTCTTGATTAACTTTAGGGGCTGGATAAGCCGTTGTCGGACTTAGCAATAAGTCATAGGATAAAAAGAGTTCTTCCATTTGAACAGCAGCCTGATCCCAAAGGTTTAGTGCATGTATATATTTTTTAGCTGGAATTGTTTGACCATATTGGTAGATTCCCCATGTCATTAATTCCATATCTTCAATTGTCATAAGTCGATTGAATTCTTTTTCTAATCCAGTAAACATGGCTGAAGTTTCAGCGCCATTCATCAAATAATAGCTTTCAATTAGAGATATGCCGGAAATTGGCAATGTAATCTCTGTTAGTTCATGTCCCAAGTGTTCTAATGATTTAATCATCTTTTTTACTGCACGAATAGCTTCTTCAGAAACAGGCGTTCCTACTGGAGAATCAGTAAACCAAGCGATTTTTAATTTTTTCTGTTGTGCGGTTTCACTTAACGTATTTTGTGGTGGATGGTAAGGCGAGGCTTTTTGATTTCCTTTTAGCGCATAAAATAAAGCTTCGGTATCTCTCATCGATACAGTCATAGCAAAATCAATCGAAGCGCCTTGCCAACCACGCAGACTTCCTGGACCATTCGGCATTGCTCCTCTTGTGGGTTTTAAGCCAATCAATCCGTTAAAAGAAGCTGGAATTCGAATCGAACCACCCCCATCGCTAGCGCCAGCCATTGGGAAAATTCCGCTAGCAACAACTGCAGCAGCTCCACCACTTGATCCGCCAGCGGAATGCACAAGATTCCACGGATTTCGTGTAGGACCATAAAGAATTGGGTCAGTGATGTTTTTAAAACCAAATTCTGGTGTATTTGTCTGTCCAGCTGCGATAAAGCCATTTATCTCTAACTTTTTCACGAAGTTTGCCGTTTCGACTGCTCTGATTTCATTTAAAAGTTTAGCACCTGCAGTCGCTTTCCACCCTCTTTTGTTTTGTCCTAATATTTTTAAAGGAATCGGCACACCCGAAAACGGTAAAGTTGGGTTAATCTTAAAATTTTGAACAGATAACAGTAGTTCATCAGCAGACCATTCGACTAGCCCATTAATTTGTGGATTTATTTTTTTTACTTTTACATCTATCTCTTGTATTAATTCAGGTAAGCTAATCTCTTGTTTTTTTAGTTTTTTGCTCCACGCTAAAGCATCTTCCATCACCTATGTTCCTCCGAATTTTTTTTGATAAAAAGACCTGAGATCAAACCAAACTTCGTTTTGTCTCAGGTTACTTTTTTATTTCGCTGTAATCATGTAGTTTGTTTTGAATATCTTGGATTGAGCTAATTGATTGATACCGATTTTTTTAGTAATATCTCCAGTACTATCAATATTATCAGCGATTCCACACCAAGGTTCGATACAAACAAATGGAGCATTTTTAGGACTTGGAGACCAAATTCCCACATATGGCATATCATTGTAGCTTAATTGAAGTTCGTGTTCACTATGATCTGAAGCAATTGTAAAAGCATTACTTCCTCTAGTTTCAAAAATCAACGCATCTTTTTTAAATAATTCATGTGTTAAATTAATTCCAATATTTGTTTGAGCTAATGTTTTATGCTCCATATCCGTATAAGAACCAACTAATGGAATCTGTGTTCTCGATTTTTGTGGCGAAAATCTTAAATAATAGTCTTCAAATGTTAGTTTTTCATCTAATGGCACATTAAAGGCTGGATGCCCGCCAATTGAAAAGTACATTGCGTCATTACCAGTATTTTCTACTTGATAATCGACTGTTAAAGAATTTTCTACTAGTTCATAAGAAATAATCAATTCAAAATCAAAGGGATAATTTTTCTTCGTTTCTTTATTGCTTTTTAAAGAGAATGAGACTAATGCATCTCCATGCTCAATAACGGTAAATAGTGAATCTCTAGCAAATCCATGTTGAGACATTGGATAAGTTTTACCTTGATAGGTATATTGGTCATCTTTCAACCGTCCAACAATTGGAAATAAAACGGGTGCATGTCTTCCCCAAAAAGCAGAATCTCCCTGCCAGATATATTCAATTCCTGTCGCTTTTGATTGTAAGCTAATTAATTCAGCACCATCTTCAGCAAATTCAGCTGTTAGGAACTCATTTTCTATTTTTACTGTCATTTGTGCCCCTCCGTTACTTATCCTTTTCCAATTCTTTAATAAATTGTTTATTTAATACCTTTAAGTATGTTCCTTTCATTCCTAAAGAACGTGATTCGATAATACCTGCTGATTCTAATTTTCTCAAAGCATTGACGATTACAGAACGGGTGATGCCAATTTCATCAGCGATACTTGAAGCAGTCAGACGTCCCTCTTCTCCATCTAAAGCTTCGAAAATTGCTTGAACCGCCTTTAGTTCGCTATAAGAAAGTGTATTGATTGCCATTTGTACAGCGGTTGCGCTTCGAACTTCTGCTTCAATTGTTCTGGATTGTTGATATAAAATCTGCATGCCAACTACCGTTGCGCTATATTCTGCTAATACAAGATCATCCTCATCAAATGATGTTTCAACGCGAGCTAATAGAATCGTTCCTAATCGTTTTCCAGCTCCATAAATTGGAACAATTGTTGTTAATGCTAACGGATATTCTTTTCTAGTTTCAACTGGAAATGCTGTTAAATCACTATCAATCGTAATATTGGCTTCTGTTTTAGTCAAGTCATCCACCGCATCTGTATAATTTTGAGGGAATTTCTTTTCTTCAAACATATTTTTCACACGAGCATTATTGACATCTAACTTTTCAAAAAAACCTAACAAATCACCTGTGCTACTAATAATATACGCATTACTATCCAAAATATCTCCCAGAATCAACGCTATTTTATCGTAAGGGAGATCCGCTTTTTGGTCAAATGAGTTTTGTTGCTGTAACTGTTTATTGACTTGACGCGTTTTCTCTAATAATGTGCTCATTTTTGCTCCTCCTAATTATTACAAAATATAACGGCTTAAATCTTCATTTTGTACAATACTATTTAATTTTTCATCTACATAAGCTTCTGTAATAGTAATTTCCCCCATTTGCATATCAGGTGCTTCAAATAACAGATCTTCTAGTAAACGTTCTAAAATTGTGTGTAGACGACGAGCGCCAATATTATCAGTACTTCTATTTACATCAAAAGCGATATTGGCAATCCGCTCAATGGCTTCTTTAGTAAACGTTACAGTTACATTTTCAGTTCCAATCAAAGCAATGTACTGTTTAATCAAGGCATTATTTGGTTCAGTCAAGATACGGACAAAATCTTCAGCGGTCAAGTCATCTAACTCAACACGAATTGGAAAACGTCCTTGTAATTCTGGAATCAAATCACTTGGTTTAGATAAATGGAATGCTCCTGAAGCGATAAATAAAATGTGATCTGTTTGTACAATACCATATTTTGTATTTACTTGAGAGCCTTCAACGATTGGTAAAATATCACGTTGAACGCCTTCTCTTGAAACTTCACCAGAACTTTGTTGTCCTTTAGAAGTGATTTTATCAAACTCATCAATAAAAATAATTCCACTAGATTGTGTTAAACGAATTGCTTCACTATTAATGTCCGCATCATTAACGATTTTTGCAGATTCTTCTTTAATTAATAACTCTTGTGCTTCTTTAACGGTTACCGTACGTTCTACTTTTCTTTTTGGCGATAAAGCACCTAATGTTTCGTTCAAATCAATTCCCATTTGCTCTAAACCATTATTCATTGCAGGCATACTTTTCTTAGGTTCATCGATTTCAATAGTGACTTCACGATTATCAAGTAAGCCTTTTTCTAATTGATCTAAAATCGTCTTACGATTCACTTTGATTTCTTCTGTTACTTCTTCTTGAGGTTCTTGTGCTTGTTGCGGGGCATTGAACATTTGCATCATTTGTTCGAATTGATTTCCGCCAGTTTGTTTTTGTTCTTTTTTAATCCCAGGAACTAAGGCTTTTACTAAACGCTGATTCGCTTTTTTTAGCGCACGTGAGTAAACACGGCTGTATTGTTGTTTTTCAACGATTTGAATCGCATTTTCAACCAAATCTCGAACCATTGATTCTACGTCACGGCCAACATAACCAACTTCAGTAAATTTTGTTGCTTCGACCTTTATAAAAGGAGCTTGCACGATTTTTGCCAAACGACGTGCAATTTCAGTTTTACCAACACCTGTTGGCCCAATCATCAACATATTTTTGGGTGTCACATCTTGTTGCATTTTTTCTTCTAATTGTAGGCGACGATACCGATTTCTTAGTGCTACAGCTACCGATTTTTTTGCCGTTTCTTGTCCAATAATGTATTCGTCCAATTCTTGAACGAGTTCTCTAGGGGTTTTATTTAGTTCACTCATTATTTATTCCTCCACTATATTTCTTCTACAATAATATTATGATTAGTGAATACACAGATATCTGCAGCGATATTCAAGGCATTTTTCGCGATTTCTTTGGCAGACATTTCTTTTTCACCATATTGTTTCATGGCTCTAGCAGCAGATAAAGCAAAGTTACCACCTGATCCAATAGCTAAGATTCCATCATCGGGGGTAATAACCTCACCTGTTCCTGATACTAAAAGCATTTCTTTTTTATTCATAACAATCAGCATCGCCTCTAATTTTTGCATAGATTGCTGTGTGCGCCATTCTTGCGCTAATTCAACGGCTGCTCTTGTTAAATTACCATTGTATTCGTTCAATTTCCCTTCAAATTTCTCTTCAAGTGTAAATGCGTCAGCAACACTTCCTGCAAAACCAACGACGACTTCATCGTTATAAATACGACGTACTTTTTTAGCTGAGCCTTTCATAACAACTGACTCACCCATCGTTACTTGACCGTCTCCAGCCATTGCAAATTTTCCATCTTTTTCAACAGCACAAATTGTTGTTGAATGAAATTGTGATTCTACCATTTATTTATCCTCCTAATATATTCTAGATTATGCACGCGGATGAAAATTCCGATAATTTTTTTGTAGACTTTCTTTAGTGACATGAGCATAGATTTGCGTGGTTGATAAATCTGAATGTCCGAGTAATTCTTGAACTGTTCGCATATCCGCACCATGATTTAAAAGATGTGTTGCAAAAGTATGCCTTAACATATGTGGATGAATATCACTATCTAATGTACTTTTTTTAATTAGTTGATTCAATACGTATTCAATTCCTGTAGAGGTAATTTGTTCGCCGTGGTGATTAACAAATACATAAGTATGATCCTTATGGAATTTATTCATTAACTCTTTGCGACCATTCGCTAAGTAATGCTCTAATGCGTCAGCAGCAAACGAACCAAAAGGAACATAACGATCTTTATTTCCTTTTCCATGAATTAATAAAACTCCTGAAGAAAAATCAATGGCTGAAAGTGTTAGATTCGCGCATTCGCTGACACGAATTCCTGTACCATAAAGAATTTCTAATAACGCTTGATTTCTTTGATCTAAAGGTGTTGTTCCAGTCACACTATCAAAAAGAGCTTCCATTTCTTTTTCATAGAAAAATCGAGGTAGCTTGAGTTGTTTTTTCTTTAAATGGACATAGGAAAAAGGATTTTCCGTTATTACTTCATTCTTTAAAAGAAATTGATAAAATGAACGTAAACTAGCAATTTTTCGACTAATTGAATTTCGGCTATACTCTTCATCATACAAATAACCCAAATAAGTTCGTACATCCAAGTAATCAATAGTTAAATAATTTTCATCTCCAGAACTACGTAAAAAGTTTAAAAAGCTCATCAAATCTTCTTCATAAGCTTTTTTTGTTTTTTCAGAATATCTTCTCTCAACTAGCAAATAATTAAAAAAAAGAGTTGTCCATTTTGCTTCCAACCTGAAACCCCCTTCAATAAATACAACGTAACTTTAGCATAACAATTGTTAAAAAACAAATGAATTGTCAGAATTTAATCAATATTTTCAAATTTAGTAACAATTTGTTCATATTAAAAAAAAGTTTCATGTAAAAATAAAAAAGGATAAGAAGAATTTGATCATCTTCTTGTCCTTAAATTGATTTTAGCTTTAAGATTTGCTTACTTAAGCATTAAAAGAGGTTGGGACAAAAGTGGTTAGCTCTGAGAAATAAGAAGGAATTTCCGAAAATTGCTCTTCAAATTTTTGGTAAATTTCGGCTTATTTCCGAAAGAGCTACTTTTGCACCACCGTTTGTTCGGTTTCAAAAGATAAAACAAAAGTGGTTTTTACTTTTGTCTCAACCACGTTGTAAACCTCACTTAGTTAGCACAATTTTTAGTTTAAAATCATATTCTTATGAATCAATTGATTTATTTTTTTTAGCAAGAACAACAGCTGATAACCAACTAATCATTGTTAGGAGAGTTAAAGTAAATAGTAATAACCAACCAGATTGATAAGAACCTGTTCTATCATATATTTTTGCAATCATTAATGAGCCAAAGGTCAACCCAATCTGCATCACGCTATTAATGATTCCAAATACTTGTGCATAATTTTTTGATCCATATATTTCTGAAGTAATTAATGGGGGCGAAACAGTTCCTATTGGTGTTCCTAAGCCAAAAAAGATAGCCATCAAGTAAATAAAGTTGATGTTTTCACCATTCAAAAGTAATAAAAATGATAAAGCAAAAAAAGTACAGCCAAAAATGGTACTACTGATAATACCGAACCGATCATTTAGCCAACCTAAAATTAGTTTTCCAAAAACCCCTACTAAAGAATAAAGTGAAATAATCGTTGATTTTACTACAACTCCATGAAGTTCTTCCAATGCTGGAGGAAACTGACCTAAAGCGCCACTGTTGATTAGACCGTTAGTCAGCATTCCAAATAAGAGAATCCAAAAAAACGGCTGTTTGAACAATTGACGTTTAGTCAAAAGCTGTTCATTTTGATTTTTAGCAACAAAGTCTTTCTTTTTTTCGATTTTTTCATAACCATATGGTAATAATCCTATATCCTCCGGTCCTTTTTTGAAAATAAAAAGCGAAATTGGAATTGTTATTATGGCAACTAACAAAGCCATGATTCGATAGGTCATACGCCAACCAAAAGCTTCCAGCAAATAGGCGATCACAGGACTATAGACAAAGCCTCCGACCCCGATTCCAGTCATTGCTATACTCATCGCTAAGCCCCGTTTTTCATGAAACCAATTTGTAATCATCATACTAATGGGAATTACCGCAGCACATAAGAAACTAGTACCTAAAAACAAAGCGATAATATAAAAATGCCACACTGTTTGAGCTAAAGATAAGGCTGCATACGACATACTAAAAACAATCAGTCCTGTTGTTTGAATCTTTTTCAAATCACCTAGAGCTAATTTTTTAGCAATCAATGGCGACAAAAAAATACCCATTCCTTGAGTAATCGTACTGGTTAAAGTAAACGCACTTCTAGAAATATTCATTTCTTTAGTAATTGGTATTAGATATACATTTGCTAAAGACATGACTAAAGGAACAACCAGGCTTGTTACTAAAACACTACCAAAAACAACTTTCCAACCGTAAAATATTTGTCCTTTATTTTTCATTCATTATACTCCTAAATATCTTTTGAATAATTCCATACACAACTTGCCATTGATTTAGCAGCCACCATTAAACACTCTTCATCGATATCAAATTTAGGGTGATGATGTGGATAAGCTACTTGTCCAGAACCCGTTGCTCCAACATAAAAGAAACAACTAGGTCTCTCTAGACAATAATAAGCAAAATCTTCAGAAGGAGCCTGTGCCTTACATTCTTCAACAGCTGTTAATTCAGGAAAGTCCGCGGATTTCAATGTTGTCGAGACTAAGTCAGTCATTTTTTCATCATTGACTAAAACAGGATAATCATTTTCGTAGTTTAATTCATAAGTCGCACCATAGGCAGAGCAAATACCAGCTAAAATTCTTTTGAATTCGGTCTCAATAATATCTCGTGCTGCTTCGTTCATTACACGTACATCACCCTCGAGGATTACTGAATCTTTTAAGACATTGGCTGATCCTTTTCCGTCAAATGAACCAATTGTGACAGTAGCCATATCAAATGGATCAGTTTTTCGACTAACAATACTTTGAATATTCACAACAAACTGACTAGCAACTAAAATAGAGTCAATTCCAGCATTAGGCATTGATCCATGACTCCCTTTGCCTTGAATTTTCACTTTAAAAGTGGCTCTTCCTGATTGTGTAGGTCCAGCATGATAATGAACCGTTCCAACAGGTAATCCAGACATAACATGGATACCAAGTACGGCGTCCACTCCATCTAGGCAGCCATCTTTTATCATATGAATAGCACCACCAGGCGGTGTTTCTTCTGCTGGTTGATGAAGAATAGTGATTTTTCCAGTAAATTCCTCTTTTAATTCAATCAAAGATTCAGCTAAAATCAACATATAAGCCGTGTGTCCATCATGTCCACAAGCATGCATAACTCCTGGATTTTTAGAAGCAAAAGGCAAACCTGTCTCTTCTTGAATCGGCAAGGCATCAAAATCAGCACGAATAGCAATATTTTTCCCCGGTTTGCCGCTATCAATTACAACTACAACGCCGTTTCCACCAATGTTACTAGATACAATACAGTCTTTATTCTTATAAAAATCCGCAATAAATTTAGCAGTTCTAGTTTCTTGAAATGATAATTCTGGATTTTCATGTAATTGACGTCTAATTTGTATCATTCGCTCTTTTTTTTGATCTAATAAATTGTATAATTTATCTAACCCGCTTGTCATTTTAAAATTCCTCCAACAATGAAATATAGTTTCTTATTATCATACCATAATATGAGTAAATAGTAAGAAAAAGGTGTGAAAACACTTATTTTTATTATAAACTAGAAAAACCGTCAAGAAAATAGGGACTATTTTCTTGACGGTTTTATAAATGTATTTATTGTCTATTTATTTCTCTTTTAGTTTTATCTAGAGCAGTTAGTGCGCGATCTGCTAGAGTCTGATATCGTTCTTTTTTATCTTTGATTCGAGTTGGTAATTCCGGAAAAAGACCAAAGTTTGCATTCATTGGTTGGAAGTGCTTGCCTTCAGCGTGGGTAATATAATAAGCCATACTACCTAACGCTGTTTCTCTTGGGAATGTCATCGGCTGTTCTACTTTAGCGAGACGGGCAGCGTTTATACCAGCTAAAAGACCACTTGCCGCACTTTCTACATACCCTTCAACGCCAGTCATTTGTCCAGCGAAAAATAAGTCATGTCTTTTTTTAGATTGATAGGTTGGTAATAATAACTCTGGTGAATTCATAAAACTATTTCGATGCATCACACCATAACGAACAAAATCAGCGTTTTCTAACCCTGGAATCATTTGAAAGACTCGTTTTTGTTCGCCCCATTTTAAATGAGTTTGAAATCCAACTAAATTGTATAAAGAGGCAGCCGCATTATCTTGTCTCAATTGAATGACTGCGTAAGGTCTTTTCCCCGTTTTGGGATCTTCTAATCCAACTGGTTTTAATGGACCAAATAGCATCGTTTTAATCCCTCTTTTTGCCATTACTTCGATTGGCATACATCCTTCAAAGAATTTTTCTTTTTCAAATGTTTTTAAGGGAACTACTTCGGCATCAATTAGCGCTTCATAAAAAGCTGTAAATTCAGCTTCTGTCATTGGACAATTTAAATAAGCAGCTTCACCTTTATCATAACGAGATTTTAAATAGACTTTATCCATATCAATTGTCGATTTATCAACAATTGGGGCAGCCGCATCATAAAAATAAAACCCTTCTGATCCATTAAATTCTTGAATTTTCGTCGCTAAAGCTTCTGACGTCAATGGACCAGTAGCAATAATAGTGATTCCTTCGGGTAATTCTGTTAACTCTTCATTTTTAATCGTTATCAAAGGGTGATTTTTGATTCGATTGGTTACTTCTAAGGAAAACGTATCTCGATCGACAGCCAGCGCGCCTCCTGCTGGAACCGCAGTTTTATCCGCGCTACTTAAAATAATAGAATCTAAGCGACGCATCTCTTCTTTTAAAACGCCAACCGCATTCGTCAAATTATTACCTCGCAATGAGTTTGAGCAAACCAATTCCGCAAAATTGTCCGTTTGATGAGCGGGAGTTTTTTTAACTCCTCTCATTTCATATAGTGTGACTGGAACTCCAGCTTGGGCAACTTGCCATGCGGCTTCACTTCCAGCAAGTCCAGCGCCAATAATCGTTACAGATTTTGTCATAATAGCCTCATTTCTTTAATGTAATCATGGCAAAGCCGTTGCTGCGGGTTGACCTTGCAGCTAGGTCAATGAATTTAAATCAATTGACTTTCCGACTTTGGCCCATCATTTGTTTAGTTTTAGAAAATCAAACGAGGTTGGGACAAAAGTAATTTTTACTTTGTCTCACCTACATTTCACTTGCTTCATTTATTCCTTGCCACACTTTATAGTCTAAAAAATTATTTTTGAATGTTTTCTTCATAGTCTCCATCTATACAGACTACTTGTTTGCCACCCTTAACTTTTTTCTCTACAAGATATTTGCCACACTTAGGACATTTACGTCCGATTGGTTTATCCCAAGAGGTGAAATCACAATCAGGGTAACGGCTACAACCATAGAACAAGCGATTCTTTTTAGATTTCCGTTCAATGACTTGTCCTTCATTACAAACAGGGCAAGTTACACCAATTTCTTTTACAATCGCTTTGGTATTACGACAATCTGGAAAGTTACTACAAGCATAAAATTTACCATAGCGACCTAATTTAATGACCATTGGATGACCACAAAGATCACAATCGAAACCTGCTGGTTCATCTTTGATTTGAATTTTTTCAATCTTTTCTTCGGCATTTGTCAGTTCTTTTTCAAAAGGTTTGTAGAAGCGATCGACTACTTCAATCCATTTTTCTTGTCCATCCGCGATATGATCAAGATCTTCTTCCATTGAAGCAGTAAAGTGAACATCAACGATTTGTGGGAAAAATTCTACAATCAATGAATTTACAATTTCACCAAGTTCAGTTGGTTCAAAACGTTTATTCGTTAATTTCACATAATAACGTCGTTGGATTGTTTCTAATGTCGGAGCATACGTTGACGGACGGCCTACGCCATTTTCTTCTAAAGATCGAATCAATGTTGCTTCACTAAAACGCGCAGGTGGTTGCGTAAAGTGCTGTTTTGGTTCAATATCAACCGCAGTTATTTTGTCTCCTCGAACTAAATCAGGTAAAATATTCTCTTTGTCTTCTTTACCATCGTCACGACCTTCAACATAAACTTGCATGAATCCTTTAAATTTCACTTTTGAACCATTTGCAATGAAGATAACGCCATTTTGTTCTAAAGTTACTTTCATTGTATCAAGAATTGCTGGAGTCATTTGACTAGCCACCATTCTTGACCAAATCAATGTATATAATTTTAGTTGATCTTTATCTAGATATTGTTTGATTTCTTGTGGTGAGCGTAAAACACTTGATGGACGGATCGCCTCGTGAGCATCTTGAGCACCTTGCGCGTTTTTCACTTTTCTACCACCGTGTGCTGAATATTCTTTACCAAAATGTTTTTCAATGTAATCTGCAGCTTCATTTTTAGCAGAATCAGCTAATCTAGTTGAATCTGTACGCATATAAGTGATTAACCCAACAGTACCTTGTTTTCCTAAAGGAATTCCTTCATAAAGTTGTTGAGCAACCATCATAGTTTTGCGTGTTCTAAAGTTAAGTTTTCTAGCTGCTTCTTGTTGCAGACTACTAGTCGTAAATGGTAATGCAGGATTACGTTTACGTTCCTTTTTCTCGACTTTAGTCACTTCATATTCTTTCCCTTTGATACGATCAGTCACTTCTTTAACAGAAGCTGCGTTGGCTAATTTTTTCTTTTTGCCATCTAATCCCCAAAAGTTGGCTTTAAATTTTTTCTTTTCTTTTTTAAAGTTTCCATCAATGCTCCAATACTCTTCAGGAATAAATTTTCTGATTTCATTTTCTCTATCAATAATGATTTTGAGCGCAATAGACTGAACTCGTCCTGCACTTAAGCCTTTTTTTACTTTGCGCCATAAAATAGGACTCAATGAATAGCCTACTAAACGGTCTAAAATACGACGAGCTTGTTGCGCATCTACTAAATCAACATTGATTGTACGAGGTTCTTTAAAGGCTGCTTTTACAGCTTCTTTCGTAATTTCATTGAAGACTACACGATTTTTATCATTTAAGTCTAGTCCTAATAAGAAAGAAAGATGCCAAGCAATTGCTTCTCCCTCTCTATCCGGATCGGCTGCAAGATAGACTTTTTCGGCTTTTTTGGCAGCGGCTTTTAAACTTTTAATTACATCGCCTTTTCCACGAATCGAAATGTAATGAGGTTCATAGTTATTTTCTATATCAATTCCCATCTTACTCTTGGGTAAGTCTCTAATATGCCCGACACTAGCAACAACTTTATAGTTTCTTCCTAAATACTTTTCAATCGTTTTGGCTTTAGCAGGTGATTCAACTATTACAAGATATTTATATGCCATTTAAAGTGTGGCTCCTTTCGGTTTTTCGAGTTTCTTCTATATATAATACAAAACTCACAAATCGTAGTTCATCATATCTATTCGACAGGAATTTGTCAAGGATTGGTAGAGTTATGTTCGAAAAAATTTAATTTCATCTAAAATATCTTGCGCACAAATTGTACACTTTGCGCCTTGCTGAATCAAGTGGTGACAACCGTTTGAGCGGTTTGCTGGAACATCTCCAGGTACGACAAAAACTTCTCTACCATATTCTAGAGCTGCTTGGGCAGTAATCAACGAACCGCTATTTTCTCTTGCTTCAATCACGCAGGTTCCCAAACTCAAGCCTGCAATAATTCTATTTCTCATTGGGAAATGATGTTTTTTAGGACCTACGTTTTTTGGATATTCACTAATAACCAATTGTTCTTGCATCATTTTTTGTTGTAAACTAGCTGTTTCTTTTGGATAAAAAACATTTAATCCAGTTCCAATAACACCAATTGTTGCTCCATGACATTGGATAGCCACTTGGTGACTGATACTATCAATTCCTTTAGCTAATCCACTAACAATTGCGAAGTCTTCAGCAACTATTTTAGGAACAAGTTGTCGAACCATGGCTACACCAGAGGCTGAAGCTTGTCTGGAACCAACAAAAGATAATAATTTTTTGTTCAATAACTCGATATTTCCTTGATAAAACAAAATGGCAGGACAATTATAAATTTGTTTTAAATAGGTAGGAAAAACAGGATCTAAAATAGTAATAAATTGATGTTCATTTTCATATGATTTTAGCTCTTCTTCTTGATCAGTCCAATAATCCCATGAGGATAGAAAACGCTCATAATAGGTTGTTATATTGGCGATTTGGATAATTTCTTCTTTGGATAATCTTTCTGTATTTGGATATTCAAGCAAAAATTTAAGTACTTTTAAAATACCGATATTCCCAATTCCTTCGCAAACAACAAGTTTAAATAATAAAGATCGATGTTTTGCATTCAAAAAAAAACCTTCTTTCATTAATACTCTCTTATGATAAGTATTCGCAAAAATAAGGTTTTTTTATTTTTTATATCATGTCTTTGATTGGAGCGAATGTTTTGCGATGAATAGGACAAATTCCCATCTTTTTGAGTCCCTCAAGATGTTCTTTTGTCCCATAACCAGCATTTGATTCAAATCCATAACCAGGATAGTGATTTTGACCATAATCTTGCATCAGCTGATCTCGATAGACTTTGGCAATAATACTAGCAGCAGCAATGGAAATAGAACGAGCATCTCCTTTGATTAGATTCTCTTGTGGAATTGGTACCTCAAGTTTCATCGCATCAATCAATAAATAATCTGGTTTTATTGATAATTGTTCGATTGCTTGAATCATTGCTAATTTAGTAGCTTGGTAGATATTTACTTGATCAATGGTTTGATGATCAACAATTCCAATGCCAATCGAAATAGCTTCTTTTTGAATCGTTTCATAAAGCTCTTCTCTTTTTTTAGCAGACAATTTTTTAGAATCATTGACTCCAAGTAAAACAAAATCTTCAGGTAAAATGACTGCAGCAGCGACAACTGGACCAGCCAGAGGACCTCGTCCGACCTCGTCGATTCCCGCAATTGCGTGATAGTTTTGCGCTTTAGCTTGTTTTTCGAAATAGCACATCTCTTCAAATAGAGCCTGTTCTTTTTCATGTCGAAGCATTCGTCGCTCCCATTGTTTAAGTGCTTGTTGAACGCCAGCTCGTTGATCAGAACGCCACAAAGCAAGGCGCTGATCTTCTTTAGATTCAACGCTAGCTAATGCTTCCTTTATTGCTTGAATCGACTCATTCTTCATTTAAATCTACTCCTAATTCTTCCCAACGATCCAACGTATATGGACCTAATTTCCCACTACGAATTTCTTGTATAACCATTTCACTTGCTCGTTCATAGTCATCTCTAAAACCTCTTTTTTTAGCAATCAACATCAATTGTTCTGGAGCGTCTAATAAAAGCTCGTCATCGGTTAATTTATAGCGTTCTTGTAGGCGTGCTGGATAGAATTGATTGAAAAAAGATAAGCCATAAATAGCCAAATCATCTAAATGTAGAAGTTGATCTTTGATTGCTCCCGTCAGCGCTAATTTCCGACCAATTTCTTCGTCTTCAAATTTCGGCCATAAAATTCCAGGTGTATCCAATAATTCTAATTCTGAACCTGAACGAATCCATTGTTGCCCCTTTGTTACTCCCGGTTTATTACCAGTTTGAGCAATTTTTTTTCCTATCAATCGATTCATCAACGTTGATTTTCCAACATTCGGGATCCCTATACACATTGCTCGGATCGGGCGTGGTTTTAATCCTTTTGCTTTTTCACGTTCTAATTTTTCCTTTAATGCTTTTTTTGCCTCTGGAACAATTTTGTTCACACCTTGATTTTGTTGAGCGTTAATAACCAAGGTATGATACCCTTTCGCTTGGAAATATTGTTGCCATTTTCGATTTTGTTCTTTATCTGCTAGATCGCCTTTATTTAATAAAATTAACCGTGCTTTATGTTGAACCAGCTGATCCATCATCGGATTTCTAGAGGAGATGGGTAATCGAGCATCGACTAATTCAAAAACGATATCTACAAATTTTATTTTTTCAGAAACTTCTCTGCGGGCTTTCGCCATATGTCCAGGAAACCATTGTATTGTCATATTCTCACCTATCTTGGTATAAATTTCATGTGTTGTATGGGGTAATAAACAAATTGAGCTTTACCTAAAATATACTTACTTTCGACTGGACCAAAAGAACGACTATCTTTAGACATTCGCCGATTATCTCCCAATACAAAATAACTATCTTTATCTAATACTTCTTCATTCGTTAATTCTTTTAAATCAAAATTAGTCGTATATGGAACCTTTTTATGATCATTTCCCTTGTTTTTTTCTAAAAAATCTTCAGCAACAGGTTGTCCATTTACATAAAGTTGATCTGCTTGATAACTGATTGTATCTCCAGGCATGCCAATTACTCGTTTTATGTAAATTGCTCCATTTGGTAATTGAAAAACAATGACATCAAATCGTTTAATTGAAGTAAATTTTTCCATGACAATCATATCACCTTGAGACAATGTTTTTTCCATTGAGTTTCCATCAACTGGAACAGGAATAAAAATAAAACCTCTTAATATAAAGAAAAGAACAAGTGAAGGAATTAATAATTTTAAAAAGAAAATAAATTTTCCGACATAATTTTTGTTTTTTTTCATTAGTTTCGTCGGTTCCCTCCTTGAGTTAGTTTTTTTCTAGAAATGACTGAAAAAGATTGAAGCATTCGAGTTTTTTGGAATTTAGTTAGTAATCAACGAAGAAACCGTCTCTGATGATGAGTTCCAATGAGATTACAAAACTAGTTGTCACTTTAGTTTTCTAACATAGTTTATTTAAGTTTTAAAAATAATAGATATTTAAGGTGAAATAGTCATATAAAAAGGATTATTTCAGTTATATTTCTATTTTTTTTCTTTTTTTAATTCTGTTATTGCTTTTTTGTAGGCATTATCATTTTCAGTAATTTTTTTACCTAATTCTTCTTCGATTTTTTCAGCGGTATCATTGTCGATTTCCCCTGTAACTGGTAAATCATTTTTCTTTTGAACATCACTGACTGCTGCCTTTGTCTGTTCTGTAAAATCAGCAGAATCACCATTAACATCATAATCAAGAGCTTTAAGAATTTTATTTACATTTTTAATGACGTCTGATGAATCCCCCACTTTTAAAACTTTGTCTTTTGATATTGGATTTAGGTAAGCATACTCAGGATAATCGGCTTCGATTGAAGGTTCTAAGCCTTTTTCGTGAATCCATTCACCATCAGGAGTTAACCATTTTAAAATCGTTAACTTCAACTCACTATCGTCACTAAGATTTTTGATATTTTGAACAGTACCTTTACCAAACGTTTTTGTGCCAATAACCTTTTTATTACCAGACTCTTTCAATGCTGCAGCAAAAATCTCTGAGGCACTGGCACTACCTTCATCAACTAAAACAACAGTTGGTTCAGTTACTTTAAACCCATCATCAAGTTGTTTTGAGGCAACATCTTCATACTTATTGCCATCTTTATCTTCGAATTGAACAATTGTTTCCCCATCTTCTAAAAACATGCTTGCCATCTGTTCAACTTGATTCAGTAACCCGCCAGGATTTTGACGTAAATCAATAACAAAGGAGGTTGCGCCTTCTTTTCTTAATTTCTTAATCGCCTCTTGTAGTTCTTCATAAGTATTTTCACCAAATGTTGTAATTCTAATATTTCCAACCGTTTTTTCATGATCATCAATTGTTCCACTGACTGTTTTAATTGGGATAGTATCTCGTGTGATATTGACATCAAAGGTATCTTCACCACGAAGGATTGTTAGTTTAACTTCTGTTCCTTTTTCTCCTCTTATTTTGGTTACAACTTCACTTAAAGTTAAACCATCTGTTGATTCACCATCAATTTTAAGAATCGTATCGTCAGTTTTTAGACCAGCTTTTTCAGCAGGAGAATCCTCAATAGGTGCTTGTGCAACTGCAGGCAAATCATTTATCATTGTCATGGTTGCTCCGATTCCTTCGAAACTGCCAGACAAACTATTATTTAGTTCGTTTGCCTCTGGAATATCCAAATAGGTTGAATATGGATCATCTAAAGCATTGGTCATCCCTTTTAAAGCCCCGTTAATCAAGGCTTGATCATCTATTTTACCAACATAATTACTATGGATTTCATTGTATAAACTCTCGATTTTTTTGAAATCTCCACCAGGCGAAGAAGCTGCGTACTGATTGAATTTTCGGTCAAAATAAATATACGCGCTACCACCACATAGGAAAGCCACACAAATTAAGGAAATAATATATTGATAATAAGGAACTACTCTCTTTTTATTTTTCATTTATCTTCTCTTTTCTTAAAATTCTTTCACATGAAATTAAGTTTACCACAAATAAAAAAAGCTGGGAGGAAAATCAAAAAAAATTCTGTTTTTTTAATTACTTTTTCAGTAAACAAATTCTTTTGTAAGGCGTTATTTTCCATCCCGCAACTTTTATTTGAATTATTTATTATTTTCTACGTATTTTTCCCATAAATCATCAAAAACCGTCATCGTTGATAAATAATCTGTATTCATCTCTAGATAAGAAGATAGCTCGTGATAGTCTTCAGATTGCTTTGGAAATTGAATATCTTTAAATGCATGATTAGCAAACTCGGTTTCTTCATTTTTGTGTGGTGCCCGTAAGGTCATTAAGTAGTGGTAAAAACTTCTTCTCATTAATTCACCAATTTTCCTTTATAAATTTTTTTCTTCTAGCACTTGATTGCGCATAACGGTCAGGATCTTTTTGATAAAAATCTTGATGGTATTCTTCCGCAGGATAAAATGTTTGTGCTGGTTCAATCAAAGTAACGATTGGTCGATCGAATCGTGCTTTTTTCTGTAGCTCAGCTTTACTTTTTTCAGCAATTTCTTTTTGCTCTTGGGTAGTATAAAAAATCACTGGACGATAATTATCCCCACGATCTTCAAACTGTCCTAACGCGTCTGTTGGGTCTGTTTGCTGCCAATAAATTTCTACTAATTGATCATAAGACATAAGTTGAGGGTCATATTCAATCTTGACTGCTTCTGTATGACCTGTTTCTCCACTTAATACTTGTTTATAAGAAGGATTTGGTACATGCCCACCTGTGTAACCAGATACTATTGAAACAATTCCTGGTAATGTATCAAAGGGCTGAATCATACACCAAAAACATCCACCTGCGAAAATTGCTATTTCAGTCATAATTACCCTCCATTTATTCTGATGATGATTCTGTTGTTTGGCTCTCTTTTATTGTTTCTTTAGGCAAATAAATATTCATGGAAATTTCATCATCTACTAAATTAATTTTTTCTGCTCGTAAGAATAAGCCATTTTGCATTTGAAATTGATCTAAGCGTAATAAAATTGTTTTTTCATCCGGAGCTACTTCAACCCATTTTGGTAATTTATAGTCTCGTTGAACAAATTTCAATACTTCTTTGATAGGTAAACCCAATGTTCCTAAAGATAAGCTTTTAGCTTTTAATTGAACATTTCCATTATCCATGACATAGGGTTCAAAATATAAATAAAATTGAATAGGATGGCCTAATACGTCAAACGTTCCATTAAGAAGGGCTTCATTCTCTAAATAGAATTGATATTTAATATCTGAACCCTTTTGAAAATCTTCTAAGTAAAAATCAATCAAAGCATTGACTTGCTTTTTGTTTGACTGCACACTTAGAACAGGCGTACCATCTTTTTCAGCAATTGTTTCTGTCTTTGTTAGATTTGGTTCACGAATTTGAGTGACTCTAATTGTAAAAAACAAAAGTGAACCTAGCACTAATCCAGCAAGAATTAAAAAAGCGACTTTCCATTTATTTAAGTTCTTTTTGTTTTCAACTTTTGGTTCTTTGAGTGATCTTTGTTTTTTCTTCTTTGTTGTCTTTGCTTTTTCAGTTACTTTTTCATCTGTCATTTTTTCACGCTCGTTTCTTTTGGAAGCCATTGATCTTTCGTTTTCAACATTTCGTCTCTCACAGTACTAGCCATGATTTGGTATCCTAAGTTATTAGGATGAAAATGATCTTCTTCATAAAGCGCATCATTGGTGATATCTTGCGCTGCTTCAGAAGAGCTAATCGTCCCATCGCTAACGATTCCAACATCTCCACCAGAACCTTTATACAGTAAATCATTTATAGGAATAAAATAAGCGTTAGAAAATTCATCTACTACTTCTTCAGTTCCCTTATTCCAATTATTTACAATATCTTGCATTTCAGATATTTCCGGAAAATAAAGATAAAAAGGATTGTAGATACCGACAACATAAATCGGTGCATGTTCATTATAGGTTCGAACTTCGTCTAATAGTTTTTTTACTCCTTTTTGATAGGCTTTTAATGGTTTATTAAATGATTTTTCGGTTAATGAAAAAATATCACCCTTTACAACTTTCATTAAATCATTTCCGCCAAACGTTAGCGTAATCACATCTGCTGAAGCGATACTTTTTTGAATCTCTTCATTTTTCTTGATCCTTTTAAGAATTTGATCACTTCGATCTCCATTCTTACCAAAATTATCCACTTGAACCCCATTAAGTCCCAATTGCTTTTCTAAATCTCTAGACACTAATGGAACAAATCCACCAGAGTTTGTCGAATCGCCGATCCCTTCGGTTAATGAATCACCAATCGCAACGTAATGGATGACTTCTTTGTTATTTGAAGTATCCGCTTGATCAACAGTAGAAATTAAAAGAGGTTGAGCTTTAGGAATAGTAAGTAATAACACAAGAAAAATTCCTATTCCTGAAATTAGAAAAAAAAGAAAACTTGAGTAGTTGTCTTTAAAAAAACGTTTAATTTTAATCACCTATCTTTCATTTAAAAAGTCAAATATTTTTTTAGCCTAGCTTACTTAAGAGTTCCGAAATAAGCTGAAATCCACAAAAATAAATAAAGAGCAATTTCCGTGGACTTCAGCTTATTTCTTAAGTTTCAATACTCTTTTTGAGAAATAAACAGACAGCCTAAACATATAGGTAGGTAGCTGCTTCTGATTTATTTCTAGTAAGTC
The DNA here is from genome assembly GCF_054871725.1 of Enterococcus sp. LJL99. Lineage (NCBI taxonomy): Bacteria > Bacillati > Bacillota > Bacilli > Lactobacillales > Enterococcaceae > Enterococcus > Enterococcus sp. LJL99. Next base: position 105,251 of record NZ_JBTXLT010000010.1, read on the forward strand.
TCTAGTTATTCTATAGCTTGGGAATAAAAAATCATTCGATAGTGTTCTTAGCTGCTACTCAGTGCAATACATAATAGCAAAGGCACCTTTACCTGTATGTGTGGCAATAACTGGGTTCGTGTGTAAAACAGGAATATCCATTTCAGGGAACAAAACTTGTAAGCCTTCTTTAAAACTGTTCGCTAATTCTAGTCCATCTGCATGAGAAATACCAATATAGCGAATATTGAGTTTACTTAATTCTGTTTTTAAGTCATCAAACCACTTAGTGAATGTTTTCATACCACGTCCTTTAGCCACTGGAACCAGTTCCGTATTGGTAAGCTCCATTACAACTTTCATGTTGAAAATATTTGAAAGCAATCCTGTAGCTCGACTAATTCGACCCCCTTTGACTAAATTATCCAAAGTCGAAATACCGATAAAGAGTTTCGTTTGCTCTTTGACGTGTTGAATCTCAGCTAATATTTCGGCTGTATCGGCCCCATTTTGAGCGAGCTTCGCTGCACTAATCACTTGAAATGACATCCCTTGATCGGTAAAATCACTATCAATGACAGTTACTTTACTTGAACTTAAATTACTAGCTTGTCGGGCTGCTTCGACAGTTCCGCTCAATGCGGCTGTCATATGAATTGAGATGACTTCACTACCATCTGCACCTAATTTGTCGTACAACTCAACAAATTCTCCGATTGGAGGCTGACTTGTTTTAGGTAAGGTTTTAGCATTTGCCATCATTTCCATAAATTTATTGCCGTCTAAATAATCATCATCGCTGTAAACCACCCCATCAATCATTACAGATAGTGGAATCATGTGGATATTTAAATCATCCCGTACACTTTTACACATCGTACATGAAGAATCCGTTACAATTTTAACATTTGTCATAATTTTCATCACTCTTCCTTTAAAAACAACCTCATTTCGTGGTAAACTATCTTTGAGGCTAAATATCTTTATATAGTATAACAGACAAAAGATTTTTTTTCACCAATATTAAATGAAGGAAGATGATTTATTGGAAAATGTAAAATTCTCTAGAAAATATTTAATTGTTAATGAAGTCTTGAATGCTGTTACTCACGGAATCGGTGCCGGCTTAAGCATTGCTGGGTTAATTATTTTATTAGTAAAAGGAGCCAAACTAGGTTCAGCTGTTCACGTGGTCTCTTATGCACTCTATGGTTCAACTCTGATTTTATTATTTTTAGCTTCAACGCTTTACCATAGTTTGATTTTTACTAAAGCTAAAAAAGTTTTCCAAGTATTTGATCACAGTTCTATTTTCTTATTGATTGCGGGAAGCTATACCCCGTTTTGTTTACTTAGTATTCGAGGATGGCTTGGTTGGACATTGTTCTCTCTAATCTGGTTGATGGCGGTTTGTGGTGTGGTCTATAAATCTTTGACTTTACATAAACAACAAACTGTAAAACATGTTTCGACAGTTATTTATATTATTATGGGATGGCTTTGTTTAACAGCCGCTAAGCCATTATATGAGTCGTTAGGTCCTATTGGTATTTCTTTACTTGTAGCTGGTGGCGTTTCTTATACACTTGGTGCAGCTTTCTATAGCTTGAAAAATGTTCGTTTCATGCATGTTGTTTGGCATATTTTTGTTATGATGGGTGCTGGTTTTATGTATTTTTCAATTCTATTTTTCACTTGAGAATGCTACTAAGTTAGTCATCTTTTAAGAATGAAACAACAAAGTGATTTTTACTTTTGTTTCATTCTTTTTATTTTTTTCTTTACAAACCGAACAAACATTCGTATAATAGAATCAAGAACAAATGTTCGTTATTATTTATTAATGATGAGGTGAAGATTAATGAAAAGTTTACGTCGAGGCGCTTTCTTATTTTTCGTTTTAATTATAGGGATTTTACTAGGTACTCTAGGGATACAAGCTGCTTTATTGATTGTGACACCACTATTTATTTTTTGGTTTATGCTATGGGATGAAAAAAGATACATGCAATCTCAAAAAAGAAAAGATCGGCAACAATATGCTTACAGGAAATATCCCTAAATCAAAAGAGTAAGAAAAGAGCTTTAAGGATTGTTTTCCATCCTTAAAGCTCTTTTCTGTCAATTTTTAATAATCCATTAAAGTAACAATTTCATATCCATCGATTTTATCTCTACCATGAAGTTCTTTCAATTCAATTAGGAAAGCACAGCCACAAACAACTCCGCCCAATGCTTCAACTAATTCGATGGTCGCTTTAATTGTTCCCCCAGTGGCTAATAAATCATCACAGATTAAAACGCGTTGTCCTGGTTGAATAGCATCTTTATGAATGGTCAAAGTATCTGTTCCATATTCCAAATCATAACTGACTTCGATTGTTTCTCGTGGCAATTTTCCTTTTTTACGTACTGGAGCAAAACCAACACCTAACTCATACGCTACTGGACAGCCGACAATAAACCCTCGAGCTTCTGGTCCAACAACCATATCGATTCTTTTTTCTTTTGCGTAATCAACAATTTGTTTTGTTGCTTCTCGATACGCATCTCCATTTGCCATAAGTGGTGAGATATCTCGAAAAATAATTCCTTTCTCTGGATAATCAGGAATGCTCGCAATATAATCTTTTAAATTCATTCGTTATTTTCCTCCTTGTTCCACAGCCACTGTGCTAATACATCACGATCGCTGTACAACAGAAATTCTTCCGTTTTTATTTTTTTTAAACGTAATTGATAAACTTGACTATCTGTTAATGGACGACTAGCTGGAGTCTCTACTTTTGTTAAAACACCGTTTTCTATTGTAACAAATCCTAAGTCAAAAAACACCTTAATCATAAAAATTAATAATTTTTCTTGAATTTGTAAGTATTTTGCTACTTCACCGAGCTTATACCTGACATCAACCTGCTTTTGTTCCATCACAAATTTATACAAACGCGCAAATTGATCACGAGTACCGACACCCGTAAGAAAAGCTTCTTCTTGAGAAATTGCCATTAGATAAACCCTTTGAATGTTAGCAGCCAAGACCAATTCTCTAATAATTTCTTGATCATCAGGACAATCGACAAAAATCAATTGTTGTGTTTGTTTCACTTGAATTTCTTTTAAAGTTTCTTCCAAAGAACTAAAAAGTAATGAGTCAATCTGGTTCCCATTAACGAGTGCTTCATTTTCTTTTGAAAAATAAATATACAAAGACCCTTCTTCGGGTATTTGTTTTTGTAAATTGGCTTTTCCACGAAGGACAAAAAGTTGCTTTCCTTCAATCGAAAAATCATTAACCATCAGTTGAGGTTTTTTATTGCCATTCCATTCATTAATACTAAGTTGACCAGATACATCAATCATTCCATCACTTAATTCGTCTGCTTGATTCCCCATTTGAAAAGCTATACCATCAAGCAAGGCACTGTCTTGTTCTAACTGGAATTTCAAATGTGTTTTATCCGCACCGATTTGTTTCACTTGTTTTGCACGAATTTGTTCAAAAAGAAAAGTGGGAATCGCATTATCAGTTCCAAAAGGAGCAAGCACTTTTAGTTGTTGAATAAATGATAATGTCGCCTCTTCTACTTTTAACGTTTCATCAATTATCAATTCTTGTCCTTGAGATAAGTCAATTTCATTTAGTTTTATATAATTGTTTAGATGTTCTTTTACTTTGGCTATATTTTCAACGAGCAAGGTCATCCCAGCAGCCATATGATGTCCACCGAAATGAATAAAAAGCTCACGAATCTCAGCTAAACAATCATATAAATTTAGGGCAGAAACACTTCGTCCAGAGCCCTTAGCGGTTTGGTTCTTTGAATCAATAGTCAAAACAATCGTAGGTTTGCCAGTCTCTTGCATAATACGTCCAGCCACGATTCCTAAGACTCCTTCATGCCATCCTTCTTTAGCTAAGATGTGGACACTTTCATCTGGCTGAAGCATTTGAAACGCTTCTTTCGTAATTTGTGCAACAATTTCTTTGCGTTGTTCATTTTGTTGATTGATTTGTTCAGCAATTTTTTGCGCTTCTTCTTCATCGAAAGTCGTTAATAACTCAACGCCTGGACTTGCATCTCCTAATCTTCCTAAGGCATTTAATCTTGGCCCAATTGTAAAGCCAATGTTTTCTTCACTGATTGTATTTTTTCTTAATTCAGCTAGTTGAATTAGATAATCCAAACCGATTCTTTCTCCTGTTCGAATGATATCTAAGCCCATTTTAACTAAAATTCTATTTTCATCAGTTAAAGAAACTAAATCAGCAATTGTACCAATAGCTACTAAATCCAAAAATTCCGCTGGTAGTTCTCCGAGTAAAGCGGTCGCTACTTTAAATGCTACTCCAACACCTGCTAAATCACCAAACGGATAAGAACCTTTAGGATGTTTAGGATGAATGATAGCGTAAGCATTTGGAAGTTCTTCAGGTAGTTCATGATGGTCTGTTACAATAACATCGACTCCTTGATCAAAAGCATACTGAAGTGCTTCGTGTCCAGCAACCCCGTTATCCACAGTAATGATTAATTGAGTCCCAGCTTGAATCTTTTCTTCAAAAACAGCTTTATTTGGTCCATAACCATGAATGAAACGATTTGGTAAAAAGTAGTCCACTTCGCCACCGATTAATTCGATTGCTTCCTTCATAACAGTTGTACTTGTAATGCCATCCGCATCATAATCACCATAAACGAGAATCTGTTCTCCTTGTTCAACTGCTAATTGAATTCGTTCAATCGCTTTATCCATCTCGTAAATTAGAAATGGATCATAGAGATTATCAACTGTAGGATGCAGAAATTTTTCCAATGACTCTTGCGTTTGGATGCCTCTATGCCAAAGAATTTGCCCGAGCAAAGAACTAATATTTTCACTTGCTAGCAATTCTATAAACTCATTTGGTAAGGCTATTTTTTCTTGTAAACGCCATGTATATTTTGATTTTTTCACGAGATCACTCCCAACCAAACAATTATAACAAATAGTGGTAAAAAACAAAAGGTTCGTACTTAAAATGATTGGTGATTCATTTCACGTTCTGTTAATCATGGATGCTAGGACAAAAGCGGTTATCACTGAGAAATGGGGAAGTATTGTTTTTGTTCCAGTAAACTATAAAAAAAGCCAATACCATAAAATGATTCTGAATATAAAGTTAGCTGTCTTGGTCCAACTTACTCATTATTCGTTCAATTTATGAATTTCAGCTTTTTAAATCAACTATTTTATTCGTTATTTCTTGGCTTCGTAAAACGATCCACTCTACTTTCTGAAATTTCAGGTTCTTCAGATTCTGTAGGAATATTTTGACTTACCGCATCATATTTAGCTTGTAACTCAGCCAATTGATTTTCATATTCACGTTTTACTTTATCCGCTTCTTCACTAGCTAGTTTTGAAGATTCATTCTTATACATCTCTGTTTCTTTTTCAAGTTTTTTTATTTCCTTTTTTTGTTGCCACATCGTAGAAGTTGAAGCAATCAATCCCACAATCGCACCAATTATTGCTGATCCTAAAATAATCATAATCAATGGTCCCGTTATTTTAGCAAATCCAAAATTAACAGGAACTTGTTGATTATTCATTACAGCAAATATAACAACGATTAACACTAAAAAAAGTCCAATAAAAACACGCCATTGATTTTTCATTACTCATTCTCCTAATTTACTTTTTATTCATTATTCCGCCAGCTAAAAAATCACCGATATGCGGGAATAATGTATAGAACCGATAAGCACCTTCCAAAATTCTCGGACGATTGATTTCTCGTTTGCATGTTCCCATACTAGCAACAATTTCTTGCGCTAGCTTATTAGGTTCTAAAACAATCATTCCTACTGATTCTAAATACGTTCCTGATGGATCCGCATGCTCAAAGAAATCTGTCGCAACCGGTCCTGGATTAACTGTGGTTACTGAGACTCCTAAAGGTCTTAACTCTAGACGTAAAGCATTTGAAAAACCTAATACAGCAAATTTCGTAGCAGAGTATGCTGTCGATTTAACGGTAGCCATTTTTCCAGCCATAGAAGCAATATTAATAATGTGTCCTGACTTTCTTTCAGCCATTTGTAGAGCTACTTTTTGTGTAAACACCATCATCCCTAAAACATTTACTTCAAACATTTCTTTTGCCTTTGATAAATCCATTTCCAAAAAGTTTTCAAAGATTCCAAAGCCTGCATTATTTACCAAAATATCGACTTGACCAACTTCAGTAATAATTTTTTCAAAAACAGCTTCAACATTTTCGGGATTGGCAATATCTAATTGGAATGAAAAAGCTTCTTTTCCGCTTAATTCTTCACATTTTTCTTTAACTTTTCCGATTAAGTTGATTCTGCGTGCGCAGACAACAACAATTGCGCCTTTTTTGGCCGCTTCGTAACAAATTTGCTCTCCTAAACCAGCTGAGCCACCAGTTACTACGACGATTTTATCATTCAAATCGGTTTGCTTAAACATCTTTTTTCCTCCTTAATTTGTAACAAAGGGTATTTCAATAACATCCATATCTTTTACAGCTTTTGTATTCACGAAAAGTTCTTTCGCTTCATTTTCCAATTCAATAATATCACCCGTTAAATACCGTGCACTAATATGTGTTAGAATCAATTGTTTTGCCTTTGCTTCCTGCGCGACTTCTGCCGCTTGATGAGTCGTAGAATGAAAATAAGCTTTTGCCATTTTTGTTTCATTTTTATTAAATGTACTTTCATGAACTAAAAGATCTGCCCCTTTAGCTAAAAGAACACTGTTAGCTGTTTTGCGTGTATCACCTAAAATTGTTACGATGCGACCTTTTTTCTTTTGACCAACAAAGTCTTTTCCGTTAATCACACGGCCATCAGGTAATTCAACTGATGCACCGCTTTTGATTTTTCCGTAAATAGGACCAGAAGGAACACCCAAAGCAGCTAATTTATCTACTTGTAATTCCCCTTCATGATCCGCTTCTTCAATTCGGTAACCAAAACTTGTAATCCCGTGATCTAACGGTAAGCAAGAAACGCTAAATTGCTTATCCTTAAATACTTCTCCACCTTCGTTGATTTCAATAATATTCAGTTTATAAGCTAGTTTAGTTTTTGAAATTTTAAGAGCCGTTCGTATAAATGATTCAATACCTACGGGACCATAAATATCTAAAGGTTCCTCTCCACCTTGAAAAGAGCGACTACTCAATAAACCAGGCAAACCAAAGATATGATCCCCGTGTAAATGTGTAATAAAAATTTTTTCTATCTTTCTAGGACGAATCGTACTTTTTAAAATTTGCAATTGCGTACCTTCGCCACAATCAAATAGCCATACTGCATTTCTTTCATCTAGAAGTCTTAATGCGATACTTGTTACATTTCTATGTTTCGCTGGTACACCAGCACCTGTTCCTAAAAATTGTATATCCATGAATTCCCTATCTTTCTCTGTTTTCTTTATTTTAGAAGAAAGAAGCAAGTTTAGCAAATAATATTTATTTTATTGGTAATCGAACGACCACTGTTGTCCCTTTTGGAAGAGTATCCGTTAATTCAATCTTTCCTTTATGCACATCAATAATCCATTTAGCAATGGATAAACCAATACCGTAGCCTCCTGTTTTTCGATTACGAGATTGCTCGCCACGATAAAAACGCTCAAAAACGGCTTTTTTCTTCTCATCATCGATTCCTAAACCTGTATCCATAATTTTGCATATCCATTCGCCATTTTTTACTGCTGAATATACAGTGATTTTTTCGCCAGTTGTTGTATATTTCAATGCATTATCCAGTAAAATAATCAACAATTGATGAATTCTTTTACGATCGATTTTCACTGTATGCTCCTCACCCAATTCAAAGAAAAATGTTTTTCCTTCGGCGGTTGCTAATTCATCATAAGGCTGCAAAGCGGTTGTTAAAAATTGATTGATTTGAACAGGTTCTTTATCGATTGTTAAAGTATTAGAATCTGAGCGTGCAAGCAATAAAAGATCGTTTGTTAATTGACTTAAGCGTTGCACCTCATTAAGGGATAGCGCAATTGTTTCTGATTCTTCCATAATTGTGTGATTTGGTCGAGTAAAAAGTTTTTCTAGCTTGGCTTGGATGATTGTAAGTGGTGTTCGTAATTCATGAGAAGCATTTTCAACAAACTCTTGTTGTTTCTTCCATGAAATCAGAATCGGACGCATAGACCATTTCGATAGTAAGTAACTAAGACCAATTGATAGTAAGCCAAAAATAAGCATACAGATAATCAAAATTTTCTTGACTTGTTCAATTGTTCCTTTTATAGGATCTGTATTAACTAAAATTTGAATATATGCAACAGTCTCATTATCTTCTATAGGAATAGTAATTGAACGAAAATCTAAACTACGATCATTACTATCTTTCGTTTGAATAGAAACAATTTTATTCGTCTCTTTCGTAGAAAGCGTTAAATTCTGAAAATCGTACACTCTTGATCCTAACTCAGATTCATTGATGATTTCGCCGTTTTTTGACCAAAGGATTACTTGTTGTTGAAAATTATTGGGAGGCATATTTTTAAAGGCACCGCCACCCATAGGCGGTTCACCATCAGAATTCAAGGATTTGAGTAATTGGCGTTCAATAAAATTTTTATCTTGTGACCAGCGCTGTAAGTCTTGATCAACCGAACTATAAATCGATGTTTGCAATAATTGGAAAACAATAATCCCTAAAATGATGAAAATACTTGCAAAAGAAAGTAAATTCATTAAGAAGTAACGAATTCGTTGTCGTCCATCCAATTTTTTATTCATATCACTCATCCTTTTTGTGGTTCAAACAAATAACCGACATTTCTTAAAGTTTTAATCCAATTATCAATGCCAAATGGTTTTAAATGCTTTCTCAAATTACTCATATAAACTTCAACAACAGTTAACGTTGTATCCGATTGAAATCCCCAAATACGATCAAATAATTGATCTTTCGTAATAATTCGTCCTTTATTTTGCATGAAGTAATGCAACAATTCAAATTCTTTTCCCTGTAGAATGATTTCTTGTTCATTATAGTGTACTTGCCGACTATCCAAATCTACTTTTAAGCCAGCAATTTCCAATTCATTTTTACCATTCATACCTAATGATCGACGAACCAAAGCTTGCGTTCGTAGTAATAATTCTTCTCGATGAAATGGTTTTGTTAAATAATCGTCTCCGCCGTTTTTAAACCCATTTACTTTATCTTGCAAGCCATCTTTAGCAGTTAGAATTAATACCGGTGTATAGATTTCTTTTTTTCGAAGGGCACTTAAAACTTCTTCACCAGAAAGCATAGGTAACATTAAATCTAAAACGATAAGATCATAAATTCCTCGTTCCCCTTCATAAAGAGCATCATCTCCATTATAAACTTGCTCGATTTCGCCAACTTCGGCTAGAATTTCACAAATACTATCTGATAAAATTTCATCATCTTCAACTACAAGTATTTTCAACATTTTACCCACATCCTTTTTTTAGAAAAAGAAAGTGAGGGATCAAGACCTCCTCACTTTCACGCTATTTTTTTTATTGATAAATCAAATTCAGGTAATTAAGTACAAATAATTTATAAGAGAAAAAAACTGATTTTAATTTGTTTCAGTATCTTTCTTTTTATCATCCCAAGATTTATGAGCTGAATCTTTTGTTTCTTTTTCAACCTCAGCAGCGTCTTTCAACTCTTGCTCAACGTCTTCAAAGTCTAAACGAGTGATTTCGCCACCTAATTGATTCATAATCAAATGATTTAATGGGCGATTATCCTCTTCGTCAGCAATCAATATCAGACCTGTTTCACCAGAACCGATTCGTTCAGTTACATGTTCAAAAACAGTTTGCGCCCCTTTGATTTCTTTTGCATCTTTACTCGCACCATATAGGCTACCAGCAAACCAGCCAAGTAATATTCCTAGCGGTCCGCCTAAAATACCAATTAACATACCGATTAGACTATCTTTTGAGGTATTGTTGTTTCCAGTAAAGTCAATAAAATCATCGATTTTAAACTGATGATTTCCTTGATTCACATGAGTAACGACGGCCATTTGTTCTCCCTTGATTTGCCGTTCTGCATACAATTTTTTTATTTCAGAGAATCCTTGATATGCTTGACTTTCCACTTCAAAATGCATAATAATAACGCGTTTAGACATAAGCGACACCTCATTCTATTTGATACTTCCATTCTATCAATAAATGTTGTAGATATGCAATAAAAACCATTTGATTAGTGATTCATTTCAAATCATTCGTCTAAATGAATGAAGAGATAAATTAAGTGTATCAGCGAAACCTTAAAGGAAACTTAAATGCCTTAATTCTTTTTACCAATTTTTGTCTTATGCCACTCCTTACTAAACCATTTAAGCATAAATTTTAACCGTTTAAGGAAAAAAATTAAAATCCATATTTTATATTGCTAAACTAATTAACAGATAAAAAGAAAGTGGGTTTTTGAATGAAAAAAATAGTTATTGTAGGTATTTGTGTTTTAATTACAAGTATGGTGATTGGCGGTTGCTCAAAAAAAAAACGAGACCAAAAAAGTGCAAACAGAAGCATCTACTAGTACAGAAAAAGTAGTTAAAAAAGCTGAAGAAGTAAATGTAAATTGGCCATATTATGAGATTAAGAAAGATGGCGAAGTCAAAGGATATTTACTAGGAACTATCCATATTGGTAAAGAAGAAATGTACCCTTTTCCAGAAAAAATACTTACGGATTTAAACAAAACTGAAAACTTCATCACTGAAATAAACGACGACGACGAAGCCTCCGTTGAAGAGACTACTTCAAGCATGATATCAGATACACCATTGACAGAAAAAATGTCTGAGGAAACACGGAAAAAGTTTCAAACGATTTTAGCTAGTTATGATTTGACAGAGGAAAAAGTTGCTCAATTAAATCGTTATGGACTTTCAATGTTTCTCTTTACTAATGCAATGAGCGCATCATCTGACGATTTTGATCTACAGGTAGCTTCGCAATATGGTGTTGAAAATCAACTGATGCTTGAACATCAGAAAAAGACGAATCAAAAGAAAATTGCACTGGAAACTAAGCAGTTTCAAAATGAAATATCAAAACAATCTAATGAATTACCTGAAGATATCAATGACTGGGTGGATACCTTAATGACTAGAGAAGAAAATATGGCTTCTTCAAGTAATGTCGCAGCAATACAAGAGTATATCGATGGAGTAGGAGGAACATCTGGTACAACGGAGGAACAAAATCAAGTAATTAATATCTCTAGAAATAAAACATGGGCTGAAAAACTACCACAATATTTAGAAAATGAAAATCAAAGTTTTATTGCTGTAGGAAATGCGCATGTAGGCGAAAAAGAGGGATTAGTAGAGTTGCTACAACAAAAAGGCTATGAGGTCTCAAAAGTAACTTTTTAACGACTATTTTAAACTAGCAAGAAATTTGAGAGAAGAAGTTTGGACTAAACATGTTAAGCTACAAAATATTGAAATTGTTGTTTTAATTTCCGTATTTTGTAGCTTATTTCTGTAGATGTTGTTTCACACATTCAGGCTTTTTTAGCAAAATCAGCATGTTTTCATATATTATACTACTAATAATTAAATTCGTTTTCCCAAGCAAAATTTGCGGACTCTTCTAAATTATGTGGCCAGTGATTACACCACGTAGGAACCTTAACATTCTCTACTTTGTCCAAACTTGGTGTATAGGGTTTGATATCTAAAATTGGTGTTCCGTTGTTGGCATCAGTATATGGAATGTAAATAATTCCTTTAGCATAATCGATTTCAATGACTTCAACAACGGTTAAAGCAAGTGGATTGGGACGAATCGGAGATCTAGTCGCAAAGATTCCCATCTCCTTAGGCGAACTTTTATAGGGTTGTTCTGTGATTAAATTCTTTCGAAAATGATTTGCTTCAAAATCACTAAACCACCAGATGGTTTGAAGATGACTAAATCCATTTAATTCTTTTAAGGCTGGTATAAATTCTGAATCAAGTTTGATAGAACACCCTCTTTCATTAGTTATAATTTTACCAATCGGTTTTACTTCATAAGTAATCATTCTATTTCCCTCCATTTCTTAACGATATATTTAGGATAATGGCTAACACAGTGTGAGAGTCAAGAAAATAAAGGAAGTAATTAAGAAAATAAAAAAATGAGATTGATTTTTTATTCTATACACTGATGGAATAGATAATTTCCTATTTTGTAACGAACTAAATCTCTTCTAGAGGTATTTGTATTTCGGTTAAATAATTTGATTTGTTTTTCTCATTCCAAGGTCCTCGATGAACGATTTGCCTTGTTCGCCCCTTTATCTTATATTGAGAATGATCTTGTAACCAGTTAATTAAATTCATAAATACTTTAGCAATGCTAGAAAATTCGCCATATACCATTGTGCAAGCCATAAGCGGTACTGGAGTTGTATGGATTATTCGAAATGGCTTCATTATTTTTGAGATAGAATTTGGCTGGATGGGAACACATAATTCAACATCGACGTCTGTCTCTTTATATTCTTCATCGTGGTAAATCGAAAATGAGTTTCCAGTAAATACAATTTGCTGCTTTTTCGCAAATGAAAATAGTTCTTCCCATAATTCTCCCTCACAATAATAATTAGCGATATTTTTTCTAAGTGCTAATACTTCATAACTAGGAATTACTTTGATAACCACTTCATAATACATAGTATTTTGCCCTAGTTTTATTTCCCTTTTCGCTAATTCAATTTTATTTAATTGTAATTGTTGAACGGCTATTTGCTTTTTTATTTCATTGAATTTATTTGTTAATTGGTCCAAAACATATTCTGATTCCTCGCTATTGATATATTTTGAAATTTCAGATACATTAAAGCCACTGTCACGTAGAAAAACTATTTGGTTTAAAATTGATAATTGATTTGCTGAATACAAACGATATCCAGTTGATTTATCGACTTCACTTGGTTTTAATAAATTCATTTCATCATAATAGCGCAACATTCTAACACTGACCTGAGACAGTTTTGAAAATTCACCTATTTTAAACATAGCTCCCTCCTACTTCATTCATTATAAATAGCTTTTGATAAGACTTCAAATTGTTTTAAATCATAAAAAATTGCTTTTAACAAAAAAAGCTATAAATCGCTAGGAAATTAATTTTTGCGATTTATAGCTTCTTTAACTATTTGTTTATTTTTATACTAAAAGCTTAATCCATCTTCATCCACATTGGTTCTAATGTATTGCCATCTAAATCTAAAACTTCCAAACCATACATATATTCTTCTGGGATTCCCATATCCACATGATAAGCAGATCCTCCGTTTAGTTGAGCCTTTTCACCAAATTGACGGACTTCATCCGCACTATTCATTGAAAATGCAATCAATGCTCCACTTGTTTTATGTGCGTCAGCAATTTGTCGATTTTGAATAAATTTTTGATAAAAATCATGTTTAAGTAACATGATGACAAAATTTTCATCCCAACTCATTGAACTTGCGTGATCATCTGAAAATTCTTGATTCTTTTCAAAACCTAACGATTCATAAAATGCTGTTGATTTTTCTAAATCTTTTACTGGAAAATTTGCAAATACCATTGTCATGATTATACCCTCCAAATTTATCTTTATTTTTTATTAACGTAAGTAAAACTACAAATAAAATACAGATTTTTTCTTTAATAATTTCCTTTAATAACAAAAAACGAGCCACGAATCGTACCAGCTAATTTGGATTTTTGGCGAGCAAACTTAAATTTCCCTTCAAACTCTTTTGGAATCTCTATTCCATCAGACAGCTTAAACCCAACTGCTCGTTTACCGCCTTCCGCAATTGTATACATGACATTGACAACTAAGCCATTTTCATAAAAAACGTACGCCATTTTAATACCATCAACTTCAAAAGCAGAAACTTCCAATGGTAGATAGGGAAACTTCATTTCTTTCTCAGCTAAGATCGTTTCAACCCAAGTAATCGTTTCAGCTGCCTCACTTGCAGGAATTGTAATAAATTCATGCTTATACTTATTCCAATAATAACGAGCTTCGTTGGCACGCAGTCCTGCTAAAGCTTCAGCAACAGGAGATTTTTCTAATCCAACTGTAGATACGTTTTTAAAATCAACATGATACGCCATTTTTATTCCTCATTTCTATATAAAGGATAATTAAATTATAAATTCTTGCGTAAATTTCTACAAGTAATAAATATTTCTAATCAAAATGTTCATCAAATATTTAATGAACGTTTGGCTACTTTAGTGTTCTCTGCTAACTCGTTTCTATAATAAAAAAAGACCAGAAAGATAATTCTCTCTGATCCATCCTTTTTTATTCAGATTATTCAACAAACTCGAATTCAAAACTTTCGATACGAACGATATCGCCATCTTTAGCACCACGAGCGCGTAAAGCTTCATCGACACCCATTCCTCTTAATTGACGTGCAAAACGCATAACCGTTTCATCATGATCGAAATTCGTCATTTCAAATAATTTTTCTAAACGTTCACCAGATAATACCCATGTAGCATCAGGATCACGAGTGATTGAAAACTCAGGTCCTTCGGGTTGGAAACCATATCGAACGGTTTCTTCGACTTCTTCCTCTTCATAAAGTGGGAACTCTGGTGTTAATTCAATCAAATCAGCTGTTGCATTTAGCAAAGGTTCAATTCCTTTTCTAGATACACCAGAAATTGGGAAAATAGGGATTGAATCTGCAAATTCATCTGTTTTTTCTTTTTCCAATTGCTCTTTGAATTTTTCCAAATTCTCTTCAGATTCTGGCATATCCATTTTATTAGCAACAATGATCTGCGGACGCTCTAATAAACGTAAATTATGTGAAGCTAATTCTTTATTGATGGCTAAATAATCCTCATAAGGATCTCTGCCTTCCATTCCACTCATATCGATTACATGTAAAATAACACGAGTTCGCTCAATATGACGTAAAAATTGAGTACCTAAACCAACACCTTGAGAAGCCCCTTCAATTAATCCAGGTAAATCCGCAGCCGCAAAACTGCGTCCATCACTCGTTGTGACCATACCAAGATTAGGTACTAATGTTGTGAAATGATACGCACCAATTTTAGGTCGTGCTGAAGAAATAACAGATAACAAGGTAGATTTTCCAACTGAAGGAAAACCAACTAAACCTACATCAGCTAAGACTTTTAATTCAAGTTCAATTTTGCGTTCTTGACCAGGCTCACCATTTTCAGCGATTTCAGGCGCAGGATTTCTAGCAGAAGCAAATCGAATATTTCCACGTCCACCATGACCGCCTTTGGCAACCGTAACAGTTTGACCGTTATCTACTAAATCACCAATCAATGCTCCTGTATCAGCATCACGAACGGTTGTACCAGGTGGGACTTTGACATACGTATCTTCTGCCCCTCTACCATGCATACTTTTACTCATACCATTTTCACCAGGTTGCGCTTTAAAATGGCGATTAAAACGAAAGTCCATCAATGTTCGTAAACCTTCATCCACAACTAAAATAACATCGCCGCCGCGTCCGCCATCACCACCAGCTGGACCGCCATCTGGAACATATTTTTCTCTTCTAAAAGCGACCATTCCATCGCCGCCTTTACCTGCTTTAACATCTATTGTTACTTGATCTAAAAACATGGACATAACTTTTGTCCTCCTTATACTTTCCTCATTCAAATACACTACTTTGTTCACTTAGCTATGCAAAACGCACATTCAATAAGTGAAGAAATATTCTTTGAAAGTCTTTCTTATTGTAATGGTTGCAGGCAATTTTGTCTAGTTAAATTCTATTTAAGAATTAGCACTTGAAGCAGCAGCAGTTATTGCAGTCATTGCTACTATTGTATTTATTTCATTCATAATTGTCATTGTAAGAGTTAACGCTGTTAAATTGATGTTTTCCATAGACAGGCTAACCATTTTTTCGTTTATTACTAAACCTAGAGCTAATGACTGGCGAAACTCTTTATAGAAGCGTAAGTTAGTCTTTTCTTCCAATAATTCTAAGTAAACAGCTAATACATCTAAATTAATCGGATCCAAGCTGTCTAGGAATGCCAAGGCGACAATATTTGTATAATGCTCTGATTTGAATCGAATCTTCATTTGTTTTAAACGGTCAATCATTTGAGTTGTTCGTTCAATTAATTCTTCGTCAAATTGACCAGTTAACATAGCAGCAGTGGCAGCAGCGAATTGTAATTGATTTGATTTGGAAAATCCCGTCTCATTCAAACGTTGATAATACTCTTCTACTACTGAGCCAATTATTTCTGGTCCAAATTTTTCTAATTGTTTTTGTTGAGTGAGTGAGATTGCCAATGCGCCATCTTCTGGTCCAGTTAAAAAGTAATGTTGTTTCTTCAATTGATCGTAAATATCCTTTGCTTTTCGTATGACTAATTCTTTTTCGGCAGCTTCCGTATATTGTAAAAGATAAGAAGCAAAGTAAGAATAGCTTGACAATTGAAATCCTGCCGCTCTTAAACGTTCATAATCAGCGAAAAGGGTATGGATTGCTTGGGAATTTTTTCCATTAGACAAAAGTAATCCAATTAAAATCCCTTTAACTGGTTGCCCTAAAACAGTAAAAAAACCGATCTCACTTTTGATAGTTTGTTCTATTTTTTTATAATCCTCGTCAATATAGCGACGGTTATTCACTGCAAATGATCTAGCAATCAAATAAATAACTCTTTTGTCTAACCACTTTCCTTTCCCTTCCTTAATATCTAAATAATTAGTTTGTAAAGATTCCACAACCGTTGCTCGATTCATTTCAACTGCCTCCCTTTCTTAATCATTTATGGCTACTCAACTTTATAAATGTAACTGATTCGAAAAATAAGCCACAAATCATCGATCAAAAGAAGTTTTCGTGATTTGCAGCTTATTTAAATTCTTTACTAACATGAAAAATTGAATATCAGATAACTAGTTGATTCAAACACGATTATCTTTTTTTCTTTTTCTTCTTCTTATTTTTCTTAACCATACGATTCATGGCCATTTTTCCAAGTTTGCCTTTAATGCCGCCGCCCATCATTTGTTCCATGCCAGGAATATTCATATCTCCTTTGGACATTTGCTGCATCATTTTTTTAGATTCTTTAAATTGTTTAATCATACGATTCACTTCAACCACGTTGTTTCCAGAACCAGCCGCAATTCGACGTCTACGACTTGGATTTAACAAGTCCGGATTTTCACGTTCAGCTGGTGTCATCGAAAGGATCATCGCACGTTTTCTTTCAACATCTTTAGGATCGACTTTAATATTTTCCATCCCAGGCATATTGTTCATCCCAGGAATCATTTTTATTAAATCTTCGATTGGTCCCATACCCATTACTTGATCTAGTTGCTCAATAAAATCATTGAAATCAAAACTATTTTCTTTCATTTTTTGAGCAAGTTCTTCTGCTTTTTTCTCATCGTAATCTTGTTGCGCTTTTTCAATCAGCGTCAACATATCACCCATACCTAAAATACGACTTGACATACGATCAGGATGGAAGATTTCTAAATCAGTTAGTTTTTCACCTGAACCGATAAATTTAATTGGCGCACCAGTAACTGCACGAATTGATAGAGCCGCCCCGCCTCGAGTATCTCCATCTAGTTTAGTAATTACGACCCCAGTGATTCCTAGTTGCGCATTAAAACTATCAGCAACAGTTACTGCATCTTGCCCTGTCATAGCATCGACAACTAGCAAAATTTCCTCTGGTTGTGCAACTTCTTTAATTTGTTTCAATTCATCCATCAAAGCTTCGTCAATATGTAGACGACCTGCCGTATCGATCAAAACATAATCATTTTTTTTCTCTTTAGCTAATGCCATCCCTTGACGAACGATTTCAACTGGATTAGTATCTGTTCCCATATCAAATACGGGAACATCCAATTGTTGCCCCAATACTTTTAATTGGTCAATGGCTGCAGGACGGTAAACATCGGCTGCAATCATTAGTGGACGCGCTTTTTCATTTTTAATCAAATGATTCGCTAACTTCCCACCAAAAGTTGTTTTACCAGCCCCTTGTAGACCTACCATCATAATAACGGTTGGAATTCGCTCCGATTTATTTAGGCCAACTGTTTCGGTCCCTAAAGTAGCTGTTAATTCTTCATCTACGATTTTCACGATTTGTTGCGCAGGTGATAAACTATCTAAAACTTCAGCTCCAACCGCACGTTCGCGAACACGTTTTGTAAAATCCTTTACGACTTGTAAATTAACGTCGGCCTCTAAAAGTGCCAAACGAATTTCTCTCATCATTTCTTTTACGTCAGCTTCAGATATTTTTCCTTTACGACGTAATTTGCTCATTGCTTGTTGTAAACGTTCTGTTAAACTTTCAAAAGCCATTTTCTCAGTCCTCTACTTCTTGTATTTGTTCGATATAAGTTGTTATTGTCGTATCTTTAGGATAGGTTTCAGTCGTATATTTACGTAATTTTTCTAGTAATTCTCCTCGAACCACATAATCAGAATAAAGATGCAATTTTTTTTCGTAATCTTCCAAAATTTTTCCTGTCCGTTTTACGTTATCATAAACTGCTTGACGACTCACTTGATATTCTTCCGCAATCTCACCTAAGGAAAAATCATCTGCATAGTACATTTCCATATAATTCATTTGTTTTTCAGTTAGTAATGTAGAATAAAACTCAAATAAGGCATTCATTCGATTGGTTTTTTCGATTTCCATCTTTTTGCCTCCTATTATCTTCAATCCCTTATAGGTTACCGATTTCATAAGGATTAGTCAATAGTTCTAGAATGATTTTGTCAGTATTTTTTCAAAAGCACAAATCAACTCTTCATAATACGTTGCCGCATTTGCACAAAAATCGCTTTTCTGAACATTCTCAGTGACATAAAAAGAGTACCCCGATTTTTGATAAAAGCCTTCTACTTTCGACACATATTCAGGATCACTAACAATTTTTTTTAATTCCGTTAAAGGAACAGAAAAAATTCCTGCAACTTCCTCTTCTTGTAACTCAAATTCATTAGCAAGCAGATTCGTTTCTACAATAAAAACATTCGTAAATTCATTATCAAAAAAATCTGCAAGCTCGATGTGTACTGGAAAAATCCCTAAATATTCAGCTTCTTCACTCGTTACATCAATCCCCAATTCTTCTTTGACTTCTCGAAATCCTGCAAGTACCGGCTCATTTGCTAATAAATGACCTGCAGCAGTAATATCAAACAGATTAGGAAAATCTTTCTTTTGAGCCGCACGTTTTTGAAAGTAAATGAGTAGATCGTTGTCTTTGATTGTGTAAAACCAACAATGAAACGTTTCATGCCACAAACCTTTCGCATGAACTTCTGCACGCGTTGCGGTTCCTATTTTATTATATTCTGAATCAAAAATCGTTAATACTTCATTTTCAGCCATTTAGGTCTTCCTCACTGATTACTTCCTGCCAATTCGCTTCAGAATAAATTTTTATTCCTTGATTAATAAAATAAGCCGTTGCTACACCTACACCAATTTTTAGCCCACCAGAAAAACTACCATCATAGATTTGTTGGCTACCACAAGATGGACTTCGATCTTTCATAATTAGTTTAGTGATTTTCAATTCATTTAATTGTGAATAAGCTTTTTTTGCACCATCTTTATAAGCTTCCGTTACATCTTCACCATTGATAGTTAATACTCGAGCTTCATTTTGCCAAACATCAAAACCATCACCAAAATCTATCTCAGCTGGATCTCTAGGCGTTGATAATCCACCTAAAACTTCTGGGCAAACCATCAGTGCTTTTTGTTCAGCTACTAATTCTTCTAATTCTTTAATCCCTTTTGATCCTCCATCATATCGACAACAAATCCCACCTAAGCATGCACTGATTCCAATCATAGACTACCTCTCCTTCATTCTTTAACATTATACCATTTCTTTTGAATTGTAAGTAGTTTGAGAAACATTCAATAAAGTTTTCGCTGAACTAAAGATATGCTAGAATAGCAATGTGCATCAAAATTTGTTTACGAAGGGATAAAAAGCATGAAAAAAGTTTTAGTCGTTGACGATGAACCCTCAATTTTAACCTTACTAACATTTAATTTAGAAAAGGATGGGTATGCTGTTACTTCCGTTGAAGACGGCGCTTTAGGGTATGAGCTTGGATTAACAAATCAGTTTGATTTTATTATTTTAGATGTTATGTTACCAAATATGGATGGGTTAGAAATTACCAAAGCGCTCCGTAGAGAAAAAATAGATACACCGATTTTGATTTTGACTGCTAAAGATGATCAAATTGATAAAATCATTGGACTCGAGATCGGTGCAGATGACTATTTGACGAAACCTTTTAGTCCAAGAGAAGTCTTAGCTCGCATGAAAGCAATTTTTCGCCGCGCAAAACATTCAACCACTAAACATGAAACAGAAGAAATCAGTAAGCCAACCTTAACTTTGGGTGAAATAACAGTCGATGAAGAAAACTATGCAGTGACTGTTCGAGGAAATGAAATTGAACTAACTCCCAAAGAATACGAATTATTAATTTATTTTATGAAACGAAAAGATCGTGTAATCAATCGAGATACCTTATTAGAACGAATATGGCAATATGATTTTTCTGGTCAAAGTCGAATCGTAGATGTCCATGTTAGTCATTTACGCGATAAAATTGAACGTGATCCAAAACATCCTGTTTATTTGGTTACGGTTAGAGGTTTTGGTTATCGATTTCAGGAGCCCAAATAATGAAAAAAAGGCAACGGGTTGAGTATTTTCTCGTCATTTTAGTCATGGCTCTTTTATTTCTTGGCAGCATTGGATTAACGAATCATTTTTTTAAAAAAGAGTTATTAGCACAACAAGAAGAATATTTAGAGAAAAAAGCGCAGTTATTTTTAAATCAAACTTCAACTGATTTATTTTTAACAAAAGAAGTCCCAACTGCAGTAAAAAAAACAGCCCAAAATTATTCTAGTGATAATCAAGAACGAATTACATTACTAGATAACGAAGGGACTATTTTTTATGATAGTAGCAATCCTACACTAACTGGCTCACGGAAAAATCGTCCTGAAGTAAAAAGCATTCTTGCTGGAGCGGCGATTAGTTCTTCCCTCAGAAAAAGTCCAACATTGGGTAAAGAAATGCTTTATTTGACAATCCCAGTTGAAAAAGATAATCAACTAATCGGAATGATCAGAATCGCTGAAGAAACGACTCAATTTGCTAAAAGTATCCAAACATTTAGACGATATTTGATTTTTACACTAGGGATTCTCTTTTTAATCATCACCTTATTCGTTTTGTTATTACTTAGACAGAAAAATGAACCCTTGGTTACTGTTTTACCTGTTTTGAAAAAAATCGTCAAACATCCTGACGAGACACGCTCTATTATCCAACAATCTCATGAGTG
Source organism: Enterococcus sp. LJL99 (assembly GCF_054871725.1). Lineage (NCBI taxonomy): Bacteria > Bacillati > Bacillota > Bacilli > Lactobacillales > Enterococcaceae > Enterococcus > Enterococcus sp. LJL99. Next base: position 126,667 of record NZ_JBTXLT010000010.1, read on the forward strand.
GAGCGAATTGTATGAAACGGTTAATGTTTTAAGTCGTCAAATGAGTGAAACTTATTTAGCCTATACTTCTACCGAAGAACAATTTCATAGTCTGTTGGATGAATTGATGATTGGTGTTTTTATTATCGATAGTAGTGGTATTTTACAGTTGGTGAATCCAAAAATGCTTGAAATTTTAGAAATCAATGAACCACTTGGTGGCGAAAAATATCTTGAGTTTTTCAAAGAACCAACATTGTTTCGATTGATCCATCAAGTCATGAAAGATAAAAATGCTGTGCACCAAGAAATTATTCTTGAAAATACTTCTAGTAAAACTGTTTTAGATCTTTCGTTGCGTTATTTCAGTACGGATGCTACTTCTTACCAAGTTTTAGGAATTGCTTATGACCTAACTCGTGTTAGACAACTAGAAACGATGCAAAAAGACTTTGTTAGCAATGTTTCTCATGAGCTAAAAACGCCTGTAACTTCCTTACTTGGTTTTACCGAAACCCTTTTAGATGGTGCAAAAGAGGATCCTGAAACCTTAACAGAGTTCCTAACAATCATGCAAAAAGATGCGATTCGATTACAACAATTGATCCAAGAAATTTTACAACTTTCAAATGATGGTAAAAATATCACTTATGCGGATCAAAAGATTCATCTTAATCGTTTTATTTTGGATATTTTATCCTCCTATCAAAAAACGATTGATGCTAAAGGCTTATCCATTGAGATTCGTGGGAACACCGATTTAGTTTTTGTTAGTAAATATGAATTATTACACCCAATCATTAAAAACTTGATTGAAAATGCAATCCAATATGCTTCAGAAAAAGGAACTATCATTGTCACATACAAAATAGAAAAAGAATTGATTATTTCGGTACAAGACGATGGCATTGGAATCAGTACGAATGATCAGGAAAGAATTTTTGAACGTTTTTATCGTGTAGATAAGGCTCGAAGTCGTCATTCAGGCGGAACCGGTTTAGGTCTATCAATCGTTCAAAATTATACTGAGTTACTTGCTGGAACGGTGTCTTTAGAAAGCAACTTGGGGTTAGGTTCAACCTTTACGGTACGAATACCTGATCAATCTGGAAATAAAACAAATTGAGTTTTAAAAGCATGAACAAATCCAAAAGTAAAAAATTTGGATTCGTTCATGTTTTTTAGTTTATAGAAATAGTTTCAATCGTATTTTCATATCAAAAATTATCGTTTTTGAGAAACTAAGAATATTCTATATTAACTCATTTTCTTTTCTCCATAAGAACAACGTTCTAACACTAATTTTAAATCGTTTCGCAATTTCAACATACGATAATCCCTGTTCAACAAACGAAAGATACGTCTCTTTTTCTATTTTTTCTTTTCTCCATATGTACCTTTCGTCATTCAATTGTTCACCAATTTCGCAAATTTCATTATACAGTTCTGTATCGGGTTTTAAAAACCACTTATCATCCAGTGCTAGTAATTGGTAAAGCTTCATACGTAACACTCTTTGTTCTTCTTTTCTACTCAACAAATTCACTTCTTTTCACATTACTTTTTACTAATCATTTTTGGCAATATTTTATTTAATTTTTTGATTTAACACTAGCAACTCTCCATATTCTGTTTTAATTCGTTTCTTAGTATCTACAAATCCATTTTTCTTGTATAAATTTATAGCTAGAACATTAATTGAATTCACTGCTAATACAATTTCATTAAATAAGTTCATTTTATTTTTTATGTATTCAGGAAGTAATTGTAAAGCTAACTTTCCATATCCTTTTCCTTGATACTTTACATCTGTAGAAAAACTTCTTAATAAGACAGCTTGTTTATTAGTAGAATATTTCTCAACACCCTCTTTTTCTTGTAAAACAAAAAAAGTAGTTAGTTCATTTTCATTATTTACTAACATAATTGGATGACTATTTTTATCGTTAGAACATTCTAATAGGGCTTCCTTCGGTAAACTTGTAAAAATAGCTTGTTCTTTTGGTAAATTGTAATTAAGTATTTGTTTTTCTAATGAACTTTGATTTTCATATCGAAGTAATTTCATTTTTTACCTCCTCACATTAATTTGTTTCTTTATCGTTTTTTGATAAGCGATTCTAATTCTTTAATAACTTCTTGATACTTAATAGGATCTTCTTTTTCAAGTTGTTCTAATGCCCTGTATGGATTCCATGAGTGAGACTCGTTTAAGTCTTCTAAATTAAACTCCTTAACAGTATAGCCCTGTACTTCAAGTTCTTCCTTATTCAAAAAACCTTTTGGATCAATAATCATTTCAGCATCTTTTTTTACAAAAGGGCCAATTGTTTTTTGCGACATTCCAATACCACTTCTAACAATATTCAAATCTTCCATTATAAACCTCTCCTTTATTGATGATTAAATCCTACCTACACAAAAATACCTACCTTTGGGGAAGGTAGGTAAAAGGAGTTAAAAATGAAAAAGTTTTATTTGTTAGGGTTGTTTGTTTTGTATAAGTAAATAATACAATCTAAATTTGAATTATTTGTGATGAAACAGTACAGAATTTCTGAATATAAAATAAGGTTTATCAAAAACGATCAGAAGTGAAGGAGATTGATTATGTTACGGTTAAGCAATTTTTTAGTACTATTAATGTTTGTCGGTTTAGGAAGTTTGATATCAAATGCACCAATAAATGGTTTTGTTGTTTTATATATTATGGTAGCTATTATATTAGCAATCTGTTTTTCA
>NZ_JBTXLT010000011.1:0-129379 GCF_054871725.1 Enterococcus sp. LJL99
TTAATAATATGGAGGATTACCCAAGTCCGGCTGAAGGGAACGGTCTTGAAAACCGTCAGGCGGGTAAAACCGTGCAAGGGTTCGAATCCCTTATCCTCCTTTCTGATAATCATTGTGATTTTCAGTTATACTAATATCGCGGGGTGGAGCAGTCAGGTAGCTCGTCGGGCTCATAACCCGAAGGTCGTAGGTTCAAATCCTGCCCCCGCAATTACTGAATATTTTATTATATTTGGTAGAAGTACAAAAGAATAGATAAGCATAAAACAAATTGGTTTGGTAGTTCAGCTGGTTAGAATGCCTGCCTGTCACGCAGGAGGTCGCGGGTTCGAGTCCCGTCCAGACCGTTAGTAATAATGTTTTTTGCGGGTGTAGTTTAGTGGTAAAACCACAGCCTTCCAAGCTGTTGTCGCGAGTTCGATTCTCGTCACCCGCTTTATGGGCCTATAGCTCAGCTGGTTAGAGCGCACGCCTGATAAGCGTGAGGTCGATGGTTCGAGTCCATTTAGGCCCATTATCAATAAATAATAAGATTTTTCAATCTTGGGGAAGTACTCAAGTGGCTGAAGAGGCGCCCCTGCTAAGGGTGTAGGTCGGGAAACTGGCGCGAGGGTTCAAATCCCTCCTTCTCCGTAAAAGAATCCTAAAAAAGGATTCTTTTTGTTTGTTAGTTTTAAATGTTTGCTTTTTAAGTTGTTTGAAGTTATCTTTTGATATCGATTACCTCAATAATGGGTTACTGTAGTCAACATTTTATTGATTATTCATTCAATAAAAAAATCATTTTATTGTTATAAAAAGGTTGACGAAAAAAGAAAAAATTGTTATAGTATTACTTGTCGTTAGTCAGTTGTTGTTTCACGATAACACTAATATGATTTATGGCCCGTTGGTCAAGCGGTTAAGACACCGCCCTTTCACGGCGGTATCACGGGTTCGATTCCCGTACGGGTCATTTAATAATATGGAGGATTACCCAAGTCCGGCTGAAGGGAACGGTCTTGAAAACCGTCAGGCGGGTAAAACCGTGCAAGGGTTCGAATCCCTTATCCTCCTTTCTGATAATCATTGTGATTTTCAGTTATACTAATATCGCGGGGTGGAGCAGTCAGGTAGCTCGTCGGGCTCATAACCCGAAGGTCGTAGGTTCAAATCCTGCCCCCGCAATTACTGAATATTTTATTATATTTGGTAGAAGTACAAAAGAATAGATAAGCATAAAACAAATTGGTTTGGTAGTTCAGCTGGTTAGAATGCCTGCCTGTCACGCAGGAGGTCGCGGGTTCGAGTCCCGTCCAGACCGTTAGTTTTGTACTTTGGCTCGGTAGCTCAGTTGGTAGAGCAATGGATTGAAGCTCCATGTGTCGGCAGTTCGATTCTGTCCCGCGCCATTTTTGAAAATATGCGGGTGTAGTTTAGTGGTAAAACCACAGCCTTCCAAGCTGTTGTCGCGAGTTCGATTCTCGTCACCCGCTTTTTTCTAATTATTAATTAGGGCCTATAGCTCAGCTGGTTAGAGCGCACGCCTGATAAGCGTGAGGTCGATGGTTCGAGTCCATTTAGGCCCATAATTGAATAGGCCCGTTGGTCAAGCGGTTAAGACACCGCCCTTTCACGGCGGTATCACGGGTTCGATTCCCGTACGGGTCATTTTAAAACTTAACAATCGTTTGTTAAGTTCTTTTTTTAAATTTATTGAAAACGTTGACAAAATCTTTTTTGTATTGTAATCTTTAAGTATAATTTAATAAGTAAATAAATGGATAGTTATTGTTTAATTACAAGCTAAACCTAATTTTTTTAAAGTGGAGGATAGATTCCTTCTTTTTGAAAAGGTTAGGTTTTATTTTTTCTTAAAAGACTATTTGTCTTCTTAAGGAATACGCTTGATCTTAAAAAATACGCAATTGGATTGTAAGATAGATTAAAGAAGTGTGGCTGAGACAAAAGTTAAAAGCACTTTTAAACCTAACAAACTGTGGTGCAAAAGTAGCTACTACGCTGCGCTTCGGCTATAACAATTTCTAAGAGCTAATCACTTTTGTCCCAACTTCTTTAACTTTTGCAATTAGAGCAATCAAAGATTTTGATTTTAGGGTTGAAACCCCTGTAAAGTGACTAATATTGTTGAAATACAAAAGTAAATAGCAACGGTATAAGTTATACTAATCACAGGGGTAATATAATAATCAAAGATTGGATAGTGTGGCGAGAACTTTATACTATTTGGTCGAAAGGAAGGAACTATACATGGCATTTAGAAAAGATTTTTTATGGGGTGGCGCAACTGCTGCTAATCAATGTGAGGGAGGCTATAACGAAGGCGGTCGAGGTTTGGCAAATGTTGATTTAGCTCCAGTAGGTCCAGATCGTTTCCCAGTAATCACTGGTGAAATGAAAATGTTCAATTTTGATGAAGATCATTTTTATCCTGCACAAGAAGCAATTGATATGTATCACCATTATAAAGAAGATATTGCTTTGTTTGGTGAAATGGGTTTTAAAACTTATCGTTTATCAATTGCATGGAGTCGAATCTTCCCATTGGGAGACGAAGCTGAACCAAATGAAGAAGGATTAAAATTCTATGAAGACCTATTTAAGGAATGCCATAAACATGGTATTGAACCATTAGTAACAATTACTCATTTCGATTGTCCAATGCATTTGGTGGAAAAATATGGCGCTTGGCGTAGTCGTAAAATGGTTGGCTTTTATGAAAACCTATGTAGAGTTATTTTTAATCGTTATAAAGGATTAGTCAAATATTGGTTGACATTTAATGAAATCAATATGATTTTACATGCACCTTTTATGGGGGCAGGCCTTTACTTTGAAGAAGGTGAGAATAAAGAGCAAGTAAAATATCAATCAGCACATCATGAATTACTAGCAAGTGCGATTGCGACTAAAATTGCGCACGAAGTCGATCCTGAAAATCAAGTTGGATGTATGTTAGCTGCAGGAACAAACTATTCATATACTTGTAAACCAGAAGATGTTTGGGCAGCTAAAAAAGCAGATAGAGAGAATTATTTCTTTATTGATGTTCAATCTCGTGGAGAATATCCAACTTATGCGATTAAGGAAATGGAACGTCAAGGAATTGAAATCGTGATGGAAGATGGCGATGAAGAATTGCTAAAAGCTCATACAGTTGATTTCATTTCATTCTCTTATTACTCTTCTAGAGTCGAGTCTACTGATCCAAAAATAAATGAGCAAACAGCCGGCAATATTTTTGCTTCTGTGAAAAATCCATATTTAGAAGCGAGCGAATGGGGATGGCAAATTGATCCACTAGGACTTCGTATTACTATGAATGATTTATATGATCGTTACCAAAAACCATTGTTTATTGTAGAAAATGGTTTAGGTGCTGTTGATGTACCAGATGAAAATGGTTATGTAGAAGATGATTATCGTATTACTTATTTAGCTGAGCATATTCAAGCAATGAAAGATGCGGTTGAACAAGATGGTGTGGATCTTTTAGGTTACACGACTTGGGGCTGTATTGATTTAGTAAGTGCTGGAACTGGTGAGATGAAAAAACGCTATGGCTTTATTTATGTCGATCGTGATAATGAAGGAAATGGAACCTTAAAACGTTCGAAGAAAAAATCATTTGATTGGTATAAAAAAGTGATTGCAACAAATGGTGAAGATTTAAGTAATTAATAGCTATAATAAGAAGGATGAGTCTGTCAATAATTGAAATTGGCAGCTCAACCTCCTTTGAGAGTGTAAAAATGTTTGGTATAAATTTGAGATGCTTTTCAAAGCACTTAAATAGAATAAAAAAATGGAGGAATAGAAAAATGAAAAAAATGGTAAAAGTAGTATCTGTTTTATTAATGGGATTGTTTTTTGTAAGCGCTTGTGGTAATGGCGAATCTACTAAAAAATCAGAGTCAACTGAAAAAGAGGTGCCAGAAGAACTAACGCTGTATGTGGTTAGACACGGAAAAACAATGTTGAATACGACGGATCGAGTACAAGGATGGTCAGATGCAGTGTTAACACCAGCAGGAGAAGAAGTAGTCACTGCTTGTGGTGTTGGCTTAAAAGATATCAGTTTCCAAAATGCATATAGTAGTGATAGTGGTCGCGCAATTCAAACGGCTGATTTAATTATTAAAGAAAATAAAAATACTCCGGATATGAAAGTGATCACAGATCCAAGATTAAGAGAATTTAATTTTGGTACATATGAAGGTGATTTAAATGAAACGATGTGGCAAGATATTGCAGATGATCAAGGTGTGACTTTGGAAGAATTTATGAAAAATATGACACCAGAATCATTTGCTAACAGTGTAGCAAAATTGGATAAAGGCAGAGATGAAGAAGGATTGAATTGGCCAGCTGAAGATTATAAAACAATCACCACTCGTTTAAAAGAAGGTTTAGATGAGATTGTAGCTAAAGAAATGAAGAACAATGATGGAAGTGGAAATGTTTTGATCGCTTCTCATGGTCTAAGTATTTCTGCTTTACTAGATACGATATCTGATGATTTTAAAATACCTGAAGGTGGTTTGAAAAATGCCAGCGTATCGATTATCAAATACAAAGATGGTAAATATTCATTGGGAGAAGTCAATGATTTGAGTTACGTTGAAGCTGGGAAAAAAGAAGCGACTAAGTAATTAATAAATTAAAATCAATTTGTTAGTAAAAATAAAAAATCAATTTACAATAGTGGGGTTGGAACGAAGTATCAATTTTTTCCATTCACATAACCGTAAATTGATTTTTTTAATATTATAGACTTTTATCAATTGTTGTCTTTTTATTAAAAAAAAAGAGAATGCCATTATTTTTACCGAGGATTCTTTTTTTTATTTAGAATTCTTGTGTATAATTTAAGTATAGATAAATTTAGCGTTTGTCTGAAAAATGAGTTTTGAGCATAATTAAAAAACTAAAATTTAATGAGGTGTAGAAAATGCAAATTATCACAAACTTTAGAGACATTGGCGGAATTCAAAATAAAGCAGGAAAAGAAGTGTGTCCACGTGTATTCCTTCGTTCAGGTGATTTATCATCTCTGTCAACCAGCGCAGCAGAAACATTAGAAACAACTTATCATTTAAAAAAGATTATCGATTTTAGAAGTGATGAAGAAGTAAAAGATCGACCAGATGTTTTGGTTCCTAATACTGACTATGTACATATTGATATCTTGGCAGATATTCATGATGAAGGAGCTTCTGTAGAGGATTTTATTAAAATTGGTTCTCCTGAAAATGCTGAAAAATACATGGAAAATTTATACGAACAAATTGCACTAGATCAAAGTGCAATCAAAGGATATTACAAATTTTTTGAAGAAATTCTTTCATTACAATCTACAGAAAGTATCTTGTTCCATTGTTTTGCAGGAAAAGACCGCACTGGGATTGGCGCTGCTCTGATTTTGGAATCATTAGACGTTTCAGAAACATTAATCTATCAAGATTATCTGAAAACGAACCAACTTAGACAAAAAGAAAATGCAGCAATTATTGAGCAAGCAAAAAAAGCTCACTTGGAAGCAAGTGCATTGGATGCATTGAATATTGCATTAAATGTCGATAGTAAGTATCTAGATGCCTTTTACGCAACGGTCAATCAACACTATGGATCAATCAATCAGTATTTAAGCAATGCAATTGGAGTAGATAAGTCAATGAAAGATGAGATGCATGAACGATTTCTTATCAGTAAATAATAGGAGAGGTGACTTTTTTGAATAGAGAAAAGCATATTCAATTGTTGAAAAGATGCATCGAAATCTCGGAAAATGCTCGAGTTCATGGAAATACTCCATTTGGCGCATTACTAGCAAATAAAGCAGGAGAAATTCTTTTAGAACAAGAGAATATTGAAATTACTGAATCAATTTGTACAGGGCATGCTGAAACGACCTTGGCTGCAAAAGCCTCACAAAAATATAGTAAGGCGTTCTTATGGGATTGTTTATTATATACAACAGCTGAACCATGTGCTATGTGTACAGGCGCTATTTATTGGGCAAATATCGGTACTATTGTCTATGCAATGACAGAAAAACGATTACTAACTTTAACAGGTAATGATGCACAAAATCCGACATTTGATTTGCCAACTAAAGAAATTTTAAATCACGGACAGAAAAAAATAGCTGTTATCGGGCCATTTCCAGAAGTCGAAAAACAAGCTAGTATGGTTCATGCAGGCTATTGGAAATCATAAAGTTAAGTATAATAAGTTTTTTCCGAAAGATTTCACCCATAAAAAAGAGGCTGTTGAAGCAAAAGTTGTTTTTATTTTCTCAAAAACAAACGCCATAAAGCAATCAGAATATCGCTAATTTTCAAGCTATTACTCATTGTAGAGAGGAATAGTGGGAGTAAAAGAAACTCTTATGGAAACAATCAGCCAGTTATACAACAGGCAATCCGAACTGTGCGTGAGACAAAAGTAAAAAATACTTTTATTTTATCTTTTAAAACCGGACAAACGCTTTTGTTCCAATCTTATAAAATAAGCGACAACTCACAAAAGTATGAAAAACACCAGATAGGAGCCATTCAACATCGAATGGAAACCTTTCGTGTTTCTTGTCATGTTCGTGAGTTGTCGTTTTCTGTGTTATTTCCGAAAACTGAAGTGATTCGGATCTTACCCACTTAGCTCTTGGCGTTTATCGCTATCCAGATTCTCTGTTTAATTAGTCAAAATAAAAATGGATTTTTTGTAAGAACTCGGTGATATAATAGTAAAGAACTTACCAATAAAATAAGTGTTAATAAACTGAGACCTAATATTTTTGAAAATGGTAAGAAAATGATAAATGAAACACTAAATATAAGCATAAAAATAGTTGAACATAGCGTAAGTAAAATGGCTAAAGATTGCTTGACTACTTGTTGTTCACTTGTCCAATTAAAAATAGGATAGCAGCAATTAATTAATAAGCCCGATAATCCACAATATAAAACAGAAGCAATCGGTATTAATAACAAGAAAATGAACCAAATACCTGAGAGTGATAACGAAATCATTAGACAGAGACCACTCACTAAGATAACTGGTAAAGTAATAGTTAATTGCAATAATAGTTTAGCTTGATAAATTTTAGTAAGTGAGATTGGCAATATCGATAGCTGCCAACGACTTTTCCCCTCAATACTGATAGTGGAAGCTGTAGTTGTTGAAAGAACTAAAAAGGCAGATAGAATGACTGGAAGTATAAATAGATAAGGCTGAATCAGTTTTACTAAATTAGTAATTTCAAGCATTTTTTCTAATTTATTGATAGGGAAAAATAATAAAAGAAGCGAAGTTACTAAAAGTAATAGACTTCCAAAAGCAGTGTTGATAACATAAATTGGACTAGATAAATAGAGCGCCCACTCTCTTTTGTATAAAGCAAAAAGTGGAGTCTTTTTTTGAGTAGGTTTCCACTGGAATTTCGTTGATACTTGTTTGGCTGAGAAACGACTATTTAAGGCAAGATACCATTTTCCCAATCCGAGCATAAAAATATAACCACTAATTAGAGAAATTGAAGCCATAATTATGAAATTAAACCAATTAGATTGAATAATTGTTGTTTGTAAAAAATAGGCTAAAGGAATACTTTCGTTGATTATTCTAGTAAAATCTTCTTTTAATTGTGAAAAACTATTTGAATTTAAAAAGATTGCCCCCAGCATCAACAAAGAAATCAATAAAAAATTAAAAAGAATAATGACTAAGTTGGTATGACGAAAATAGCTAGCTAAATAAGAAAGAAGCAGATCGATTAAATTTGCAACAATTATTGGAAGTATCGGGAGCAAAATTGTAACTCCCAAAGTAATTATCAATGAGAGCAGTGAAAAATAGCTTTGGATCCAAAAAACAATCATCGGGATAAAAAAACTCAGACAAGCAATCCCTAGATTCATCAAGTAGACAAATAAATAACGACTTAGTAATAATAATCTCGGTGAGATAGGTAAAGCAATCAATAGATCAAAGTCATTAAAATTAAAAAGGAGTCCGCTACTTTTCATAAAAGTTAGCATAAAACAAATCATTCCTGTTAAAAATACCAATAATGAAGGGATAGAAAGTGTTATTCCCATCAAAATCCAACCATAAACCATACTGCAAAAATAGCTTTCAATCAAAATAAATCCAAGCAATAGACTTAGTAAAAAAAGAATTGAGCGCTTTCGTTCTTTGCTATTTCCACTGAAATTCATTTTATTTAAACGAAAGAAGCTGATTACCTGTATTCGTAATAAAAACAGTAATTTATTCATGCGTTGTTACCTCCAGAAAAACTTCTTCTAAGTTTTTACCAGCTCGAACTTCATCCGTCAAGCCAACCTTTTTTAACCTTCCATGATCGATTAAACCAATTTTGTTGCATAAATTTTCTGCTACTTCTAAAACGTGCGTTGAGAAAAAGACTGCACTGTTATTTTGACAAAGTTCTTTTAACATTTGTTTAACGATATAAACAGCTTCTGGATCTAATCCCACAAAGGGTTCATCCATGATTAGCAGTTTTGGTTGATGGACAAAAGCTGAAATAATAGCTAACTTTTGCTTCATTCCATGAGAATAAGAAGCAATTGGATTTCCTAAATAATCCGTCATTGAAAGCTGTTCACTGTAAGATTTTATTCGTTTATTACGAAGTTGTTCAGAAACATTGTACATATCTGCTATAAAATTTATATATTGTATACCTGTCAGATAATCATAAAGATCTGGATTATCGGGAATGTATGCTATCTGTTGTTTACAGGAAATAGGCTCAGATTGGATTGATTGTCCATTAATCAAAATATCGCCTTGATCAAAGGATAATGCTCCAATGATTGAACGAATGGTTGTTGTTTTTCCTGCACCATTATGACCAATAAAGCCAAAAATATCGCCTGCTTCAATCTCTAAATTTAAATCATTAATTGCCCATTTTTCTTTAGAATATTTTTTAGATAACTGCTTAATAGATAAAATTGCCACCATAAGAGTCACTCCTTTTTTTGTATTGTTTGTATTAATCATTATAATACAAAAGAAGATTATTGCAAGCAGAAAAAGAGACTAAATAACAGAGAAAATGAAGAAATAAATTGAAAAATGCAAATATTCTGAATAAATATTGATTTTAAGAGAGTAAAAAGAGATAATACTAAAAGGAACCAAAAAGTTAAAACAAAAGACTTTTGAATTGAATAGTTGCTACTGAGTAATTAGTCGAGATTAAAACAAATCGTTTAACGTTTATTTATGTTGTGGAAAATGAATAAACGTTTAAGTGAATGTAGTTTAAAATAATGGTTCAAAAAGGAGTGAAAAAAAATGATAATAAAACCAACGTTGCCTCAAGCAATGAATATTTTTTTTGATGCTGATAATCAGCCAAATGAGAATGTTCAGATGGGCTTGATTACTTTACAACCGGGTGAAAAAAGTCCTAAAGAAGGCTTTGCTCGCCATCAGCAGGATGAGTATTCGTATGTAATTTCTGGAGAAGCACATACAATTTTAGAAGACGGACAAGATTTATTAGCTAAACCGGGTGATGCGCAGTTGATTGAAGCTGGCGAAGGACATATTAATTATAACGATGGAGAAGAGCCAGTTGTTGTTGTTTGGTTATTGGTAGAAAGAACATAATTGAAGGAGAAAAGAAGATGAAAATGAACAAAATAGTAAAGGGCATGCTGGGGCTTGCGTTTGCGGCAATGATTATCTCAGGATGTGGGAAAGGAAAAAGTGATTCAACAAAGGAAATCGAACCATTACGTTTGATGTCAGCTTCAGAATTAACGAGTTTAGATACTTCAGTGATGTTAGATTTTCCAGATGCAATCGTTCAAACCGCAGCATTTGAAGGTCTTTACTCATTAGATGAAGACGATAAAACAATTCCGGCTGTAGCCAAAGAATTACCTGAAATTTCTGAAGATGGAAAAACATACACAATTAAATTAAGAGAAGATGCTGTTTGGAGCAATGATGATCCAGTTACTGCTAAAGATTTTGAATATGCATGGAAAAAAATGATTGATCCTAAAAATGGTTTAGTTTATAGCTTTTTAGTTGTTGATACAATTGAAAATGCAGCTGAAATTTCTGCGGGTGAAAAAAAGGTAGATGAGTTAGGTGTTAAGGCGTTAGATGACTATACACTTGAAATAAAATTAACTGAAGCAAAACCATATTTCACTTCATTATTGGCGTTCCCAACATTTTTCCCACAAAATCAAAAAGTAGTTGAAGAAAAAGGGACAGATTACGGAACTTCTAGTGAAGATGTTGTATATAATGGCCCATTTACTGTCGAAAATTGGAAACAGACAGATATGAATTGGGATTTAAAGAAGAACGAAAAATATTGGGATAAAGAAAATGTAAAATCAGATCAAATTCATTACGAAGTAGTCAAAGAAGCTTCGACAGCTTTAAATTTATTTGAAGATGGTCAATTAGATGTTGCAACAATCAATGGAGAGATTGCTAAACAAAATCAAGATAATCCTGATTTCCATTCATATCCAACAGCTACAATGAACTATATTCGTTTAAATCAAAAACGAAACGGTAAAGATACGCCATTAAAAAATGAAAACTTAAGAAAAGCGTTGGCATTAGGAATCGACAAAGAAAACTTAGTTAATAACATTATTGCTGATGGTTCAAAACCTTTGAATGGCGCAGTGACAGAAGGCTTTGTTAGCAATCCTGAAACGGGTGAAGACTTCCGTAAAGAAGCTGGCGATGTTATGAGCTATGATAAAGAACAAGCTGTTAGCTATTGGAAAAAAGCTCAAGCCGAGCTAGGTGAAAAAGTAACAATTGATTTAATGGTGACAGATGATGGCTCTTACAAAAAAATGGGAGAAAGTATTCAAGGGAGTTTACAAGATTTATTCCCAGGGCTAACCATTCAATTGACTGCCTTACCAACTGAAACAGCGTTGAATTTAAGTAAAGATAGTGATTACGATATGTTCTTGATTTATTGGACACCTGATTATCAAGATCCGATTTCTACTTTAAATACGATGCGTTCAGGAAATAATCGTAATTATTCTGATCCGGCGTATGATACATTATTGGACGATGCAACAATGACTTATGCGACAGATTTAGAAAAACGTTGGGAAACATTGATTGCAGCAGAAAAAGAGATGATTGAAACTACTGCAGGAATGATTGTAATTAGTCAAAATCAACAATCTGTTTTACAAAATCCGCAAGTCAAAGGGATGGACTATCATACATTTGCTGCACCATTAACATTAAAAAATGTTTATAAAGAAGCAAATTAGTTTTTGATTGAAGAGGAAATAAAAGGAATCTTGTAAAGTAACAAAGTGCTAGTTTTTATAAAAAGATATAAAACTAAAGTTTATCGAATTGTGTAATCAAATTCTGATAAACTTTAGTTTTTTTGTTATAATAAACATATTTTTCTAAATTAATTAATAAAAGTGAGAAACTAGACAATCCAAGGATTTGTAAGGTTTTTTTCTTTTTTTTTAACTGGGATGAAATAATAGACAAAAAATAGTTATTTCATTAGCTTATTTCTTGATATAATTTCTTAAGTGAGCTTATAATGAATATAAGAAAGTAATTTTTACTGAAAATATTGGAGGGAAGAAAAGTATGCTCAGTTATACAGATATTATTTTGTCGGTAATGCAACGAGTTGAGGTATATAATGAAATTTTCGATGCAGTGTCTAAAGAAGTACAGGAAAATAGCTGTAGTCAAGCAAGAAATAAACGAAAAAAAGACACGTATCTTTTTTGTAGAAACAATGTGAATCGTTTTTTTGCGGAAGAAGCAACTTTTAAAAAAGCATTAGACTCATATCCAGATAATGAATCGATTCGTATTCTTTTAGAAGGATTAGACACCTACAAGTCAGGCGTCTTTTTTTGGTTCGATGCATTGAGTGAGCAATGTGAAGTATCCGATCATTCCCAATACAAAAGAGGCTTACAAGATAAAGAGTCTTCTTTTAACTTGATCAATCAAGCTTGTAAAGCAGCTTGTGGAGGGATTCAAACAGCACATAGTGTCCACAAATTATAATGAACTTATTTTCTTTTTTTTATTTTTGTGAATAGCTAAGTGGACAAGTAGTAAAACGCTATAAAAATAAATCGATGATTTTTGAATTTCGTTTATTTCAAAGATTGTCGATTTATTTTTATGGACTTAGCAGTTGCTCATTTTTTTATACCATTCGTGAATGAGGAGATTGAGATAAAAGGCTTATTTCCGATAGCGTTACTTTCGTCCTTACCTTAATGAATCTTTTTGATTTTTCAGGTTTTTATTCTTTAAATCAAGTTTTTTCGATAGGAATCTGTTATACTGGTACTGTTACAAGTTCCCGAAAGGATTTGCTTGAAATCAAATCAAGTAAAGATGCCTTGTAACCGAATAGAATTAGGGGGAATAAATTTGACAGAGAGACATTTATTTACTTCGGAATCAGTTTCTGAAGGACATCCAGACAAAGTAGCGGATCAAGTCAGTGATGCGATTTTGGATGCAATTTTAACGCAAGATCCACAAGCTAGAGTAGCCTGTGAAACGAGTGTCACAACTGGTTTAGTCTTAGTTTTTGGCGAGATTTCTACAACAGCGTATGTAGATATTCAAAAAATTGTTCGACAAACGTTGAAAGATATCGGCTATACTCGAGCAAAGTACGGCTTTGATGGAGACACTGTAGCTGTTTTAGTAGCGATTGATGAACAATCACCCGATATTGCTCAAGGAGTTAACGATGCGTTAGAAACACGTGGTGAAAAAGAATCACAAGAAGATATTGGAGCTGGCGATCAAGGTTTGATGTTTGGTTTTGCAATCGATGAAACACCAGAAATGATGCCATTACCGATTTCTTTAAGTCATAAACTTGTTCGTCGTTTGGCAGAGTTGCGTAAAGAAGAAACACTTACTTATTTACGACCAGATGCTAAATCACAAGTAACTGTTGAGTATGATGAGGATGGGAAACCCAAAAGAGTGGATACCGTAGTAATCAGTACACAGCATGATGAAGATACTTCGTTAGAACAGATTCAAAAAGATATGAAAGAATTAGTGATTGATGAAGTGATTCCAGCTGAATGGTTAGATGAACAAACCAAATATTTTATTAACCCTACTGGACGCTTTGTTATTGGTGGACCACAAGGGGATGCAGGATTAACAGGGCGGAAAATTATCGTTGATACTTATGGAGGATATGCGCGTCATGGCGGCGGAGCATTTTCAGGAAAAGATGCAACGAAAGTAGATCGTTCTGCAAGTTATGCTGCTCGTTATATTGCTAAAAATATTGTCGCTGCAGGTTTAGCAAAAAAAGTAGAAGTTCAGTTGGCTTACGCGATTGGCGTAGCTCAACCAGTTTCGATTTCAATCAATACCTTTGGCACAAGTCAAGTAGCTGAAAGTCGATTGATTGAAGCGGTGAGAGAAAACTTTGATTTGCGTCCTGCAGGAATTATAGAAATGCTTGACCTACGTCGTCCAATTTATAAACAGACGGCTGCATATGGTCATTTCGGTCGTACAGATGTCGAACTACCTTGGGAACAGACGGATAAAGTTGAAGCCTTAAAAGCTAGTTTGAAGGATTAAAGAGGCGGCGCTGTTAATGTAAATTAACAGCGCTATTTTGTTGCGAAGGTTAAGAAAGAAAAAAATAGGTTACAACATTCGTTAGAAAAAGAGAAGACAACTGCGAATAAAAGTGAAAATTTAATAGGAATTAAGGAAGTGGAAAAATGGAACGAAAAACGAATGTTAAGCTAGTGACTGCTAGTGTTTTTATTGCAACATTTATGACGGCAATCGAAGGAACAATTGTATCAACTGCGATGCCAACAATTGTTGGTTCATTACATGGAATGGAAATTATGAATTGGGTTTTTTCAATTTACTTATTAACTAATGCTATGTTGACACCGATTTATGGGAAATTAGCAGATAAAATTGGTCGTAAACCGATTTTTATACTTGGAATTATTATATTTATTATTGGTTCTTCATTGTGTGGATTTGCGCAAAACATGATGACTTTGATTGTTGCTCGAGCAATTCAAGGTGTAGGAGCTGGTGCAATTATGCCTGTAGCATTGACAATCATTGGTGATATTTATTCAATTGACAAACGAGCAAAAATTTTAGGATTAAACAGTGCGGCATGGGGAATAGCTAGTGTTTTTGGACCGCTTGCTGGTGGTTTTATTGTTGATACAGTTGGTTGGCATTGGATTTTCTTTATCAATGTGCCAATTGGACTAGTATTATTAGGTATGATTGCTTACTTTTTAGTAGAGCCAAAAAGAGAAAAATCCTCAGTGCCGATGGATATTAAAGGAAGTATCTTGCTGATGTTGGTATTGTTGACGTTATTATTAGGATTTCAGATGATCAGTGAAGGTGGTTTTAACATCAATGTGATTCTGTGTTTAGTTGCCTCGATTGTTTTCATTTTCGGTTTTATTATGATCGAAAAAAGAGTGGCAGATCCAGTTATCAATTTATCATTATTCAATAATTCAACATTTGTAATTGTTAATATTGTTGCTGCCTTGATTGGTGGTTTTGTAATGGGTGTTGAGGTTTATGTTCCTATGTGGATGCAAGGCGTTTTAGGAAAAAGCGCTGCAATCGGCGGATTGGTGTTAGCGCCAATGTCTATTTTATGGATGTTTGGTTCTTTTATAGCGAGTTATCTAATGGAAAAAAAATCTACTAAAAGTGTTTTATTAATTGGACTAAGTATTACTTTATTGGGAGGTCTATTTTTAGCTGTTGTTCCTGTATCGGTTTCTTTTATTTGGTTTTTTGCTATTTCAGCTGTTTTAGGAGTTGGTTTTGGAATAACGGTAACAACTACCACGGTTACTGCTCAAAGTAGTGTAGATCATTCGGAAATGGGCGTAGCTACTTCTTTTAATACGTTGGCAAGAACGATTGGACAAACGTTAATGGTATCGATTTTTGGTGTGATTTTAAATACAGTGACTAAAAATTCACTAGCTAATAGTTCACTAGAAGTGGATTCAGATATTTTAAATCAGCTAGTTAATCCACACACGGCTAATACTATTGCACCTGAATTATTAACTCCACTTAGAGGATTTTTATACAATGGACTTCATATGGTTTATTTAGTCGGGTTGATTTTAGTTATTGTAGCGATTCTTTTGAATCTAGTTTACAAAGACAAAGCCACTGTGAATCAAAGTAGCTAAGTCAGTGCCTGAATGAATTTATATAAATTATCTAAGAAAAATAAACGTGTTAATGATACAATAAAATAAAAAAGTAAGCGAGGGATTTTCGATGGCTGTATTACAAGCAACTGTATATTCAAATGTATTGGAAATAGATGTAGGTTTGACTGTGATCTTACCACAAACAACGAAAAAAATTGTTGGAACAAGTTCTAAAGGCCATTCAACAGATGTTCCTGTTCTTTATTTGCTTCATGGGATGGGAGGAAATCACACGTCTTGGGAAAGAAAATCTTCGATTGAAAGATATGTGACAGATTTAGGATTAGCTGTTATTATGCCATCTACTGACTTAGGATGGTACACAAATACCACCTATGATATGAATTATTGGACGTTTATTTCTGAAGAATTACCTGAAATTTGTCATGAATTATTTCCACAATTAACAACTAGAAGAGAAAAAACTTTTGTAGCAGGGTTATCGATGGGTGGTTATGGTGCATTCAAGTTAGCTTTAGCAAAACCAGAAAAATTTGCGGCAGTCGCTTCCTTATCAGGAGCCGTAGATATCGCTGGAAATGAAGAGGCATTATTATCTATTCGCGGAGAAAAATACTGGCAAGGAATTTTTGGTTCATTTGAAGACCTTAAGGGTTCGGTTAATGATCCAAGATTCTTGATTGATCAACTAATAGAAGATGGGAAAGAACCGCCTAAGATTTTTCTTTGTTGTGGAGAAGATGATTTCTTACTGTCTGCTAGTAAGTCAATTTCCGAAGTGCTAACTGAAAAAGGAATTGATCATCAATTTGAGACCGGACCAGGAGACCATAATTGGATTTTTTGGGATGAATGGATTCAACGTGTTTTGGCTTGGTTACCGCTTGAAACACAAAATTAATTAAGAGCTAGTTATAAATGTAAAGAAATATCTTTGATTTAAAATACATGGTGAAAACAAACATCTATGGGAGCGTCTTTGAAAGCTGCCATAGATGTTTGTTTTATTTATCTACTTGTTTTTCTGGCCATGTTTACTTTAAAAAAAATTCTATAGTTATTTTAATTGAGCTCAATGAAATTAAATATCTGTTTGAGTATTTAACTCAATTTTCTAAATCCGATAAGAATAAAGCTACGCGTAACTGTAAAGAAAATTCTGGTGATTCCACAGCTTGGCCAAATAATTGACGACACTTATCAATTCGATATTTGACCGTATTACGATGAACAAATAAGGCTTCAGCCGTTTCTGTAATTTCACATTGATTATCTAAATAAGTCGCCAATGTTTTACGTAATTCTAAATCTTTTGAATTTTCAGGATAAGCTAAGTCTTTTAAAATCGATTTACAGAAGTAAACCATCTCTTCTTCAGAGACATTTTCGGCAATTCGTTTGATTCCTTGAATCTTATTATAAAAAATATATGCATCATCACAAGTGTTTGATTCCACTGTTTCCTTCGCTTCGCTAACAGAAAAGTGAAATAGCTCTAGCTTATTGATCGGGTCGCCAATCCCAAATTGCATGGAAGTAGCTAGTAACTTTTGAATCAGAAAATGTAAGTTTTCTAATAAGGTAATCAAATCTATTTCTTTATTTTGAAATAGTAAGACATATTGATTCGCCTCATTAGTGGGGAAAAGCAAAACTTCGTGATGGTTTCTTTTTAAAAATGTCAAAATGAATTCATAAGCAATCGTATCGATTTCTCTAGAATAATATTGTCTATTTTCAGGAATAATATGATTGATAAAAACAGCTCGAAAATAGTTTCCATTTAATGGGTTGAAAAAATGTTGATAGTCCATGATTTGTGTATTATCAGAAGAACTATCGTTTTTTAATAGATTTGAAAATAGAATAAGTCGATCTGCTCTTTTTTTATTTTTTAAGGTTTGTTCTTTATAAAGTGATAGAGAAAGAACGGTCAAAGATTGTTCAATTACGAATTGAGAGAGTGGGTAAGGGAGTTGCTCTGCTTTGAATATCACCAATAGATTAGGAAAATAGTTTTCAATTCCGATTGGAAAAACGGTCACTAAGATATTTTTATTGGGTGCTAACTCAAAAAGAAACGATTGTTTTTTCTTTTCTTTTTGAATTTTTTGCAATCTTTGAATCAGTTCTTGTTTTTTTTCTTCTATAAGTAAACTTGAAATCGCAAAGTGTTGACTAATAGAAGAAATTTCACCTAGAGAATCAAGTAATAAAATCGGTTGTTTAATCATAGAACTCAGTTGATTAATTAATGTGTTGATCGAAGCTCCTTTGATCATCAGATTAGCAAATTTTTGCTGAATTTCAATTGCTACAAAGACTTGTTCTGTTTGATCATGCCAGATGTAGCTTAAGAGTTTATGTGAGATATCGCCTAATGTTCGATCCATGGGGATTTGAATCAGTGGGAAATTAAGTGAATCTGCATAGGCTAATACTTCAGGAGGAATTTCAGAAAGAAATCGCCCTACTTTAATTGCTAAACCAGCAGAAGGTAAGGAGTGCAAGCTATCAATAAACCGACAAAGTTTTAGTGGATCGTCTTTAAAAATCATACCCGTTGTAATCAACAACGTGTTTGCTGGAACAAAATTCGCTGCATCGGGTGTTTCTGAGATTTCAATTGTATCTATTGGTACATCAATATTAGCATTTTTATTTAATAATTTTAATTCAGAAAATCGTGGTGTTTTGAGAATTTCCTTAAGTGTGGCCATAGTAATATCCTTCCAATTAAGTTAATACATGTGACAAGCTATTTTATAAAAAAGCGGCAGACTGATTTCTTAAAATAATCGAGTTGTCTTTAATTACAGTTATTTTGTCATAAATAAAATAAGTTGGAAACTGAATTGTCTTAAAGAGAATTGTTATTTTTTATTTCATTTTTCAACTGTATGATTCAATTTTTTAAGGATTCAACAAAAGAAAAATTAATTCCTATTATTTCTTCAAACTCGTTATTTATATGGTAGCATAGGATGGATTTGAGTGCAATGTACCTTTTGATAAGGAGGGCATGTTTTATTGTTTATTTTTAATAATAAATTATACGATAAATAGATTTGTTTGTGAATTTTAGAACGAATAATGAGTGTTTTTCTTGATATTAGTTGCTTTTTCTGTGAAAAACAGTTTTGTTTAGTGTGAACAAAAAAAAAACTTTATCTTGTCGTATTTAACTAATGAACTCTGTTCAGTGAACGCTTACAATAAGTTTATAGAATTAATAGGAGGCAGCGAAATGGATAATCTTTTTAATGAAGTAGAAGAACATGTTAGTTGGCTTTCAGCGATTGGTAGTGATCCTACAGGTGGAACCAGTCGCTTGTTATATGACGAAAACTGGCGAATTGCGCAAAATGGATTAAAGCAAAAATTTGAGAATCTTGGACTTTCAACAAAATTTGATGCCGTTGGAAATTTATTTGGTCGTTTAGAAGGTAGCAAGTATCCAGATGAAACGATTATGTCTGGCTCACATGTAGATACAGTTGTTAATGGCGGTAGTTTAGATGGTCAATTTGGTATTTTAGCCGCGTATTTAGCTGTTGCTCACTTAAAAGAGACTTATGGACAGCCTTTGAGAAGCTTAGAGATTGTCTCAATGGCAGAAGAAGAAGGCAGTCGTTTTCCATATGCTTTTTGGGGGAGTAAAAACATTTGGGGACTTGCAAATCAAGCAGATGTTGAAGAGGCGTCTGACGCCCAAGAGGTTCGTTTTGTTGATGCCATGAGAGAGTCTGGTTTTGACTTCCGTAATCCTAGTGAGAAAGTTCGTTCAGATATCAAGGCATTTGTCGAGATTCATATTGAACAAGGAAGTGTACTAGAGCGTTTAGGGAAACCTGTTGGCGTGGTTAATAACATTGTTGGGCAAAAACGATATACAGTGACTTTAACTGGTGAAGCAAATCATGCAGGAACAACCCCGATGGGATACCGAAAAGACGCGATTTATGCTTACAGCAAAATCGTGAGTCAGTCAATTGATAAAGCGTTTAATGAAGGCGATCCACTTGTATTAACTTTTGGACATGTAGAAGTTATTCCAAATACTGTAAACGTGGTTCCTGGAAAAGTGACTTTCTCAATTGATTGCCGTCATACAGATGAAAAAGCTTTGGCGCGCTTTACAGAAGAAATTGAAGCTGATATGGAAGAAATATCTAAAGAGATGGGGATAGAGATTTCAATTGATTGTTGGATGAATGAATCACCTGTACCAATGTCAAACGAAATTGTTCATATATTAGAAACTGCGTGTGAAGAAGCCGGATTAGATTATCATTTGATGCATAGTGGAGCTGGACATGATTCGCAAATATTCGCTCAATTCGTGCCGACTGCGATGTTATTTGTTCCAAGTATCAAAGGTATTAGTCATAATCCTGCCGAGGCAACGTTAACTAAGGATTTAGTTGAAGGCGTAAAAGCATTAAGTGCATCGCTTTACAAACTTGCTTACGAAGAATAGGGGAAAGTAAGCAATGGGGGATAATTGTTTCAATCGTTAAAAATGAAAAGGGTTTGTTTTTATGTGTTGCATTTATCTTTTTAGATGTGACTATATTTCTATGAAAGTAATTAGACAATCAAAAAATAAGAAAGAAGGATAAAAATGGGTTATAGAACGAACGAAGTAGGGTATTCTGATAAATTGTTAGCATCAAGAGCAATAATCGAACGAGGTAATTTTGCGTTAATTCCGCCACAAGGACTAGTAAAAAATGTTGTTCCTGGATTTGAAAATTGTGAAATTTCGATTTTGGGCTCTCCTAAATTAGGGGCAAGTTTTGTTGATTATAGTTGTACTGTATTGCCAGATGGCAAAAATGAACTTGGTTTTGGCGGGGCTGATATTGAAGTTTTTCTATATGTGATTTCAGGGGATTTGCAAGTTAAAGTGGCTGAAGATTGTTATTCACTTGAAACCGGTGGCTATGTTTATGCACCTCCTGGCAAAACAATTTCATTTAGAAATGATACGAAAGAAAATACTGAAATTTTCTTATATAAGAAAAAATATCAATCATTAGATGGCGCACAACCTTATACTGTGGTTGGCAATGTAAATGAATTATCAAGTGAGTCATATGAAGGAATGACCGATGTACAATTGGTTGATTTATTACCAAAAGATATTGATTTTGATATGAATTTCCATATTTTAAGTTTCCAACCTGGAGCTTCACATGGATATATTGAAACACACGTTCAAGAGCATGGAGCGATTTTGCTTTCAGGGCAAGGGATGTATAATCTTGATAATCGCTGGATTCCAGTAGAAAAAGGCGATTACATCTTTATGGGAGCATACAGCTTGCAAGCTTGTTACGCTGTAGGGCGTGATGAACCATTATCTTATCTTTATTCAAAAGATTGTAATCGAGACGTTGAATTATAGCAGGGAGAGAATATAGTATGTCAGAAGAAATTATTCGAATTAATTCAGGCGAATTAAAGCAACTTATTAAAGCAAAACTGATCGCCGCTGGTTTGAAAGAAGATCACTCAGAAGAAGTAGCGAATAATTTAGTGTTTGCCGATGAAAGAGGAATTCATTCACATGGAGCTGTGAGGGTCGAGTATTACGCAGAACGAATTGCGAAAGGCGGTACGACGATTGATCCAGACTTTCGCTTTGAGCAAACAGGTCCAAGTGCTGGCATTTTTCATGGGGATAATGCGATTGGTCATATCGCCTCAAGAAAAGGGATGGATGAAGCGATTCGTTTAGCAAAAGAAACGGGAATCGGTGTTGTTGGGATCAAACGTATGGGACATAGCGGCACGCTTTCGTATTATGTCGATCGTGCGGCGAGACAAGATTTGATTGCAATTTCTGTTTGTCAGTCAGATCCGATGGTCGTACCATTTGGCGGAACAGAAAACTTTTTTGGAACCAATCCAATCGCTTTTTCTGCTCCAACTGCAAATGACACACCTATTATTTTTGATATGGCAACGACCGTTCAAGCCTGGGGGAAAATCATTGATGCTAGAAGTAAAAATATGCAAATCCCTGATACGTGGGCAGTTGATAGTGAAGGGAAGCCAACGACTGATCCTTATGCTGTAAAAGGCTTGTTACCGATTGCAGGTCCAAAAGGTTATGGCTTAATGATGATGATTGATATTCTTTCAGGTCCATTATTGGGCTTGCCGTTTGGAAAACATGTGACATCTATGTACAATGATTTGACAGAAAAACGCAATTTAGGTCAATTACACATTGTGATTAATCCAGCGAACTTTACTGATATTAATCAATTTAAGCAACAATTATCACAAATGATTGATGAAATTCATGAAATTGCACCAGCTGATGGGTTTAAAGAAGTTCTTTATCCCGGTGAACTTTCAGAAAAAGTCGCGGCCGAAAATCGAGAAAATGGAATTCCAGTAGTAACATCAGTCTATGATTATTTAAAGAGTGATGTGATTCATAACGATAAATACGAAAATAGTAGTAGTTTTGCTTAGAAGTAATTAGCCGAAATTGGAGGGAAAAGAATGTTACAAACGATTATTAAGAAAAATAGTTATCAAGATTCTGTTGTATTAATGCTTTTAACAAGTAAAATCAATCAGTTAGAAGAAGTTGAACGTGTGTCGATTATGATGGGAACGCCAGCAAATAAAGATATTTTTGCTGCCAGTGGGTTTGAAACGCCTGAACTTAAAGATGCTTCGGCAAATGATATGGTTATTATTTTAGAAATGAACAATGAAGATAAAAAAGACGAAGTATTAGCTGAAATTGAAGAATTATTGTTAGGTCAAGGTGAAGAAGGCGAACAAAAAGAAGAAAAAATCAATTCTTGGAAAAAAGCACTAGCGAAAGAACCAAATGCTTCGATGGCTGTTTTCTCTATCCCTGGAAATTATGTTGCATTAGAGGTTGAAAAAGCCTTAGATTATGGCTTACATGCTTTTGTGTTTAGTGATAACGTAGCGGTTGAAGATGAGAAACGTTTGAAAGAAAAAGCGCATGAAAAAGGCTTAATCGTTATGGGACCTGACTGTGGTACAGGCATGATTAAGAGTTTACCAATTGCGTTCACTAATAATATCCGCCCTGGAAATATCGGTATCGTTGGAGCTTCTGGAACTGGGATTCAAGAAGTATCTACGTTGATTCATCGTTATGGCGGTGGTGTGACGAATGCTATTGGAACTGGTGGTCGTGATTTATCTTCAGAAGTAGGCGCTGTTTCTATGTTAGATGGTATTGCTGCTTTGAATGATGATCCAGATACAGAAACGATTGTTGTTATTTCTAAGCCACCTGCAAAAGAAATCGAAGAAAAAGTAATGAATGCATTAAGAAGTAGTAAAAAACCTGCTGTGACAATTTTCTTAGGTGAAAATCCTACTTATCATGAGTCAGCTCTTTATCATGCGTATACATTAGAAGAAGCTGCGCAATTAGCAACTAAGATTCAACAAGGAAAAGAAGTGGATTATCAACCAGCGGTACCTTTAGCAACAGGGATTAGCTTGAAAGAAAATCAAACAGGTATTCGTGGTTTTTATGCTGGCGGAACGTTAGCGTATGAAACAGCAATGTTGCTTGAAGATGCATTGGAATTAACCGATACAACACATGAAGAAGGCTACATGTTGCAAACAGACGAACATGAAGTCATCGATTTGGGTGATGATATGTATACTCAGGGAAAACCACATCCAATGATTGATCCTGAAAACCGCATTAAAAAAATTCGTTCTGTAGTTGAAGATGAAACAATTGCAGCGGTCTTATTCGATATTGTTTTAGGTTACGGTGCACATAAAAATATGGCAGCTGAATTAGCAACTGCAATCAATGAAGTACAAGAAGAACTAGCGGCTTTAGACCGTCAAGTTGCTTTCATTGGAACGATTGTGGGAACTGATTTAGACATTCAAGGCTTGGAAAAACAAAAACAAATTCTTGCAGATGTCAATGTGATAGTTTGCGAAAACAATACTCAGGCAGTTCAAACAGCGCTTCAATTAATTGGTAAAAAAGTGAATTTCTCTGCTAAAGAAGTGATTGCGAAAAAACCAGTATCAGATGGGTTCAAATTAGCTGAACCATCAGAACAAATGAAGAAATTATTGACAGAAAAACCTGTTGTAATCAATGTTGGACTAAATAGCTTTACAGAATCCGTTGTTGAAAATAATGGTACAGTGGTTCAATACGATTGGGCTCCAGTTGCTGGTGGAAATATTGAAATGCAAAAAGTACTACATTTTCTTGATACCTATCAATTTTAATAAACCATGAAAAGAGGGAAATAAATGAGTTATCAAACTATTGATGATGCGAATCGCGCAGTGATTGACAAGGTGATTGCATCTGCACCATTTTTATTAGATGTTGTTCCAGCTAAAACAGTTATTCCAGAATTAGAAGGACATGTATTACTTCATGCAGGCCCGCCAATCAAATGGGAAGAAATGACAAATCCTATGCAAGGCTCATGTATTGGAGCGGTTTTATTTGAAGAATGGGCGGCTGATGAAGAAGGTGCCGTTGAATTGCTAGCAAATGGAAAAGTCAAATTTATTCCTTGTCACGAAGTTCAAGCGGTAGGACCAATGGGCGGAATTACTTCTGCTAACATGCCAGTTTTTGTAGTTGAAAATAAAACAGATAACAATCGTGCTTATTGTACGATGAATGAAGGAATTGGAGCTGTTTTACGTTTTGGTGCCTATTCGCAAGAAGTAATTGATCGTTTACGTTGGATGAGAGATACTTTAGGACCAGTATTAGGAAAAGCCGTTCGTACGCTTGAAAATGGTCTGAATTTAAATGTATTAGTAGCGAAAGCAGTAGCGATGGGGGATGAATTCCACCAAAGAAATATTGCCGCATCATTGGCTTTCTTAAAAGAAATGGCACCAATCATCACTGTTTTACCAATTTCAGAAGAAGAGAAGAAACAAACAATCAAATTCTTAGCTGATACAGATCAGTTCTTCTTGAATATCATGATGGCTGCTACAAAAGCTGTTATGGATGGGGCTAGACAAATCGAAAGTGGTACAGTCGTGACTGCCATGTGTCGTAACGGTAAAGATTTCGGTATTCGCATCAGCGGCATGGGCGATGAATGGTTTACAGCTCCTGTTAATACACCGCAAGGATTATACTTCTCTGGTTATTCTAGTGAAGATGCTAATACGGATATTGGTGATAGTGCAATCACTGAAACATTTGGTGTTGGTGGGATGGCAATGATTGCAGCACCTGCAGTTACTCGTTTTGTTGGAACGGGTGGCTTTTACGAAGCATTGGCAATCAGTAATGAGATGACTGAAATTTGTATTGATCATAACCCTAATTTCCCTGTACCAACATGGGATTTCAAAGGAATTTGTTTAGGAATCGATGCTAGAAAAGTAGTTGAAACTGGAATTACACCTGTAATTAATACAGGAATTGCTCATAAAAAAGCTGGTATTGGTCAAATTGGTGCAGGAACGGTAAATCCGCCTGTAGAATGTTTTGAAAAAGCAATTGCAGCTTATGCTAAAAAATTAGGTATGAAATAAGTACAATTTAGAGAGGAGATAGCGGTATGGGTGTACCAAAAGTTGGCAACTATGCTGCGAATTTGATTCAACATGCGTTATGCGAGCTTTTAGTAGACCCAGCTACCTCTGAAACTCATTCAAACCTTACGTTGAATGTGCATAGTCTTTATAGAAGTAGCGGGAATCTTCAAATAGGTAATCAGTTGATTTATATTGGCGCGATTAATAAAGGCATGGTCCCATTTGGCTTACATTTTTCGGAGGAAATAACGCCACAAATTTTATATTTGTTGAAAAAAGAACAGCAAGTAAAAATTGATTACTTACCTGAAAATAACCAAAGCTGTTTGATAATTGGGAATCAGAGTTTTACTTTGTCGTTGGATAACACATATGAAGGGGTCATAGCAACTAAGCAACCAGGTAAAGAAGCATTGAAATCTTGGTTGAAACAAGTTCAAGGCTTATCGTTCGATTTAGGTCTTGATTTAAGTGATGAAATAGAAGGTTGTACTTCTCATGTAGACGCACTCTTTTTGAAAAATTATACGGGAATTGGAAAAAGTATTTTTCATTATTTAGGCCGTGGGAAAGGATTGACTCCGTCGGGAGATGATTTTCTTATTGGATTGATGGCAGCAGATCAACTTTTTCAACAATTAGATCCGTTTTTCTATCTGCTAATAGACGCTTTACTTGTTGAACGAAAATGGACGACAGATGTGTCGAATATGTATTTAGCAAGTGCTTCTGGTGGCGAATTTAGTTTAGTTGTGAAACAAGTCGTTGAATCTTTAACCTTAAATCAAGAAAATCAGCGGATCAATCAAGTAATAAAATTAACGCAAAGTGGCAGTACTTCTGGTTGGGATACGCTGGCCGGTATTTATGTAGGAGTAGCTCACTATATAAAGGAGAATAAGGAATGAAAAAAAGAGTCGTGATTGCTTTAGGTGGAAATGCGATTTTACAACCTGGGCAAGAAGGTACATATGAGAATCAAAGAAAAAATATTGATGATAGTTGTGAAAAGATTGCAAGCTTAATTCATGCAGGACATGAATTAGTTGTAACGCATGGGAATGGACCGCAAGTCGGTCAAATTTTGCAACAAAATGAAATTGCAAGTGAAGAAATTCCTATGCAGCCTTTACCTGTTTGCGCTGCAGAATCACAAGGATTTATTGGTTATATGATTGAAGAATCATTAACTAATGAATTAACTCGTTTAGCAGTAGACAAAGAAGTTACGGCGATTTTAACTATGACCGAAGTAGAGAAAGATCCTGAGGTCTTTAATAATCCAACAAAACCAATTGGTACTTTTTTTACCAAAGAAGAAGCTGAAGCACTGACCGAGGAAAAAGGTTGGTTTATGGGAGAAGATGCTGGAAGAGGTTATCGTCGTTTTGTTCCATCACCAATTCCTAAAAGTATCATCGGAGTTAAAGCAATTAAAAACTTACTAAGTAGTGAGACAATTGTTGTAGCTTCTGGTGGTGGCGGGATACCTGTTGCTCGTGATGAGAATAATAATTTGTCTGGTGTTGCCGCAGTTATTGATAAGGACTTATCTGCGTTACGATTATCAGAAGAAATTGAGGCCGATGTTTTGATGATTTTGACAGATGTTTCTAATGTATATATTCATTATGGAACACCGAATCAAGCAAAACTAGAAACACTATCTGTGGAAACTGCTCAAAAGTATTACGATGAAGGTCATTTTTCAGAAGGAAGTATGGGACCGAAAATGAAAGCAGCGATCCAATTTGCTTCTCAAGGAAATACAGCAATCATTTGTTCTATTGATCAAGCTTTAGAGGCTTTGAATGGTCAAGCTGGAACAAGAGTTGTTGGATAAATAGATTGTCTGCCGTTTTTGTTTGTTTTAGACAAAAACGGCAGGCTGTTTTGTCTGTGGTGACCAATGCAATTGTCGTTGGATTCTATAAAATTAAAATAAGAAAGTTAGAGGTGGAGTATCAATGAAAGAATTATCGATTTCAAAACGAATAATCTTTACTCCTGGACCAGTTGGAATTGATCCAAGAGTATCAAAAGCAATGGGCTATTCAATTTTAGGTCAGTTTGATCCGGATTTTACCGAAATTATGAATGAAACAATGGCATTAATTAGAAAATCTTTCCTGACAACGAATCAATGGTCATTTCCTATCGATGGAACAAGTAGAGCTGGTTTAGAGGCTGTGATTGGCAGTATCGTTGAACCAGGAGATAAAGTACTTGTGCCAATTATTGGTCGCTTTGGACACTTATTAGTCGAATTATGTGAACGGGCAAAAGCAGAAGTTCACACAATCGAATGTACTTGGGGAGAAGTTTTCGAACAAGATAAGATTATCGAAGCAGTGAAAAAAGTTCAGCCTAAAGTTTTAGCAATTGTTCATGGCGAAACTTCTACAGGTCGTATGCAGCCACTAGATAAAATTGGTCCAGCATGTCAAGAGTTAGGTGTATTTACAGTTGTTGATGCTGTAGCAACGTACTTAGGAACAGCTATTCCAGTTGATGAATGGCAATTGGATGCAGTAATTGGTGGTGCACAAAAATGTTTGTCGATTCCATCTGGAATTACACCAATCACTTTTAATGACCGTTTTGCTGAAGAAATCAATAAGCGTAAACGTGTAGAACAAGGGATTCGTACTAGTGAAGACCACACAGAAAAAGAATTTATTACAAGCAATTACTTAGATTTGACACAACTGCAAGATTATTGGAGTGATCGCCGTCTAAATCATCATACTGAAGCAACTGTAATGGTTTATGCATTACATGAAGGGTTGCGTTTAGCTGTTGAAGAAGAAGGTGTTCATGAGCGTGCGGACCGTCACCAATTACATCATGATGCGTTAAAAGTTGGTCTTAGAGGCTTAGGCTTAGAATTATTCGGTGATGAAGAAAACGAAATGCCAATGGTTGCATGTGTCAAAATCCCTGAAGGAATTGATAGTGAAGGAATCCGTGCTAATTTATTAAAAGAATACGGAATTGAAATTGCTTCTTCATTTGGACCGCTTCAAGGAAAAATTTGGCGTATTGGAACGATGGGTTATATTGTTGAGAAAGTAAATATCGTGACATTTATTACGATTTTTTCTGCTTACTTAAAAAATCAAGGTGTAACAGGTCTAAATCCAGACAAAGCCTTATCTGATTTATTTGCTTTCTATAATCAAATCGGTTAATAATAAAAAAAGATTGAACTGCTCGTAAATTTGACGAGAGTTCAGTCTTTTTTATTCTTTTTTTTCGATGCAATATAAAATGGGTGGATTATTTTTTTGATTAATAAATTGATAGGTTAATACATTGTATTCAATTTGAGGAAGCGATGAACAAAATTCTTGAACCGCATCTAATTCCTCTTTACCGCCATCATGACCAAAATAAACAACTAAAATAATTCGACCTTGTGGAGATAAAAGTTTTAACAACTTAGCCAAAGCTTGTAAGGTAGTATTGGATTTAGTAATAATTGTTTTATCACTTTTGGGTAAATAGCCCAAATTGAAAATTGCAGCTTTAATAACAATTTCTTCAGGTATAACAGCATCTATCGTTTCATGACCTTGTTGAATCAAACTGGTTCGTTCGAATAAATTCTGTTCTTTTAATTTCAGTGTAGTATTTTCAATTGCCTGTTTTTGGACATCAAAAGCATAGACGTGGCCATTTTCTCCCACTAAATTTGCTAAAAAGACGGTATCATTTCCATTTCCCATAGTTGCATCTACAACGATATCATTTTCACGAATTACTTCTTTTAGTAATGTATGACTAAAGTGGAGCGCAGTCTGTAACATTAAAATTCTCCTTTTGTTTAGCGAAGGGCAAATTTTCCTTGCCAACTATCTCTTTGTTTTAATTCATTATCGATGGCATTTAATACTTCCCATTTTTTTAAGCTCCACATTGGACCAACTAAAGCATCGAAAGGAGCATCCCCAGTAAGACGATGAATTACGATTTCTGGCGGAATCAACTCTAATTGATCACAAATAACGGCTACATAATCGTTTAAACTCATTAATTGAAGTCGGCCTTCATGGTAATCTCGCAACATTCGAGTATTGGTCATCAGATGAAGTAAATGTAATTTGATTCCTTGGATGTCAGAGTCCATAATTGTCCGTCGAACATTTTCACGCATCATAGCAAGCGATTCTCCAGGCAGTCCGTTAATCAAGTGTGTACAGACACGAATATTATGTTTTCTTAGTTTTTCGACTCCAGTTAAATATGTTTGATAGTCATGCGCACGATTAATCGATTGGCTTGTTTCTTCAAAGGTTGTTTGTAGCCCTAATTCGACCCAAACATAATACCTTTGATTGAGTTCTGCTAGATATTCGACGACGTCATCTGGCAAACAATCTGGTCTTGTACCAATTGAAATACCAACCACACCTTGTTCATTGACGACTTGCTCGAAACGATGCCGAATAACTTCTAAAGGCGCATGAGTATTTGTAAAATTTTGAAAATAAACAATATATTGTTGAACCTGAGGCCATTTTTTATGCATCATCTGAATTTCTTTTTGAAATTGAATCGGTAAAGGATCTTCTGGAGCAACAATCATATCGCCAGAGCCAGAAACACTACAAAAAGTACAACCACCTTTAGCAACTGTTCCATCACGATTAGGACAATCAAAACCACCATCAATAGGGACTTTAAAAATTTTTGTCCCAAACTGTTGGCGTAGTGCATAATTCCAAGTATGGTAACGTTTATTTGAATCATCTGTATAGTGAAAATTTGACATAATTCGACTTCTTTCTATTGTTGTTTACGTTTGAAACGCCAAACAAATCTTTTTTCTAAATAGATGGGATAAGTCAGTAATAACCAGGCGAGTCCTAAACAAAAGCCTCCTAAAACATCGCTTGGATAGTGAACCCCTACATAAATACGACTAAAACCAATCAATAAAATCCCCATGCCTAAGAGGACTTGAAACAACAAACAAATCTTTTTTTGTTTAATAAATTGAGGCAGTAGAAAAATAATAGTACCGTAGAGCAACATACTGCCAGTTGAATGACCGCTAGGGAAACTAAAACTTCGTTCAGAAACTAAATGCTCTAAGGTCGGGCGTGCTCTTTGAAAAACTAATTTAATCAATGGATTGACGGTTCCTGCAATCACTGCAGTATTGATAAGCAGCCAAACAGATTCTGCATAATATTTTCCTCTAATCAATAAAAAGGCAAGCGCGATTGCAAGTATTCCAATCGTAAGTGGATTTGCAAATTTTGTATACCAAATAAAAAATTGATTAAAGTTCGGATAAGGTAAGCGAACAAATTCCGTAATCGTTTGATCAAAGGAAGTAAGCCCACTAGGATAAAAACGAACCATGTAACCTAAAAACATAAAAAGAAGCAAAAAACAACTTCCTGAAAATTGATAGTATAATTTATTTTTCATAAAAAACCTTTCTGAAATTAAGAGTGGAATAATCGCAGTATCAAGCAAGAAAAAATGCTATCTACTCAATCGAAATCTTGTCTATTATAGCATTAATTAAGCAGTAACTCACTAAAAAAATAAAACCAAATGATTAGCTTTCTATTCACCAAATCATTTGATTTTATTTAAAATCAGTCTCAAATTTATTAATTATTTTAGTTATTTAGTCATCGAAATCATCATCATAATCATTACTAGGTCCGTCAACCGAAATATCACCAAAACGGCTTTCTAAATCAAATGTTCTTTTAGCTGTTCCATTTTTGTATGTTGAGTGATCGTTATCGAAAATCGAAACATCTCCTAAACCAGATTTTGCATTGATGGAAATATCATATAAAATTTCCTCAGTATCAATCGAAATATCCCCTTTTTTTGCTAAGACAGTTAATTTTTTCGGTAATTCTCTGCCAGAAAGTCTAAAATCACCACTATCGATTTGTACATCAAACGAACCTGTTAAATCATAGGCATCAACAGATCCATGATTTAAGTTTAAAGAAATATCCCCTTTTACTTGATTTAGATAGAGATCGCCGTTATTCATTGAAACATCCATCGTATCAGAAATAATTGAATTGAATGAAACATCAGTATTTTTAAAATCAACTGATAATTCTTTGCTATCTATATCAGTGAAAGTAACATAATTATTTGGATTCCCTTTAAACGTCAGTTTTTCAATAGAACTTGGAATCGTAATAATCACAGGTGGTTCAAAGTCACTAAAGAATGAAAAACTAAAATTAAAGTTATGATTAGCTATTTCTGAAACTTTAGAACTTGCCTCAGCATCAACTGTTATCTTTTGGTCAGATTCCTTGACGTTAAGAGAACTTTTGATTGTAGAAATACGGCTACCTTGATTTTCCATCGTTATTTTGTCGGAGTTGTCTGTTTGAATGGTGTAATGTGCATTGCCTTTCAAATTAATTGTAGCTTCTTTGGTAGAGTGCCCTTTTTTCAGCGTATACTCTTCATGAGAGCCGTTGGCTACAATCGATTGATCTACTTTATTATAAAAATAGATACTACCTGAACCACCAATAATAAGTGCAAGAACTCCGATAATTAGAAAAAATGCAGTTGTCTTTTTCATATTAAGCACCCCCTCTTAAAACAAAAAGATTCCACTTGAAATAGTGCTTCAACCCTTTGATAAACCATTTGGTCAAAGGGGTTAAGATAAGGGAACCAATGATTCCTATACCGAAGAAAAGTATACTTGCAAAAAGCTGTAACATACCATAGTCCCCCATATTAGCTAACATTGAATAAATACCTATAATTGGAGAAACGATAAATAGCGTAGATGCTAACCACATAGAGAAAAACACCATAACCATAGCAAAAATTACCCAAAACATTAGTAAAAAATTTAAAGCTAAAATTCCAGCTACCTGACAAAAGCGAACAAAAGGACTGTTTACAGGTTGTCTGTAATGTGAATAAGATTGCGATTCATTATAGGGATCGTCATCATTCTCATAATTGTAATATGCGCCATACTCGAATTCTTCTGATGAATTTTTTTGCGGAGAAATTTCTTCCCAACCATCATGAACCATTTTCTTTTCGGAAACATCAATATCGAATTCTTTCAATATTTCTGCTGCTATAATTTTAGGTTTTCCTAATTCTTTCGCGATTTGTTCTTCTGTTTCACCTGTAGCTAAACGTTCATCAAAAAGTTCTTCGTACTTATTTAAAATAGTCATTTGTTGTTTTGCTGGTAGAGATTTTAAGTAAATCTTTAATTCGACTAAAAAATGCTCCTTGTTCATTTTTTTCCCCTCATTCCATTTGTCTTTACTTGCCTTATCTAAACTATAATTTTTTTTGTCATCAATAACAAGAGTCAAAGTAAAAAATCAGCCTAAGGTAAAGAAGAATATAGGTCTTTGGTCTTAGTAATTAAGAGAAGGAAGAAAGGACGTTTGAGCTTGTATTTTGATAATAATTATTTTGTAGTAGATAATTCAAAATACTAACTTTATTATGAATAGATCATTTGAAATAAATGTAAATCGAAAAAGATTGATAGTATCCTGTGATTAATTGAATACTTTACTAAAAAAAAGAAAATTTGCTTAAAATATTTCTATTTTAAGTAAAAGAAGGTATACTAGTGTATAAGGAAAATTTTGTCCAAAAAGACATGGAGGATAGGTTATGGGGAAACAGAGACAATCACGTAAAGAGCGTAGAAAAGCAGCTCAAAACATGCTTGCCAAAGAACAGCTAAGAAAAAGAACGACGGTATTAAGTTCTGCATTAGTTTTTTCATCAATCGCAGCACCCATTACTTTATCATCAACGATTGCTGAAGCAACTGATGGTGAAGCAACGAGTTCTGAAGTTACTTACACAAATAAAGTACAGGTACAAGAACCATCTATTGATATAAATACAACAACGACTCAAGAACAAACGAGTGAAACGACTGAACAAACGCAAGGTACAGAAGGTACGTCAACGGGTGAAATAGTAGATTCTTCTACAACTACAGAGACTACCGAAATTGATTTAACGAAGGATTTGATTCCTTCTGCGACTGAAAGTACATCTGAAGAAGCTACTTCTGATACGATTGGTCCTAGTTTAAGGAGTTCCGCAGCTGCTTTTTCAGCAAGAAGTGTTAGCCCAGCTACATTTATTACTGAAATTGCTGCACATGCCCAACCTGTTGCAGCTGCAAATGATCTTTATGCTTCGGTGATGATGGCGCAAGCTATTATTGAGAGTGGTTGGGGTGGAAGTACTTTGTCACAAGCACCAAACTATAATTTGTTTGGAATCAAAGGAAGCTATCAGGGACAAACTGTTTATATGGATACCTGGGAATATCTAAATGGTCAATGGGTAATCAAAAAAGAGCCATTTAGAAAATATCCTTCTTACCAAGAATCGTTTTATGATAATGCGTATGTCTTAAGAAATACTTCATTCCAATCAGGTGTTTATTACTATTCAGGTGCATGGAAAAGCAATACAAGTTCATACAAAGATGCAACGGCTTGGCTAACTGGGCGTTATGCTACTGATCCAACTTACAATACAAAGCTCAATAATTTGATTGAAGCTTACAATCTAACGCAGTATGATACACCTAGCAGTGGTGGTGGAAATACAGATACAGGTAATTCTAATAACGGTGGTTCTACTGGAGGCAATAATGGCTCGAATACTGGGAGTAACACAGGTACGTCAACTTCTGATACGTTGCATACGGTAAAATCAGGTGATACACTATCTGGTTTAGCAGCTCAGTATGGAACGACGGTTGCTAGTATAAAAAGTTGGAATAATTTATCTGGTGATACAATTTATATCGGTCAAAAATTAATCGTGAAAAAAGGAACTGGCTCGGGTGGAACAAATACTGGAAATAATAATTCTGGTTCGAATACCAATACTGGTAACTCTGGCAGTACAACAAGTACTACGTATACAGTAAAATCAGGCGATACATTATCAGGAATTGCGTATCAATATGGCACTACCGTGGCGAATTTGAAGAGTTGGAATGGTTTGACTGGCGATACAATTTATATTGGTCAAAAGCTAATTGTTAAACAAGGCAGTTCAACTGGTAACTCAAATTCAAACTCAAATAGTAACGTTCCGAATACTAATAATACAACAAATAATTCATATACCGTAAAATCTGGTGATACATTGTCAGGCATTGCGCTCCAATATGGCACGACTGTAGCAAATTTGAAGAGTTGGAATGGCTTAACAAGCGATATGATTTATGTCGGTCAAAATTTAATTGTTAAACAAGGAAGTACATCAGGAAATACAAGTTCAAATAATAATAACAACAATACAACAACAAGTGGTTCTTATACGGTGAAATCAGGGGATACATTATCAGGAATTGCGTATCAATATGGAACGACTGTAGCAAACTTGAAGAGCTGGAATAATTTAACGAGTGACACGATTTATATCGGTCAAAAATTAGTGGTGAAACAAGGAACGACTGGTAGTAATTCAAGTAATAATAGTTCATCAAGTACAACAACAAGTGGTTCGTATACAGTAAAATCAGGGGATACATTATCAGGAATTGCGTATCAATATGGAACGACTGTAGCAAACTTGAAGAGCTGGAATAATTTAACGAGTGACACGATTTATATCGGTCAAAAATTAGTGGTGAAACAAGGAACGACTGGTAGTAGTTCAAGTAATAATAGTTCAGCAAGTACATCAACAAGTGGTTCTTATACGGTAAAATCAGGGGATACGTTATCAGGAATTGCGTATCAATATGGAACGACTGTAGCAAACTTGAAGAGCTGGAATGGTTTAACGAGTGATATCATTTATATTGGTCAAAAACTAGTGATAAAACAAGGAACGACGAGTGGTAGTTCAAGTAATAGTAATAGTTCATCCAGTACGACAACAAGTGGTTCATACACAATAAAATCAGGGGATACGTTATCAGGAATTGCGTATCAATATGGAACGACTGTAGCAAACTTGAAGAGTTGGAATGGTTTAACGAGTGATATCATTTATATTGGTCAAAAACTAGTGGTGAAACAAGGTGGATCAGCAAGTAACAGTTCTAACACCAATTCTAGCCAATCAGGTAACACACACACTGTTAAAAGTGGCGATACGTTATGGGATTTAGCACAAAAATATAATGTTAGTGTTCAACGAATCAAACAATTAAATAGTTTATCTAGTGACGTGATTTATATTGGGCAAGTTTTAAAAGTTGCCTAAAGGGATTGAATTTTCTAACGAAATTTGATACTATATAGCACAGAAACAATAGTAAAAACAATGAATAGGAATAGTAGAAAGAACGATGTTATAGAGAGCGTATGGTTGGTGGAAATACGTACACAAGCTTTTGAACTCGCCTAGGAGTTATTTTATTGAAAAAAGTAGATAAGATCGGTGACGACCGTTATCACGTAGAGGTAATTATTTGTCATGAATAATTATGAATTTAGGTGGTACCACGAGACATGATGTCAACGTCCTATAGGAAATTTATTTTTCTTGTAGGACGTTTTTTTTTCGGCATAAAAGAACAAAGATTGAACAAACAAAGAAACTGCGAAAAATAGTATCTACGCAGAATTAGGAGGAAAAATATTCCATGAGTTATAATCACAAACTAATTGAAAAAAAATGGCAAAAATATTGGGCAAAAAACAATTCTTTCAATACCCATGATGAGCCAGGAAAAGAAAAATTTTATGCATTAGATATGTTCCCCTATCCATCAGGGCAAGGATTACATGTTGGGCATCCAGAAGGATATACAGCGACGGATATTTTGTCTAGAATGAAACGTAGCCAAGGATACAACGTTTTACATCCAATGGGCTGGGATGCATTTGGTTTGCCAGCAGAACAATATGCGTTGGATACAGGAAACAATCCAGCAATTTTTACTAAAAAAAATATTGAAACGTTCAAACGTCAAATCAACTCTTTAGGATTTAGCTATGATTGGAATCGTGAAATCAATACAACAGATCCTGAATATTATAAATGGACGCAATGGATTTTCACTAAATTATATGAGCATGGACTGGCTTATGAAGCAGAAGTTGCTGTCAACTGGGTACCAGAACTAGGAACAGTAATCTCCAATGAAGAAGTGATTGATGGTAAAAGCGAACGTGGCGGTTATGATGTTGTTCGTAAACCGATGCGTCAATGGATGCTAAAAATCACGGCTTATGCAGATCGTTTGTTAGATGATTTAGAGCTAGTTGATTGGCCAGAAAATATTAAAGACATGCAAAGAAATTGGATTGGTCGTTCAGAAGGCGCAACGATTGATTTTAAAGTAAAAGACAGTACGGAAAAAATTACTGTTTTTACAACTCGAGCAGATACTTTGTTTGCAGCTACCTATGTTGTTTTAGCTCCAGAGTCAAAATTAGTAGATGAAATCACCACTTCAGAACAAAAAGCAACAGTAGAAGCCTATCAAAAAGAAGTAAGTAAAAAATCTGATTTGGATCGTACTGATTTAGCTAAAACTAAAACAGGTGCTTTTACTGGTGCGTATGCAATTAATCCAGTCAATGGAAAAGAGATTCCGATTTGGATTGCAGACTATGTTTTAGCAACTTATGGAACAGGTGCAGTTATGGCGGTTCCAGCCCATGATGAAAGAGATTATGAATTTGCCCAAAAATTTGAGATTGAGATGATTCAAGTTATTGAAGGTGGCGATATTACAGAATCTGCCTACACTGGTGATGGAATCCATATTAATTCTGATTTTCTGAATGGTCTGAATTTAGAAGATGCCAATGAAAAAATGTTTGAATGGTTAGAAGAAAATGGTTGTGGTAAAAAAGAAGTGACGTATCGTTTACGTGACTGGCTATTTTCTCGCCAACGTTATTGGGGTGAACCAATTCCAGTTATTCATTGGGAAGATGGAACGACAACGACTGTACCAGAATCAGAATTACCATTAACCTTACCTGAAACCAATGATATTAAACCAAGTGGAACAGGCGAGTCTCCTTTGGCAAATATTGAAGAGTGGATCAATGTCGTTGATCCTGAAACAGGGAAAAAAGGAAAACGTGAAACAAATACTATGCCGCAATGGGCGGGAAGTTCATGGTACCACTTACGCTATATTGATCCGCATAATAAAAAAGCTCTTGCCGATTTTGATAAACTAGAACGATGGTTACCTGTAGATATTTATATCGGTGGGGCCGAACATGCCGTATTACACTTACTTTATGCGCGTTTCTGGCATAAATTCTTGTATGATATTGGTGTTGTTCCAACGAAGGAACCTTACCAAAAACTTTATAATCAAGGAATGATTCTAGGCGAAAATAACGAGAAAATGTCTAAATCTCGTGGAAATGTTGTTAATCCAGATGATGTAGTAGAACGCTATGGAGCTGATACCTTACGTCTATATGAAATGTTTATGGGACCGTTGGATGCGTCTATTGCATGGAATGAAAATGGCTTAGAAGGTAGCCGGAAATTCTTGGATCGCGTATGGCGCTTGATAGTTGATGAAAATAATAAAATGAGAGATCGTATTACAACAGTTAATGATAACAAATTAGCAAAGGTTTATAATCAAACTGTTAAAAAAGTAACCGAAGATTTAGAAAATATGCATTTTAATACGGCCATCTCACAATTAATGGTCTTCGTAAATGAAGCAAACAAAGTTGATAGTTTACCTTACGAATATATTGAAGGGTTTGTCCAATTGTTAGCGCCAATTGCACCACATATTTCAGAAGAGCTATGGGAAATTTTAGGTAATAAAGAAAGCTTAACGTATGTACCTTGGCCGACATTTGATGAAGCTGCATTGGTTGAAAATGAAGTAGAAGTTGTTTTCCAAGTGAATGGGAAAGTACGTGCAAAGGTCAATATTCCACGTGGATTAAGTAAAGATGAATTGGAGCAAACAGCGTTAGCGTCTGAATCAATCCAATCGTTTATTGAAGGAACAACAATTCGTAAAGTCATTGTTGTTCCAGATAAATTGGTAAATATTGTAGCGAATTAATATACGTTTGAATGATTCAAAAAAATAGATTGAAAATCACAAAAATAGCAAGAAGCAAGAATTTATTTTGAAACAAGGGAGTATCTAAAAACGATTGGGGAATTCGAATGTTTTGGAAACTTGGCTGGAGATCAAGAAAGTACATCATATGATGAGTATAAGCGAGACTTCGTATGGATGAGTTCTGGCTAAATTCTAAAAATATTCGCCATTATAGCTTTTAGATACTCTCTAAATGATTCTTACTAAAAATTCTTCAAATTTTTGTGGTTTTTAATCTTTTTTATAGTGTAGTGTAATTTTGAAAGGAGTTAAAATGAAAAAAAATAAAAGTATGCTTTTAACAAAACAGGAGTGGCAAGGAAAATGGTGGACGTCATTTTTGTGGGTGACAGGTATTTTTATTACAGCTGAGATTTTGTTGGGATTGCTTATCGTGGTTTTTGAACTGATTGCAAAAGTACTACAGTCAAAAATAGTTTTAGAAAGTATTTTTGACAATACCTTTTTAGATTTATTGTCGTTTATTCCAATTCTAGCTGTTACGATTTTTTTCACTAAAAAAATAAATCGACGTTCATTAAAATCACTAGGTTTTTTTAGAGAGCATCTTTTTAGAGAGTATTCTTTAGGAGTAGTGATTGGTGCAACTGAACTAGTATTGGTTTTAGTTGGTTGTTTGCTAACTAAAAGTTTATCAATAACTGTAAATCAAATGATAGATTGGGGAACAATCATTTTATTACTTATTGGGTTTAGTATTCAGGGATTAACGGAAGAGGTGTTGTGTCGAGGCTATTTAATGAATGC
The DNA here is from genome assembly GCF_054871725.1 of Enterococcus sp. LJL99. Taxonomy (NCBI): domain Bacteria; kingdom Bacillati; phylum Bacillota; class Bacilli; order Lactobacillales; family Enterococcaceae; genus Enterococcus; species Enterococcus sp. LJL99. Next base: position 38,641 of record NZ_JBTXLT010000011.1, read on the forward strand.
CATTTCAAGTAAAAAAGGTGTATGGGCCGGAATAATCGGAAATTCTATCTTTTTTAGTCTATTACACGGACTTAATCCCAATATTTCAGTGATTGCTTTATTTAATTTATTTTTAGCGGGGATTCTTTTTTCAGTCCTTTTTTATTGGACAGATAATATTTGGCTAGTTGGTGGAGCACATATGATTTGGAATTTTCTATTAGGACCAGTTTTTGGTATTGAGGTAAGTGGACAAAATTTTGGGCAGTCAATTTTTACTACAGCGATTAATTCGGCTCATTCTCTGCTAAATGGTGGAAACTTTGGTCTAGAAGGTGGTTTGATGTATACTGTTGTTAGCGTAATCTTAATCGGTGTTCTATGGATTATCTTCAATAGAAAATCAGCGAAGGTTAATGAAAGCATGGAGTAGAAATGAGATGCTTGGTTACAAAAATAATGAAAAAAATGTTTAGATGATAAAAAAAATATTCAAAAAATGCTAAACCATGAGTAAAAAATGGAATGGATTTATTAGTGAAATCATATTATTATTAATCTATAGAGTAATAGCAATATCTTCCCCAGAGATTTTACTCTATAAAATACTTTTCATTTATCAACCTCCTTTTTTTAGCCCACTTCTATTGAGGTGGGTTTTTTAGGTCGTTCTGCCATTTATTCAGTCTTAAAGAAAAAACGAACCCAAAACATTATTAAGTAATTAACGTATTGGGTTCGTTCATTGTAGCGACTATGATGGACTTAAAACAGTATAGTCAGCTTTTTTATTTAATTGATAAATGAGTGGCGTACTATTTGGTTTCAACTCAATATCGAATATCACTTTTTGAATATTTAAATTATTGTATAGTTTTAGATACATTTCTTTTGTGGTTAAATTATAGATTGAGGTGTATTGAGCATATTCATAAGAATCGTCGCAATTTATCGTTCCTTTAGGAATATCTAACATCAAAATTATTTATTAAGATGATAGTAGAATTTTTTTGGTAGGATGTTGCTGTTTCTTCCAACTTCATTGGGAATCATTTAGTTGAAACTCTTCATATTGAATAAAAATTTGCTCTCTTTTTTTTATATTTAGTTTGATAAAGATGTTATGGACATGAGTTTTAACTGTACCGATGGAAAGGTACAATTTATCCGCAATTTCTTGATTTGATTTATGTTCTAAAAGTAGCAAAAAAATCTCAGCTTCTCGTTGAGTGAATTGATAGTGATCCAAAAAACTGTTTATTCGTTTCTGTTCTTTTTGTTCCTCAAACTCCTCAATAGGAGCGGTTGTTTTTTCTGAGTCGAAAAAGAAGAAACGTAAAATCATCAAACAAACTAAAATTGAAAAAAGATCTTCGCAGACATTTCGGTTATTGATTTTTAGCGCTAAAGAAGTATAGTGATCTAAATTAAAGATGACGAACGTATCTTCTAACACGATGGCTATACTAGCAAAAATAAAAAGAAAGCTTATTTGCTTTAAATAATGAGAGTATTTCAATGAAGTTTCTTTTTGGCGATTTTTTACGTTCAAATAGCAACCTAAGTAAAATAAAAATAATTGATTTGGGAGGTAATAAAACCAAATTTTTAAGGCTGAATTTGGGAAAAATGGAATCATCAACATCCATAAACCAAGCAACGTGACGATTATCCATTGACCTACAGTAACTTTTTCTTTGGCTAATGAAGTAATAATTAATAAAGAAGTAATCGCATTGACTATAAAAATAATTGTTTTCACTGTAGGGATACTCATAAATGTTTGATTATAACTGACTGCAAAACTATTAATAAACTCGGTCATATATATAATAATATTATCGAAAATAAAAAAAGTCAGATAAATCGTTAAATACAGAAATAAGTTCTCTTTTGTTTTAAAATAAAAATTAATTGTGAAAGACATCGCAATCGTATAGAGAACAATCAATAAGATATTATAAATGAAAATACCGATCATTTTAAAAACTCCTTTCTTAAAATAATTTCCTTTTATAGTCCCCGTTTTCACCTACAGTATATCATTTTTTCTAAAGCGTTTTACTGATAATTCCGCTAAACTTTCGGCTAAACTTTTCTAAACCCTTGATAAAAAAGCAGTTTATATCTAAAAATAAACTTTTTTTAAAACACCTAAACAGACATGATGTTAGCGTTTACAACTTGGAGTTTATCGTAAACTGCTAATGAAATCGATATAGTAAAAGTGCAAAAAGAAAAGTAAAAAAAATTTAGGAGGAATTATCATGAATAAACGCGATTTTATTACAACCGAAAATTATTCGAAGGAGGAAATTTTATCAATTGTTGATTTATCATTAAAAATAAAAGCAGCAATTAAAAACGGTTATTATCCACCATTATTGAAAAATAAAACATTAGGAATGATTTTTCAACAATCTTCTACTAGAACGAGAGTTTCTTTTGAAACTGCAATGACTCAGTTAGGTGGTCATGCTCAATATTTGGCTCCTGGACAAATTCAATTAGGCGGACATGAAACAATTGAAGATACGAGTCGCGTACTTTCAAGGTTAGTAGATATTTTAATGTCACGGGTAGAACGGCATAATAGTGTGGTTGAATTGGCAAAATATTCAACAATTCCTGTAATCAATGGGATGTCAGACTACAATCATCCAACCCAGGAGTTAGGTGATTTATGTACGATGATTGAGCATTTACCAGCTAATAAAAAAATCGAAGACTGTAAAGTTGCTTTTATTGGAGATGCGACTCAAGTTTGTTTCTCTTTAGGATTAGTGGCTACAAAAATGGGGATGAAATTTGTTCAATTTGGACCACAAGGCTTCCAATTAAATGAAGAACATAAAGCAAAACTGGCTGAAATTTGTGCGGTATCTGGAGGTAGCTATGTGGTAACAGATGAAGAAGAAGCTATCGTGGGGGCTGATTTTGTTTATACAGATGTCTGGTATGGTCTTTATGAGGCAGAGTTATCTGAAGAAGAACGGATGTCGGTTTTCTATCCAAAATATCAAGTCAATACTCAACTAATGAATAAAGCGGGAGCCGATGCTAAATTTATGCATTGTTTGCCAGCAACTCGAGGAGAAGAAGTGACAGATGATGTGATTGATGGAGCTAATTCAATTTGTTTTGACGAAGCTGAAAACAGATTGACCTCTATTCGTGGATTACTGGTTTATTTAATGACTGATTATGCAGAAAAAAATCCAATTGATTTAGGAAAACAGGCAAAAGCAAAAGCAGCTTTAGAAATCTGCATCAATCGCGCATTATAAAATGACAGAAGTGGAAAGAGGGAAGAGTCTGGAGCCAAATGGTGTTCCACCTAAGCTATTTTAATTTAGGAAAAAGTAAGTTGAATTAAACAAGCATTGTTTTGTTTCAAACTGTTCTCCCTTTTGCTTCCGAGATATCATAGAAAGGATGATTAACTGTGGGAAGCAAAAAGAAAAAATTTAGCTTAATGAGCGCTATTTTATCTGTCATTTGTGTAGTGTTCGTTGCAGAAGCTGCTGCACCTGTGGCGGCGATTGGAAATTCTCAGTTTTTTTGGTGGATATTTTTATTGATTGCCTTTTTACTACCGTATGGACTTATTTCTTCAGAATTAGGAACAACGTATCTTGGTGATGGAGGAATTTATGATTGGGTAACGAAAGCATTTGGTCATCGCTGGGGTTCTCGTGTTTCTTGGTATTACTGGATTAATTATCCTCTTTGGTTAGCTTCATTGGCTGTCATGTGTCCCGAATTAGTGACCACGATTACTGGGATTGAAATCTCAGGTATTACAGCAGTCTTGATTGAACTAATTTTTATTTGGTTGATTGTTTGGATCAGTTTTTATCCAGTTAGTGATAGTATTTGGATTTTAAATGGCGCAGCGGTGATTAAAATGTTGTTGGCAGTTTTGATTGGCGGACTAGGAATCTATGTTGCGCTTACCAAAGGAATGGCCAATGAATATACGCTGAAGTCTTTATTGCCATCATTTGATTTGCATAGTTTATCTTTTATTTCAGTAATTATTTTCAATTTACTTGGATTTGAAGTGATTTGTACGTTTGCAGATGATATGGAAAATCCTAAAAAACAAATTCCTCAGGCAATTATTGCTGCAGGTTTAGTGATTGCGGCAATTTATATTTTTTCTGCTTTTGGAATCAGTGTAGCAATTCCGACTGATCAAATTAGTACAGGTAGCGGTTTGATGGATAGCTTTATGTTATTGACAGGTTCTACAGGTGGTTGGTTTATTATTTCAATGGCTTTTTTATTCTTATTAACATTGTTTGGAAATATGATTTCTTGGTCGTTAGGCGTGAATAATACGGCTTGTTATGCAGCAGAAAATGGAGATATGCCGAAATTTTTTGCTAAAAGAAGTAAAAAGAATGAAATGCCGGTTGGATCGGCTTTAATGAATGGAATCGTTGCCTCGATTGTAGTCGTAATCGCGCCGATTTTGCCGAATCAAGATTTATTTTGGGCTTTTTTCTCGTTAAACTTAGTGATGTTTTTACTTTCATATGTTCCTGTGTTTCCTGCTTTTTATCGCTTGAGAAAAATCGATCCAGATACGCCAAGACCATTTAAAGTAAGTGGGAAAGATGGTTTTTTAAAAGTTTTAGTGGCTGTTCCGATGTTAATGATCATCATTTCATTAATTTTTACAACAATTCCATTGAAATTCGATGCAGAGACCTTGAATGAGCAATTACCGATATTAATTGGAGCCGTAGTTTTTGTTTTGTTTGGTGAAGGAATTATTTGGATAAAGAAAATAAAAAAATAAGTTAAGTAGAGGAGAAACGAAAATGTCAAAAAGAATTGAAAAAACAACGCCAAAAAAAGATCGGTTTAGAATGCCAGCTGAGTACGAAGCACAAGAAAAAGTATGGATGATTTGGCCAGAACGTCCTGATAATTGGCGTGATGGTGGCAAGCCAGCGCAAGCAGCTTTTACCGAAGTAGCTAAAGCAATCAGTAAATTTACACCGATGAATGTTTTAGTTTCAGCGCAACAATTTCAAAATTGCCGTCGTCAATTACCGAGTGAAATTTCTGTTTATGAAATGTTGAATAATGATGCTTGGGTGAGAGATTGCGGGCCTACTTTTTTAATTAATGATCAAGGTGAGTTGCGAGCGGTTGATTGGACATTCAATGCTTGGGGTGGATTGGTTGATGGCTTGTATTTTCCTTGGGATCAAGATGATTTAGTGGCACAAAAGATTTGTGAAATTGAAAAAGTAGATTCTTATCGAACAGAAGATTTTGTTTTAGAAGGAGGCTCGTTTCATGTCGATGGAGAAGGCACCGTTTTAACGACTGAAATGTGCTTGTTAAGTGAAGGAAGAAATCCACATTTGACGAAAGAACAAATCGAAACCATGCTTTGTGATTATTTGAATTGTGAAAAAGTTCTTTGGGTGAAAGACGGAATAGATCCTGAGGAAACCAATGGACATATTGATGATGTCGCTTGTTTTGTTGCTCCTGGAGAAGTTGCTTGTATTTATACCGAAGATAAAAATAGTCCGTTTTATGAAGCCGCTCAAGATGCGTATCATCGATTAAGTGAAATGACAGATGCAAAAGGTCGCAAATTGAAGGTGCATAAGTTATGCTGTCCTATTGAAAATGTAACGATTAAAGGCGATTTCAAAATCGATTATGTAGAAGGAACCATGCCTCGTGAAGACGGCGATATTTGTATTGCTTCCTATATGAATTTCTTGATTACGAATAATGGCGTAATTGTACCTCAGTACGGTGATCAAAATGATTCATTAGCGATTGAACAAATAAAGGCCATTTTCCCTGATAAAGAAGTGGTGGGTGTCAATACAGTTGAAGTTGTTTACGGTGGGGGAAATATTCATTGCATTACCCAACAACAACCAAAAATTATAGATTAGGAGGCAAATAAATGGCTAAAATCGTGATTGCTTTAGGCGGTAATGCGCTTGGAACTTCGGTAAAAGAACAAGTAGAAAAAGTTGCTTTAGCAGCAAAACCAATTGCAGAGTTGATACTTTCTGGTCATGAAGTAGTGATTGCTCATGGAAATGGACCACAAGTTGGACAAATTCGTTTGGCATTTGAAAAAAGCGGAGAAGAGCCAGTGATGCCATTTCCTGAGTGTACAGCAATGAGTCAAGGCTATATTGGTTATCATTTACAACAAGCAATAGATTCAGAATTAGTGGCAAGAGGACTGGTTGATAAACCTGTGATTACGATGCTTACTCAAGTAGTGGTAGAGCCGACAGATCCAGCTTTTTCTAAACCAACCAAACCAATTGGCGGTTATTATGATCAAGTTACAGCACAAAGATTGATGAAGGAGACTGGTGATACGTATATAGAAGATTCTGGTCGGGGATGGCGTCGAGTTGTACCGTCACCAAAGCCAATTGATATTTATGAGAAAATTAGTTTAAGAACACTGGTAGATGCTGGACAAGTGGTGATTGCTTGTGGTGGTGGTGGAATTCCAGTCATTCAAACTGAAAATGGGTATCAAGGAGTCGATGCGGTGATTGATAAGGACTTTGCTGCTGCAAAAATGGCGGCACTAATTGATGCGGATCTATTTATCGTTTTGACAGCTGTTGATCATGTTTGTATTGACTTTGGAACTGAAAAACAAAAATCCTTGAAAGATGAATCAATTGAGCAAATGAAAAAATATATTGAAGAAAAACAATTTGCTCCAGGCAGTATGCTACCTAAAGTTGAAGCAGCGATTGATTTTGCCAGTTCAAAACAAGGACGTAAATCAATTATTGGTTCATTAGAGAAGGCAGCATTGGCGGTTAAAGGAGAAAGTGGTACAATCATTCATTTATAATTAAAAAAGCAGTTATGAAGCGGTGGAATTCCGATTCATAACTGTTTTCTATATTTTTTCAGTATTTTTTAACTGACTTTTGATGACATACTGATTCGGTTTAGACGACTGAACTTTATACGCTTCCGCAATAAAATCCAATTCTTTTTGAAGTGAGTCTAAAATTTTGAACTTGTCAGTGATTGAGACTCCTTTAGCTTCCATATAATGGATAATATCTAAAAAGTACTTGCGTTCATTTGATTGAGAATAGTAAATATTATCCAAGCTAAGATCATATTTTTTGTGATCACGAGTAACTACAACAAAACTAAATTCTTCCCGCATGCTATAGGATTGTCTTGGTCTAAAAGAGACAGATGTGTTGAAGCCTTCGAAACCTCGAGTCTCTAAAAAAATTTCAATATAATCAATTTCACAAAAAGCAATCATTCTTGTTTTTCTTTTACCAAAAACTCCTTTCAAAATAGACCAAAAAGGAAAACCAGAAAATTTCGGAATATCTGCAAAAACTGTTAATCCATCCTCTGTGATTGAAAAATAATTATAATATCTTTTAAAATCAAAAGGAGACATTACATAAACCATTCCAACTAAAGACAAACTGAAAAAAATGAAAATAAATTCTTTGTTTGCTATACCAATAAAAAGAAAAAATAGAGGGAAAAAAAACCACAGTAAAAATGGTGTCCGATTTTTTGGTTTTCCAAAATCAAAAGGTAAAGGTAGTTTGCTTTTTTCTTGGTTCACAAAATCTAAAGGCATATTCAAAAGCTCACTTAGTAAAATTAAATTTTCAATGCTGGGAAAAGATTGTCCCGTTTCCCACTTACTAACGGATTGTCTGGAAATATTTAATCGGTCAGCAACTTCTTGTTGTGTGTATTTCTTTTTTAATCTATATGCTTTTATATCAGCAGATAAAATCATGAAAATTCCCCCTTTATTTAAATCAAGAGTAGTCCAAAACAATGAGCGAAGCAAGCACTTTTTGGTTGCGCAAGCGATTTTTGGTTACCTTATGTGATTTTTTTATTATTAAAAGTGTTTTTTGTTTGTGTGTTTAGAGAAATCAACATTATTTTATTGAATCGTTAATTTTTTAGTCAAAAGTACTTTTTGGTGTTTTATTTTAATAGCTATTCATCACGGAATCATTTTTTACATTAGTTGAGCCAAAATTTCTGAGTATCTTTCTATTATGTTTTCATTTAACTTGTCTGGTTTTTGTTGCTGGATGTTTTTTAATAAATCAATAAACCATTTTGAAGCACAATTGAAGTCATAAACAGATAGCTTATATTTTAATGAGTTAACTAGTAGAAATGCTTGTTCAAATTTTTCTGCTTCTAGATAAGTTAAAATCATTGTTTTTCTAGATATCACATCTCCATTCTCATTTTGAACTTCTCCAAATTCAACTGAATCGATTTGTTTTTTTAGAAGTTGACCAATTCCTTCCCCAACCAGTTTTATTTGTCTCAATAACCAATCTTCTTCCATTTCAAATTTCCTCCAATCAGCTTGAAAAAGTGCTTTTTTTACACTCTCTAATCGATGGTTTTAAGTAACGATAGTTAGCTTTCTTAGATAAGCTTAACCGTATTATTGGTTTATCTCAGCGTTTTTTATTAATAAAGGAAAATAGCTACACTTTTGATTTTCAGGATCAATTGCTAAGCGAAAAGAATCGCCTATTTCTAAATCTCTTAACATAACAACACTCCAGTATTTTGAATGTACTTTTTCATTATTTACTAGGTATTCATATTTCCAAATAATCAGTTTACGGTTAGAATAACTAAATTGCTTTTTATTGATTAGTTTTGCCTCAACTACAATAGTGGAAGCAATAATTTTGCTAAGTTTTTGTCTAGTTTTTAGAAATATATATAAAGTAACTAAAAAGATTAAGCCAATTGCTATCAAAAAATAGATAGACAGTGAGGAATCCCAACTGACCCACAAGATTTTTTTATAAGTCAATAAAAAAAAGATTGCTAAAAAAATTTCAACAAACATTAAAGACAATAGACCAGTGATTCGTTTAAATGTATAAATAATTCCCAACCCCTTTTTCGTCTTGTTTATTAATTATTTTATCATTAATTGACAAAAACGCATAAAAAATTTTTAGTAAGCTCGTCTTTTAAGTAAAGTATCCTGAATACAGGTTGTATTTCTTTCTTTTGTAGATATATACTGATAATGGCTATGTAGCTAATTAAATCAGTTGGAAGGAGTTAGTCATGGAAACAATCAGTCACTTAACGTTTGTGGTTCAAGATTTAGAGAAATCTGCTAATTTATTTAAAACCGTATTTGGTGCCCAAGAAGTTTATTCTAGTGGTGATGATTTTTATTCTTTAACAAAAGAGAAATTTTTAATGATTGATCATTTATGGATTGCACTAATGGAAGGGGATAGTTTGCCAACGAAAACGTATAATCACATTGCATTTAAAATTAAAGAATCGGAATATACTACTTATTTACAGCGAATTCAACAATTAGGTGTGGAAATAAAGCCGGGAAGAAAGCGAATTGCTGGTGAGGCACAATCAATTTATTTTTATGATTATGATAGTCATTTGTTTGAATTACACACGGGAACATTACAGGAAAGATTGAACGCATATCGTGATTAAAAAGTGTTTGATATGTTGTTTTTAGTTGTTTTATGATACAATAATGCTAATCAAAAAGAAGGTGGTGAATTCGTCAATGGTCAACGTGTCAAAAATAACAGGTAGCTATTCGTATACAATCGAGTTTCTGGCTTTTTGTCATGTTATTATTTCCATTTTTTTATCTAAAGGGACAAGTGTGTCTAAAAATAGATAAAAAATTGAATAAATCAGACCATTCAGACTTATTTACCTAAAAAAGTAGTTAGTTAAAATAACAAGTTGAAAGTTAGTTTTCTTTTTTTGAAAGAACATGTTATAGAGTAACTTTCTTGATAAAAATTATTTAATTTGGGTAAAAGGTTGAGCAATCGTTGTTCAGCTTTTTTTGTGCTTCCATTAATATGAAGGAAATGTTTAAAACTAAAAGAATATTTATAGTAAATCTTTCTGAATGGTGGAAAGAGGAGAATAGAAGATGTTAGTGCAACTACAAAAAATAACCAAAAATTATGGTACAGTACCTGTTTTTGAAAATTTAGATTTACAAATTAATGAAGGAGAAAAAATTGGTTTTATCGGTACCAATGGTTCTGGAAAATCTACGTTACTAAAAATTTTAGTTGGCATAGAGAATGTCGATAGTGGTGTGGTTAGTTTTAAAAAGAATCTTGAAATTGGCTATCTTGCGCAAATCCATGAGGAAAGCTCGTTGAATGTAAAAGAGTACTTGATGACAACTTTTACGGAATTAAATGAATTGCAAGAGCAATTAACCTACTTAGAGCTGCAGATGACCAGTGAAGAAAATGAGTTAGAAAATTTGTTGCTTAAATATGGCCAAAAGCAAGAAGCTTTTCAACAAGCAGGTGGTTACATGATGGAAAGCCGAATAGAAATGATCACAAATGGCTTAAAAATCAATCATTTATTAGTTAGTAATTTTAATGAATTGAGTGGTGGGGAAAAAACGCTGGTAAATTTAGCTAAAATATTGGTTCAAAAAAATGACTTAATTTTACTTGATGAACCAACCAATCATTTAGATGCTGAGCGAATCGAATGGCTAGAAGGATATCTGAAACATGAACAAATGGCCTGTATTGTTATTTCCCATGATCGATTGTTTCTAGATCATGTAGCTGAAAAAATCATTGAATTAGATTTGGGCCAGTTGGTCACCTATCAAGGGAACTATTCTAGTTATAAAAAACAAAAGCAAGTAGCACTAGAGAGTCTACAAAAAAATTATGCAGAGCAACAAAAAGAAATCAATAAAATCAAACTAGCCATTCGTCGTTATCGTCAATGGGGACACGAAAGTGACAATGAAAAATTTTTTAAAAAGGCGAAAGAGCTAGAAAAACGATTGACAAAAATTCAACAAATAGTCAAACCAAAAACAGATGAAAAAAAATTAAGGAGTCGGTTTAAAAAGGCAGATCGTTCTGGAAAAGAAGTTCTTCAATTTCAACAAGTTTCCCAATTATTTGATGAACGATTGATCTTTGATAATGTTTCTTTTTCAGTTTATTGGCAGGACCGAATGGCGATTATTGGTGAAAATGGTGTAGGTAAAAGTACGTTATTAAAAATGATTTTAGGAGAAATTGAACCCACAGTGGGTCTGATCAAAACGGGCAGTAATTTACGAATAGGGTATTTATCTCAAACAATTGAATACGAAAAGCCAACTCAGACGATTTTACAAGAAATGATGAATGCTTGTTCTTTAGTGGAGCAAGAAGCTCGACATTGGCTAGCAAACTATTCTTTTTATCCCGAAGATGTCACAAAACAGCTCCGTTTTTTAAGTGGTGGTGAAAAGATTCGTCTAGAACTTGCTAAATTAATGCAGCAGGAAATCAATTTATTATTGCTAGATGAGCCAACCAATCATTTGGATATTGATACTAGAGAGGAAATAGAAGAGATTTTGACTTTGTTTGAAGGAACCTTGATAGTCGTTTCTCATGATCGTTTTTTCTTAGAGAAAATGTTTCAAACTTATCTTTTGATAGAGAAAGGAAAAATTAAAAAAAGCGAAATCCTAGTAAGAAAATAGAAAATGCAGAGGCAAAAATTCTTTGATAAATCAGCTGTTTACGTAGTTAAATCAATCATTTGGTTTCTTGCTTACTTTTTGTAAGCATATAACTTGAAAGTTTACTTACTTTTTATTAGTATTGGGATATAGAAAAAAACAACTGCTATTGGAGGAAAAAAACATGACAATAAAATTATTGATTGCTTATTATAGTTCAACAGGTACAGGAGTGAAAATGGCACAGTGGGCCAAAGAAGCGGCAGAATCAGTTGGTGCAGAAGTTCGTTTGAGAAAAGTTCATGAATTAGCACCTGATGTAGCGATTGATTCAAATCCTTTATGGCGTAAAACAGTCGATGAAACAAACGAAATTCCAGAAGTGACGAGTGATGATTTATTATGGGCAGATGCTTATGTCTTCTCTTCTCCATCACGTTTTGGTGTCATGGCCAGTCAATTAAAACAATTTTTTGATTTACAAGGTGGGCTTTGGGCACAAGGAAAATTAGCGAATAAGTTTGTTACAGCTTTTTCATCTGCTCAAAATCCAAATGGTGGACAAGAGCAAGTGATTCAAGGAATTTATACAGTGATGCAACATTGGGGAGCAATCATTGTGCCAGCGGGTTATGTGAATGCTTCAACCTTTGCGGCTGGTGGAAATCCTTATGGAACAAGTGCTTCTGTTGATGGAGAAGGAAACTTATTGAAAGCTGACGAAGTAAAAGCAGCTGTGGAAGATCAAGTAAAACGATTAGTAGATGTAACAACAAAATATCTAAACTAACAATGAAATAAAAAGTGGGTGAGACAAAAGTAAAAAATACTTTTGTTTTATCTTTTAAAACCGAATAAACGGCATAAAACAATCAGAATCTCGGCAATTTCCGAATCAGCATTTATTGCAAAAAGCGCAATAAATGCTGATTCGTCCAATTGCTCAATTCTATGCGATTGTTTTATGACCTGATAAACGGTGGTGCAAAAGCAGCTCCTTCGGAAATAAGCCGAAATTTACCAAAAATTTGAAGAGCAATTTTCGGAAATTCCTTCTTATTTCTCGGAGCTAACCGCTTTTGTCCCAACCTCTTTTTTATTTTGTTACGTCTTCACCAAACCATTCAGTGGAGATTTCGGCTAATTTACCAGATTTACGTAATTCTTCAAATCCCTGATTGATTTTTTCAGCTAACTCTTTGTCAGATTTTCGAAGTCCAACTGCAAAAGCTTCACTTTCAAAATCACCACTGACAATATTATAATCAGCTAAATTATCTTCATGAGATAAATAATAATTAGCATACACTCGGTCAATTAGAAGTCCATCGATTCGTCCCGATTTTAAATCCATAAAGGCTTCATTAAACCCATCATACAAGATTGGCGTTTGATCTTTGACCTGTTTTTTCAATAAGTCTGGTTGCTCTTCAAAACTATTATAGCCAGAAGAACCATTTTGAGCGCCCAATATTTTTCCTTCCATATCATCAAAACTATTGATATTATTTTTTTTCAAGGAAACAACAACTTGCTCATTTTTCATATATTCATCGCTAAATCGCACTTTTTCTTCTCGTTCCGCTGTTTTTGAATAACCATTCCAAATTAAATCGATGGTTTGATTTTGTAGTTCATTTTCTTTCATTGACCAATCGATTGATTGAAAATCGACTTGGATGCCATAAAGGTCGAAAACTGCCCGTGCTAAATCAATATCAAAACCAATAATTTTTCCAGCTTTATTTTGAAAGCCCATCGGTACGAATGAATCATCTAAGCCAACGATAATCCTTTTTTCTTCGTTAATCCTAGACCACTGATCTTCCGCTGTTTTTTTTCTGCCACAACCGATCATGATTAATGGTAGAAGTAGACAAAATAAAATCAGAAGGCTCTTTTTTTTCTTTATCATAACTTCCTTCCTTTCTTATTGGACTGGTTCTACTCGTAGGATGCTATCAGCAATATTTTCAGCAAAAGTGAGGTCATGGGTCACAATAATTTGTGTCATTCCTTGAGTTTTTAATCCGAAAATTAATTCTTCCACTTGTTGTCGCAACTCTGGGTCTAAAGCACTTGTGGGTTCATCATAGCCTAAAACTTTTGGTTTCATCGCTAAAGCGCGCGCCAAAGCTACCCGTTGTTTTTGACCACCTGAAAGTTGGTAAGGGAATAAATGTTCTTTCCCGTTCAAGCCTAATTTATCCAATAATTCCTTCGCTTCTGTTTCACTTGCTTCTTTTGATTGCTTTAATGCCAAAATGGGTGCTAAAGTGACATTATCTAAAACAGACAGATGTGGGAATAATTGAAAATCTTGAAAAACAATACCAACGATTTGGTCAGCATTGTCCATTTCAACGGGATTGAATGGTTTACTATCAATCAATAATTCTCCTGAATCGGTGGTTTCTAACCCAGCCAAGCATCGTAGTAAAGTTGTTTTCCCTCCACCAGATGGTCCTACGATTGATAAAATTTCGCCATCATTTATACTTAAATTTAATTGATCGATTATTTTGCGACCATCAAAACTTTTTGATAAATTTTTGATTTCTAACATTATTTTTCCTCCTATTTTAACGGTAAGGGTCTATTTGTAATATTGATAGTGTTTTTCCAATTTTTTAGCAGCTAGTGTTAATATAGCAGTTAACAAGAGATAAATCGCACCGACTAAAACAAGAGGAACTAAAGTGACATCGCGACTCATGGCAATTTTTCCTGCACGTAACAAATCTCCTAGACCTAAAACGTAAATAAGGGAAGTATCTTTTACTAAATTGATGACTTCATTCCCGATTGAAGGTAAGACCACTTTTACCACTTGAGGCAAAATAATGCGAGTGATTGTTTGAAATTTAGTTAAGCGTAATACTTTTGCTGCTTCATATTGACCTTGAGGGATTGCTTGAATTCCACCACGGAAAATCTCAGCAAAATAAGCTGCATAGTTTAAAATGAATGCAAAAAGTGCTGCATCGTATCGTTCAAATACAATACCGATTAATGGTAAGCCATAAAAAACAAAAATAAGTTGTAATAATAACGGGGTCCCACGCATTAACCAAATATAAATATTAATCAAAAAACTTAATGGCTTGAATTTTGTTTGTAAAGCAAAAGCAACCAGTAAACCTAATGGAATCGAACCTAATAGTGTAAATATAAATACTTTTAACGTCATTTGTGCGCCACTTAATAGTGCGGGCAAAATTTCTAAAATATAATTCATCTTTTTTCCTCCATTTTTTTGTAATCATCCCTTTGTTTAACCCTTTTTTTTCCTAATTTTCCTTTTTTGTCCCCTTGATTAGTCACTCCTTTTTGTTTTGAAAAAATAAAAAAAGCCTCTTGGCATTATTGCCAAGAGGACGATTATCTCGTGGTTCCACCTCAATTTAACACTATCTCACAATAGTGTCCTTAATGAATCTATAGCTAGATTCGCTCAGATAACGGTGAGTCCGTATATTCCTACTGTTAGTTCAGAAAATAACTGCAATGAATGTGTTCGTCAATGTTTTCTAGTTTTTTCTTTCAGCTTAATGAAAAACTCTCTGGCAAGAAAATAGATTGATTACTTGTTTCATTGATATGTTCGATAATTTTATTTAAATAAAATAAAAAAAGTCCTTTGACAACTAAATGCCAAAGGACGATAAATTCGTGGTTCCACCTTAATTTACTATTACTTCACAGTAATAGTCTCATGAAGTCAATGACTCCTTTTGCAATAACGGGCAAACCCGGATTTTCCTACTATAAAGTAATGTTCGAAAAATCAACTCTAAGATGTGTTTCGTTTTATATTCAGGTCTTTTTTCACCAACCAAAGACTCTCTTAAAACAGAAAAATAAAACTACTCTTCTTTTCATCGTTTTTTAATACTTTACCATCTGTTTTTTTATCTGTCAATGTCAAATGTTGAATTTAGACCAGAATTGTGTAAGTCTGAGCATATTTTTATCAGTTTAGTGAAAAATACGGTAAACTAATCTTAGTTACTTTTAGTAAGTTGAATTGGTGATAGTTAAAAACTATCGCACCTAGACCTTTTAAACTACCTTTTTTACTCTAAATTTGGTAAAATAAGAACTATTATCATCAGTTTTTAAGAAAAATTTCCAAATAAATCTTTTGTTGAGAATAGCTAGTTGTTTTTGGAGGTTGAGACAAAAGTAAAGAACACTTTTGTCCCAACCTCAATCGAGTCATAGTTTATTATGTTGACTATGATTTGTTTCACAATTGCTGATGATTGTTTAATAAGAGAAGGATGATGTTGAATGAAACGACCTATTATTGGCATTGCTGCAAATGAGATAGCTGACGCTGGAGAAACGCTGTATAATTTACCTATTACATATACTCCAGCAGGTTATGTAAAAGCAGTCCATCAAGCAGGTGGCTTACCGTTAGTTTTACCAATCGGTACCCCTGATATGGCTAGAGCTTATGTTTCACAAATTGATAAATTGATTCTTGCAGGTGGTCAAAATGTTGCACCAGAATTATATGGTGAAGAAGTGCTTGTTGGCGAAGCGGGTTTAGCAAAAGAGCGAGACACGTTTGAGTTAGAATTAATCCAAGAAGCAATTAGACAAAATAAGCCGATTTTTGCGGTGTGTCGCGGAATGCAATTAGCAAATGTTGCTTTTGGCGGTAGCCTATACCAAGATTTGAGTGAAACCAGTCATAGTTCAGTGGCTCACATGCAAGTGCCAGTACCGAGACAAATTCCAACTCATAAAATTAGAACTGAAAAAGCAAGTGTATTGCGTAATATTTATGGAGAAGAGGCTCAAGTGAACTCGTTTCACTTTCAAGCAGTGAAAGACTTAGCTTCGCCTTTCAAAGCGACCGCTTATAGTGAAGATGGCGTAATAGAAGGTTTAGAAAGTAACGACAAACGAATTACATTCTTAGGCGTGCAATGGCATCCTGATTTTGCTTACGAATATTTGGAGCAAGAGATGTCAATTTTTCGATATGCGGTCCAAGAATTGTAAGAAAAAAAGGGAGGAAACAAAGAAATGAAGAAAAAATTTGGGGTTCTCATTTTGACAGCAACTTTACTTTTAGCTGCATGTGGCAGTAATAAAAGTGCAACCGATGATTCTAAAGCAACTGATGGTAAAAGCACCGTTGAACAAACGATTAAAGTAGCATCTGGAGGTGAACTGTCAACCTTAGATAGTGCGCACTATACAGATGTTTATAGTTCAGATATGATTGGACAAGTAGTCGAAGGCTTGTATCGAATGGACAAAAATCAAGATCCTGAATTAGGAATTGCAGCTGAAGATCCAACGGTTAGTGAAGACGGATTAGTTTATACCTTTAAATTAAAGGATTCAAAATGGACCAATGGAGACCCAGTAGTTGCGGGTGATTTTGTTTATGCATTTAAAAATGTAGTCGATCCAGCATATGGATCAAGCAGTAGCAATCAAATGGATATTTTTAAAAATGGACGTAAAATCCGTGAAGGACAAGCAAGTTTAGATGATTTTGGAGTGAAAGCTCTCGATGATCAAACACTAGAATTTACATTAGAATATCCGATTCCTTATTTGTCTCAAGTTTTAGTTGGAACACCTTTCATGCCTAAAAATGAAAAATTGGCAAAAGAAAAAGGTGAGGCTTATGGAACATCTACCGATGACTTTGTCGGAAATGGTCCATTTACCATTTCTGGCTGGGATGGAAACAGTGAAACATGGCAATTGAAAAAGAATAAAGATTATTGGGATGCTGAAAACGTAAAACTTGATACAATTGATGTTCAAGTAATTAAAGAAATCGGTACAGGAGCGAATCTTTTCGACAATGGTGATTTGGACTACACTGCATTAGCTGATACGTATGCTTTGCAATACAAAGATGCAAAACAAGCTAATTTTGTGCCAAAAGCAATGGTTGGTTATTTAAGCGCAAACCAAAAACGTGAAATAACAGGAAACGTGAATGTTCGTAAAGCAATTCAACAAGCGATTGATAAAGAAACCTTTGCTACTGATATTTTAGGGGATGGATCGACCGCTATCAATGGATTTGTACCAAAAGATTTTGCTAAAAATCCTGAAACAGGAGAAGATTTCCGAAAAGAAAGTGGCGATTTATTGCCTTATGATTTAGATGCTGCTAAGAAAAGCTGGGAAACAGCGAAAAAAGAGTTAGGTAAAGATGAAATCGAACTTGAACTACTTTCGGCAGATTCAGCATTAGCGAAGAAAACGATTGAATATGTTCAAGGCCAATTGCAACAAAATTTACCAGGATTAAAAATCAAACTTAAATCAGTACCGTTACAAAATCGTTTAGATTTACAAACAGCAGGTGATTTTGATTTAGTGTTTGGTACGTGGACACCTGATTATGCTGATCCAATTAATTTCTTAGAATTTTATGATTCTAAGAGTGGTCTCAACACAGCTGGGTATGTTAATACCGATTATGATGCTGGACTAAATGAAGCGCGAATTACTCTTGCAAATGAACCAGAAAAACGTTGGGAAAAATTAATTGATTTAGAGCATACTTTGGTAGAAAAAGATGCTGCTGTTTTACCGTTGTATCAAGGATCAATCGGTTATTTAAAATCTGACCAGTTAAAAGATTTACAAGTATTTCCGTTTGGAAGAACAGTTTCTTATCGTTTAGCCTATGTCGAATAGATTATCCGATTAGTCAAGTGTTTATGTTTAAGAATATAGAGCAATTGTCAATTTGACGTTGTTCTATATTTTTTTTATAAATGCATATCTTTTGTAATTATTTTAAAAGACGTTTAACATAAAATATAGAAAGATAAAGAGTGTCAAATTCGCTGGAAGGGGATTACTATGAAAATTATTAAAAGTATGATTCTACTAATCTTAATAGTTGGTTTATTCGGACTAGTTGGAATGTATTCTCTTTTGGAGGATTTAAATACAGTATCTTATTTTTTCCAATACTTGTTAAATCAGTACGAGTGGTTCTATCCATTTTTACAAGGAACACTTGTTGTAGTTACAGTTTTTATACTTCTTTTGTTATTGATTGTTGTTGCTAAACCAATTGTCAAAAAGAATTGGCGTTTAGAAAAAGAATTAGGTCAAATCAATTTTCCACCGCAATCGCTAGCTGCAATTGCCAAAGCTTCAATTCATGAATTAGTTGCACCAGAGAATGTTGTGGTCAACGTTCAGATGACTAAAAAGCAGCTTGTGAACGTTGACGTGATTGTTTCAACGAACGATTACTCTCAGCTACAAGCAAAAGGACAAGCGATTCAAAATCAAATTGCCTACGCTTTACCAAAAATGGCAAAGTTAGAAACTGGCGAAATTAAAGTTGTATTTAAACAAATGAAAACTGATCAATCGCTATTGACTGGTCGGAAAAAAGCAGCTCGCGTGATTTAAGGAGGAAAATAGATGAAAAAAGTTACTCGTTTAGCTCCTTATGTAAATCAAATCATATGTACGTGTTTGTTTATTTTAATTGCTATTTTATTTATGTGGATTGGTTTTTGGAAAACAGTTATTTTAATACTCTTTGGCGGGACAGGATTTGCTCTTGGAGTGCTGAAAGATAAACAACGTTCAATCTCTTCAATTATAGCTTCTATACAAGCTTTTTTTGAAAGATAAAAATATATTAATAAACAGAAAGGTTGAGAAATATGAGTCAAAAAAACAATGAAACAGACACAACTACAAATGGAATCAAGACAAAACTAACATTTGATGATCAAGTGGTGAAAAAAATTGCAGGGATTGCTGTATCTGAAATTCCGGGTATTTTGGGACTAAGTGGCAACGCCATTACAAACTTGACTGACCGATTTACAAGTGGAAACAATCCCACTAAAGGAATCAGTGCTGAAGTTGGAACCAAACAAGTAGCTATTGATTTAGACGTAATTGGTGAATATGGTAAAAATATTTCTCAAGTTTTTGAAACTGCAACAAAAAAAGTCGCTGATGAAGTGAAAAATATGACAGGATTAGATGTAGTGGAATTCAATATGAATGTTGATGATGTTATGTCTAAAGAACAGTATCAAGAAAAATTCCAAAATAAGAAAAAAGAAGACGATAGTAAAGAAGACAGTAATTCAAGAGAACTACAATAAATTTGTTTTGAAGATATTGAGTGAAGGAGTGGATGTATATGTTTAGTTTTATTTGGTCTTTAATTGTTGGTGGTGTTTTAGGAGCAGTTGCAGGTGCGATTTTAGGTAAAGATGTTCCAGGAGGCGTAATTGGAAATATTATCGTTGGTTTTATTGGAAGTTGGCTTGGTTCATGGCTTTTAGGGGACTTTGGTCCTGTAATCGGTGGTTTTCCGATTGTTTCAGCTTTAATTGGGGCAATTCTATGTATTGCAATATTTTCATTTATTGCCAAACGATTTTCTTAATAGAACGAAGAATAAGCAATCTTTTTATGGCAACTGAAGTTGTTATAGAAGGATTGTTTTTTTAGAAGTATAAAAAATGGTTGAGATTGAAGTGAAAATCACTTCAGCCTCAACCTTATTTTTAGAGACGATTAATTATTCAGCTTCCTTTTCGCCAATTACTTCTGGCTCAGCAACTGTAGCGTCAGAAGATTCTTCAACTGCTGCCTGAGGTTCAGTAACGGCAACGATTTGTTCTTCACCATCAGTAATAATTGAGTAATCTGCATTTTTAGGTAAATCAGCAATTGTAATTGAATCACCAATTTCTAAAGCTGTTACGTCGATTTCAACTTTTTCAGGCAATTTATCTGGTGTTGCTGAAACTAAAACATTGTATAAGTTTTGAGCTAACACACCACCAGCTTTAACACCAACAGATTCACCAACAAGCACGATTTCTGCTTCAACTTCAGTTTCTTCCTTCATATTTACTGCTAAGAATTCTACATGTTTCATTTGTGTAGTAAATGTATCCAATTGCGCTTTGTACATCAAAGTATTGATTTTTTTACCGCCAACAGTCATTGTAATAACTGTATTTGCACCATTATCGCGTAAAATTTTTGTCAATTCTTTTTCGTTAACTGAAATTGGTGTACTTTCAATTTCATAACCATAAACGACTGCTGGAATTTGACCTGCATGACGCAATTCATTTCTTAGTGAACGGGGACGTACTGCTCTTTCTTTAACTTCCAATGATACTGACATAACCTAAATTCCTCCTTAAATTGAGTGAATTCAATTTTGGTTATCTACAAAAAAGCAACATGATGAAAAGTACAGAAGTTGTGATAAAATTTTAAAATTAATCACAATCTTAAAAAAAAACCTGAATAATTGCGTACAATTATCCAGGGGGAATTTCATATGGTAGCTTGTTCTCTCCCAGGTCATTACGCTGTTTTTGAGAAACCTTATTCACTTTATATATTAACCATACTCCTTATTATTTTTTAAGTCAAGGAATTCGATAAAAACTATTTAAATTGAGCAATAAATCGTGTATAATAAAAAGTTATTGAAAAGAGGAATGTACGGATATGAGACTGGATAAAGTGTTAGAACAAGAAGGTTTGGGTTCTCGGAAAATCGTAAAACGATTGTTTCAAATGAAGCAAGTTTCAGTAGATGGCGTTATAGCAATTGATGGAAGTCAAAATGTTGATCCAGAATTGCATACTATCCTTGTCAATAAACAAAAAATTTGCCAAGTAAATCATGTTTATTATATGCTGAATAAGCCTGTAGGTGTTGTAACTGCTGTTAAAGATCAGGCACATCAAACTGTAATTGATTTAATTGATAAAAAAGATCAGAAACAAAAGCTTTTTCCAGTTGGTAGATTGGATAGAGATACGGAAGGACTATTATTGCTTACAGATAATGGTCAGTTAGGTTATCAGTTATTACAGCCACGCAAAAAAGTAATCAAGCAATATGAAGTAATTGTGAATGAACGCTTGACCGAAATTGATTGCGAACGTTTCAATGAAGGGATTGTTTTTCATGGTGGGGTTCGTTGCCAGCCAGCTAAATTAACAATCTTATCTACTGCTGAAGAAAAGAGCAGAGCAATTCTCGCCATTGAAGAAGGAAAATTCCATCAAGTGAAAAAGATGTTTTTATCGGTGGGGAAAAAAGTCGTTTATTTAAAACGCATTTCTATGGGACCCTTAGTTTTGGATCCTCATTTAGCAAGAGGCGCGTATCGTTCATTGAACGAAGTTGAATTGGAAGCTTTACGCCCTTATTTTGTTGCACATAAAAAGAAAAATTAGCGAAGGGTGACGGCATGAAAACTTTATTATTTGATGTAGATGACACGTTATTAGATTTCCAATTAGCAGAAAAGAAGGCTTTAAATTCATTATTTATAGATGAAAAAATAGCATTGACTTCTGAAATTGAAGCGACATATAAAAAAATAAATCAACAATTATGGCGTGATTTTGAATTAGGTAAGGTAGATAAATCTCAGGTGGTTGATGGTCGCTTTGCCCTTTTGTTTGATCGTTTTGGAAAACAAGTGAATGGAAAAGAGATGGGTGAAAAATATAGTTATTATTTAAGTGAAGGTCATGATTTATTAGGAAACAGCTTTGAAATTTTAGAAAAGTTGCAGCCAGAATATGATTTATATATTGTTACAAATGGTGTAGCAAAAACACAATATAAGCGTTTGAAAGAATCAAAGCTAGAACCGTTCTTCAAAGATATTTTTGTATCTGAAGAAACAGGTTTTCAAAAACCAATGATTGAATATTTTGACTATGTTTTTGATCGCATTCCTAATTTAGAAAAAGAAAAAACGATGATTATTGGTGATTCGTTAAACTCAGATATTCTAGGAGGTAATCAAGCGGGGATTACTACCGTGTGGCTAAATCCTAATAAAAATAAAGCAACTGAAGAGGTCCTTCCAGACTTTGAAATTCAACAATTAGACGAGCTTTTTCAAGTCTTAAATCATGGTTAAATCAAAGCTGAAATGACTAAGTGGTACGCTGTTTAAAAATCTAGTCGTAAGCGTACCATATCTTTTAAAATCAAACGATTTTCAATAATATCTGTTTCATAATGACGAGTAAAAAAATCAGTATCAATACTGACCATTCGAAAGCCACATTTTTGATAAAGATACAATTGACCAAAACTAGTAGAACCGGTACCAATTTCTACTGATTTATAGTTTTCTTCTTTAGAAAAACGGAGTGCAAATTCAAGTAGCTCTTTGCCGAAACCTTGTGCTTGATACTGTTCATCAATAGCAATATTAACGATTTCAATCGTTTCTGGTCGAGTAGGCAAAAGAACGAGAACGCCGATTAATTTATTTGTAGCTGTTCTTTTTTCAAAACAAAAGCCTCTTTGAAGGTAGTCAGTAACTATTTTTCTTGATGGATCGGCAGATAAAAGCAAAGAAAAGTGGTCTTCTGTGATAGTAGTTATTGGTTTTATGTTCATTGTTTCCTCCAGAATTTATTTAGATGACTGCTTTTTTTGTACAAATGAAACAAGGGTATGAGTAAATTTCCAACGACAATTATTGAAAAATTTTTAGTCCTCCGTAGTTTTCAGCTAGTTCTTAATAAAAAAATTTATAAATCCTTATAAATTAGTAGCTTTCTTGTCACTTTCCATTATAATAGAAAAAGGTTAGATTGACTATGACAGGAAGAAAGAGGTTTAATTAAATGAAAAACAAGCGTCCAATCGTGATAGGTGTTACTGGTGGGTCTGGAAGTGGAAAAACAAGTGTTAGCCGAGCGATTTTTAATCATTTTCCGGAGCATTCAATCATGATGTTGGAGCAAGACTCTTATTATAAAGATCAAAGTTCTTTAAAATTTGAGGAACGATTATCGACAAATTATGATCATCCTTTTGCCTTTGATACTGATTTATTGATTGAACACTTACAGAAGTTGATCCAATATGAATCAATTGAAAAACCAGTTTATGATTATGTTGAGCACACTAGAAGTACAGCAACAGTAATTCAAGAGCCAAAAGAAGTAATCATTTTAGAAGGGATTTTGATTCTTGAAGATCAACGATTAAGAGATTTGATGGATATTAAATTGTATGTAGACACCGATGATGATATTCGAATCATTCGTCGAATTAAACGAGATATGGATGAACGAGGACGGACATTGGATTCTGTGATTGGTCAATACTTGTCGGTTGTTAAGCCGATGTACCATCAATTTATTGAACCAACTAAAAGGTATGCGGATGTCATTGTACCTGAAGGTGGAGAAAATCATGTTGCGATTGATTTGATTACAACTAAAATTAAAGACGTCCTTGATAAAGCTTAATTGATAAATAATGAAAGAAGAACCATAAGAATTCTTTGTTGAGTTTTGTGGTTCTTCTTATTTTTTTCAGGTTTGGGTGAATGATAGCTAAAATATAGTGTAAATACGATTATGCTATGAAATAGATACGTTAGGTTGATCTAGTAAAAGATAGTTCAACTATCTGTTTGTAGAAAAATAAGGAGGGTGTAACAATGTTCTTTTTGAAAAATTATGGTTACTTTTTTATGATTATAGCTATTTTTAGTGAACTTGTGGTTCCAGTTATTTTTGCACATCTTTATCCAAATTATAATCAAGGAACGATGTTGATTAGTGATTTTGGTGAAGTTGGCAGTCCTGTTCAGAAGTATTTTAAAATATGGCAATTAATCGATGGAGGGCTATTTATTTTAGCAGCGCCTAGTTTCTATGCTCATTTTTATTCGACTTCTCCCACAATAGCTTTATGGATAGGAATTACCATTGTTCTTTTTGGTATCGGTGATTGTATTTTCACCGCTATTTTTGACCGAGTAGAAACATCTAACTTTAGTATTCAAGGTGCTTTACATGACTATGGATCTGGCGTAGGGTTTGTAGCTCTTTTAATCAATACTTTTCTTTTGGTTATGTTGTATGCGAGACAGCAACAGTTTTTGATGGTAAAAATTGTTAGTGTGATTTTTGCTTTATCTAGTATTTGTATGATTTTTTTTGCTTCCCCTAGAATTCCGCTAGTTCGTAGAATCGATATTCATTATCGCGGCTTTTGGCAAAGAGCCAATTTATTTTTTTTGTATTTACCTCTTTTGATAATTGCCATTAAATGGGCAATTGCATAGGTATGAACAGGGATGGATTTTCCCAAATTGTGATTCAAAAAAGTTTGAAAGATAAGAAAATACTGGAATAGCTTTATTAACCAAATCGTATTATTATTAATCCATAGAGTAATATTACAATATCTTCCCCAAAGATGTTACTCTATAGTACTACTTTTCTATTTCATTTTTTTCTACCCTTTTTTTCCACCTCTTTGGAGGTGGTTTTTTTGTTTTTTATGAAAAAATGAATAAAGAATAATTAAAATGACATAGACAATATTATTAATTGTATAGTATCGTATACATAAATAGAAAAGAGTAGTTTTATAAAAGTTGTGGAACTATTCATCATAAACTTTTTATATAGAACCAAAAAAAGGAGAAAATTATGCGTATTTTAATTATAGAAGATAATCAACAATTAGCTTGTTCTGTAAAAAAAGGCTTAGAAAGAGAGAATTGTTCGGTTGATTTAGCTTTCACTGGTTCAGAAGGTGAAGAGAAGGCTTATGTAAATAACTATGATGCTATTTTATTAGATCTTAATTTACCCGATAAAGATGGTTTAGCTATTTTACAATTTTTGCGAGAAAGTCAAGTAGAGATTCCGATTATTATAATTACTGCAAGAGATGAAATTGAAGAACGAGCTAAAGGATTGGACTTTGGCGCTGACGATTATCTGATTAAACCTTTTGAGTTATTAGAGTTATCCGCTCGTATTCGGGCAGTTGTTCGAAGGTTTCATGGACGGACTTCTCCAGTGATTACCGTCGGTTCTTTAGTGATTGATCCTGTTCGTCGATCTGCGAATTACGCGAATCATGAAGTAGAATTGAAACCAAAAGAATTTGATATTTTATTATGTATCGCTCAAGAACATCCAGCTGTTGTTTCGACTGAAAAAATAGCTGAACATGTTTATGATGAAAGTTTCGATCCTTTTTCATCTGTTTTACGCGTTCATTTAGCACGACTAAAAAAGAAACTTGCTGAAGTTTCTGACAAAGAAATATTAAAAACGATTCGAGCAAAGGGGTATCAACTATGCGATTAAACGTTAAAATTACAGCAGCGATTTTAGCTTTTTCATTATTGATTACAGCAGCGATTATAGGAGGCTTTTTTCTTTTACAGAGTAATTGGCGGAATTTAAATATTGGCGAGTCGATGGGAGATAATGTTTTTATTGTAGAGGCAAATACGAATGATACGATTAGTCGCCTTGATACGATTGAATTTAATACCGATAACGTAGTTAGTACAACTTTTTTAGATACTATTTATTTAGATAGTTTCTTGCAATTTTTACCTATGATTATTTTGGGGATTTGTGTCACGATTTTAAGTTTAACGCTTCTTTTATGGGTTGTTTTAAAGCGGATTTACTCTAAACAAATGCTGGCAATTATTCAAGATTTAAATCGATTAGAAGAGTTATCAGCTGAAACTGCGGATAATAAAGCTGTTTCACAAATTTTTTCTGATTTAAAAGAGCGTTTTGATGGTAATTTAGAAGATTATAAACGTTTAGGTAGTTACTTGACTCATGAACAAAAAAATGCGATTGCGATTTTGCGTGCAAATTTGGAGTTGGAACAAAGTGAATCAGAAAATCTTCAAGTATTAGATCGTTTAACAGATAGTGTCGATGACATATTAACACTCTCAAATAATACAGATGAACGAATGAATGAAACTGTCGATGTTTCAATGGTTTGTGCTGAAGTTTGTGATATGTACCGAAAGAGCTACCCTGCATTGACGTTCTCTTTCGATGAAACGTCATCAACTATCATTTTAGCGAAACAACGTTGGATTTATCGAGCGATTTCAAATTTAGTTGATAATGCAATTAAATATGGCAATCAACAACCTGTTCATGTTTCAGTTAAAAAAAAGAAAGGAAGCATTGTTGTCAAAATTAAAGATTTAGGTAAAGGAATCGATCCTAGTGTCCACGAAGCTATTTTTCAACATAAATATCGCGTCAATGGCTTGAAACAAGATGGTTATGGCATTGGTCTATCGGTCGTTTCTCATGTTTGCGATTTGTGTCAGGGATTTGTTTATGTAGAAAATAATGAAGAAGCAGGCGCTGCATTTTATTTGTCTTTTCCAAGTATTTCGTTAAGTTAACATTAAATTAACATTTGATTTGTTATAGTCAAAACATGAAAGGAGAAAGAGAAAATCATGTTTATTTTAAAGCATGCTGTTGTTGGGAATTGGAAGTCATGGCGGAAAAATAGCTTACTGGTTAGTACTCTTTGTATTTTATTACCTAGTATTGCTTTATTGATTGTCATTTATTTAACCGCTGACTCTTCAATTTTAAGCTATCAAAAGAAGTATGGGCAGCAAGTGATGATTTCATCTAAAGAAACTGAACAACAACATGCGCAAAAACTAACAAAAGAGCAGTATCAAAAATTTGGACAATCCGATTATTTAAAAGAAATGAAGCTTTTTAGTAACTTGATGGTAATTTTGAATCAACAAAATTCGGCAGAACTTCAGGAGAATCAGGATATTAGAATCATGGCAACGACGATTCTGAGTGGCGTTGAAGCCAAAGACTTTGATTTGATTACACAGAGCAATGAAATTGTGCAAGGGAAGGATAACTTAGCTGAAAATGAATGTTTCATCAGCGAAGAATTTTCGAACCTGCATAAATTAGCAGTAGGAGATACTTTTTCTTTTCAAACGATTAATAAACAAGGAAATTTATCGCAAGAAATTGATTTGGTCATTGCCGGTATTTACAAACCGATAGAAAATCAAAAAAAACAAACGGAAGAAGTCGACTATTTCCAGAAATTCTTTATTTATACAAGTATGGAGACCATTGCTTCAAAAAAAGAATTAACTGAAAATTCTGATTATTTAGGGGTGTTCGAGCTAAAAGAAGCTAAATTACTCTCAGATTTTAAAAAAGATCTTTATCAAAAAGGATTATCAAAGTCTTATGAAGTAACAATGAGTGAGGAAACGATTCAAGGTTACATTAGCCAATTGGAGGAAGTAAAGCGTGGAATTTCTATTATTTTAGTTATTTTACTTAGCTTTAGTACACTTCTGATGAGTGCATTGGTTGTGCAGTTGTTTGGAAAAAAAGAAGAAGAGTTTTTTGTTTTGCAAGAGTTAGGAATGAGTAAAGGGAAAATTTTCTTGTATCGAGCAACTTCTATACTAAGTACAACCATGGGTAGTTTCATTTTTTCTTGTGTGATTGTCATAGTTCTTTCGCCAACCGTATTGCATTGGCTGAGTAGCTACCAATCTATCGCATCAGCATCAAGCTTTGAAGTAGTCGGTGTATCTTTTACCAAGTCTCAAAATCCAGTGATGGAACAAATTGTTTCAATCAGATCCAGCGATAGAATTCATTTTTTAGCGATTTTGTTTGGAATCAGTTTGTTACTTTGGGTAGTCATGGTTCTTGTTGAAGGATACTGCATTCTCAAGGCGAAAGCAATGAAACTTTTGTTAGAAAGGACATGAAAAAAATGTCGATTCTCTCTTTAAAAAATAGTACATATCGCTATGAAAAAACACAGAATAAAGTATTAAATGAGGTATCTGCTGATTTTTACCCTGGGAAAGTATATGGAATCTTAGGAAAAAAAGCCGCAGGGAAAACAACGCTGTTTTCGCTAATAAAAGGGTTAGACGATGTGAGAGAAGGAATCATTTGTTTCGATGGTTATGATTTAAAAACAATAGATAAAAACGATTATCGAGCACAAAAAATAGGTTCGATTTGCCAAAAAAATCAGTTGTTAGAAGATTTATCAGCTGTAGAAAATTTGTCGTTTTGTCTAAATGCTGCGAAACAAAAAAAATCTCAAGAATTTATTTATGCTCAATTGAAAACAATGGGGATTGATAAAAAAACAGCTCATCAGAAAGTGCGTAAACTATCTTTGAATGAGTTGCAGAAAGTGTATTTGGTAAAAGCCCTCATTAATGAGCCAGCGATTTTATTGATTGAGGAACCTAAACAAACCTTAAGTACCTTATCTTTAGATTCTGTCATGCAAAAATTAAGCGCATATGTAAAAAATGAAAATAAATGTTTGATTATTAGTTCGCAGTCGAACGAGATTGCTCGTTATGTGGACGAATTATGGGGTTTGAATGGTGGGAAACTATCATTTATCAAAGAAAAAGAAGCGGATATTACTTTATCAAAAAACTTAGCAAATGGGGAGCTGGTTTTAAAGTCATAACGTGATGATTTAGAGTATCCTTTTTTACTTTGAAATTAGAAAGGAATGTAAGATGAACTATTGGAATCGAGCATTATGTAGTGTAACAAGAAGAAAAGGGAAATCATTGATTTTATTTGCAGTTATCTTTGTTTTAGGAAATGTAATCGCAGGAGCAATCGCAATTCAACAATCTACAACTAATGTAGAGAAAAAAATCAAAAATCAATTAGGAGCGATAGCGACTGTTGATCTTGATATTAACAAATTAATGAATGAAAGTTCAGATGGCGGAATGGAAATGCCTAAAGGTTTATCAGTCAAAGATGTTGAACAAATTGGCTCTTCACCCTATGTCAAAGAGTATGATTACAGTATAACCGGACAATTATTTACGAAAAAATTTAAAAGTTATGAACCTGAAAGTACTGGAAATGCAACAATCATGACGAATGCTGGTGGAAATAGTATTTTTTCACTTAAAGGAACGAACCTAGAGGAGTCACTTGAGTTTAAGGAGAAAAAATTAAAATTACTTGAGGGACGAAATTTTACTAAAGAAGAAATCGATAATGGCAAAGCAGTTGCACTGATTTCAAAAAAAGTAGCAGATGCTAATGGTGTGAATGTTGGCGATCAGGTTGTTCTTGATAGTGTAGGGCTTAACTACAAACAAGATGGAACTTCAGAGGAAGCATATACACAAGATCATCCGGTTGAAATTATTGGGTTGTATGAACCAGTCAGTGTAGAGCAGAAAAAAGGTGAGGATGAAAAGCAAAACTTTCAACAACAATTAATGGAAACCGACAAGTTTAATGTTCTATATCTTCCTAATAAAACGGTGACGGCAATTAATCAACTGGAGTTTGATAAAGGTCTTGAAACAATGCCGGAAAAATTTAAAAATGCTGATGGCACAGATATTACCGAATATGAATCGCAAATTACACCAACCTATATTTTAAAATCACCAGAGGATGTAGATGCATTTAAAGCGGAAAATAAAACACTGATTCCTGATTTCTATAAACTTAGTGTTTCCACAGATCAATATGATCAAGTGGGTGGAACAGTTAAAAAAATGTCAGAAATTTCAGGATATGTTGTTCTTTTAGCAATTGGCGCGAGCTTGTTGATTATTTCATTAGTGGTTGTTCTATTTTTACGTGATCGTAAACATGAACTGGGCATCTATCTATCGCTAGGTGAACAAAGAAAATATGTCGTTTCACAAATCTTGCTCGAATTAGTCTTAGTTAGTTTAGTAGCAATGTGTCTATCTTTAGTCACAGGGAATCTTTTAGGCAAAACAGTTTCAGAGTCAATGATTGCTAGTGATGCACTATCACAAGTACAAAGCGGTGGAGAACAAGAGATGGGAGGTATGATGATAATGGGTGGTGGTAGCTCCTTATCAAGTAGTTCTTTATCAACTGAAGCTGTGACTGAGGCTTATGAAGTTAAATTCTCAATGAATTACATTTTGACTTTCTTGATTGCTGGTATTGGTACCATTTTCTTATCGGCAATTTTACCTCTAACTTATATTATACGATTAAATCCAAAGAAAATAATGATGTAGGAGGGAAAAAGAATGTCAATTTTACAAACAAACAAAGTTAATTACTTTTACCAAGATGGTGAGAAACGTAGAGTAATCTTACAAGATACGTCAATTTCTTTTGAAAAAGGACAATTTTACACAATTTTAGGACAATCGGGCTCAGGTAAAACAACATTTCTTTCATTAATCAGTGCGTTAGATCAACCTAAAAGTGGTGAAGTTCTTTTCAATGGTCGAAATATTAAAGAAATAGGTTATGAAAAGTATCGTAGAGATGATATAAGTATTATTTTTCAAAGCTATAATCTGGTTCCTTATTTAACAGCTCTTGAGAATGTATTAGTAGCCATGTCAATTACCGACAATAAGTTATCAGATGACAATCGAGCAATTGCTTATAATTTATTAGATTATATTGGGATCAATAAAACGAAAGCAGATCGTCTTGTAACTCAATTATCTGGTGGAGAACAACAACGGATTGCGATTGCTAGAGCTTTATCTACAAATGTAGATGTTATTTTAGCAGATGAACCAACTGGAAATTTAGATGAAGGGATGGAACAAGAAATTGTTGATATTTTTCATGATTTAGCAATTACGCATAATAAATGCGTCATCGTTGTCACGCATTCAAATGAGATTGCTAAACAGTCAGATAAAACGTATTATCTAAAGCAAGGTGAGTTGATGCTGAATGAGTGATTTCCTTTCCAGTTTTAATAAAAATAACTATAAAGATACTAAAGAGAAAAAACAAGCAGGACAAGATAAGAGGGAAGAATTATCTGAAAAACAAGAATCAGATCAGCAGACATCTTATGATCGTCTAGTAGAAAAAGTCGAAGGTCAAACAACAGCTTCGCAATCGGAATTTGGTCCTAAAAATGTAGTGCCAGAAACTGTTGAAATAGAAAAGACAGAAGAACCGAAACCCGAATTCGAAGAGAGTATGCAAAGACCAAGTCGGCGACAACATTCTGAAGAGCATACTGAAACAGATCCTACGTATTCTAAAAGAAAAAAAAGAAAAAGAATGCTGATTGGTTTAGGAGCATTACTTGGAGTGGGCTTGCTTTTCATTTTTTATTACCAAAGCACCCATATAAAATTACCAGATTTTAAGGGAAAAGAATTGGCTGAAGTTCGTACTTGGGCTACCGAAAATAAAGTAACGTTAAAAATTGATCAAGAATATGATTTGAAAAATGAGGCTAATCGTATTATTTCGCAAAAAATCGCTCCAGGTAAAAAAATTAAAAAAGGGTCTAAATTTACGGTAAATGCTAGTTTAGGTCCAGATCCAGAGGAAAAACTAACTTTACCAGATTTTATGACGATGAGTAAAAAAGAGGCCGAAAAATGGCTCAAAGAGAATCAAGCGACGAATCTTTCTTTGGTCGATCAATATAGTGAAACAGAAGAAAAAGGTAAAGCGTTACGCTTTGAAATCGTAAATAAAGATGTTAGCAAAGAAAATTATAAGCGTAAAGACAAAGCAAATGTGTATTACTCAAAAGGCAAGGAAACCTTTGAGAAAAATATCTCCGTCCCAGATTTTTCTAAAAAGACAAGAGCTGATGTAGAGAGTTGGGCAAAAAACAATGAAATTGAAATGACATATGAAGAAGATAGCTCAGCAGATATTTCTTTGGATGGGATTATTAGTCAAAGTATTCCCAAAGATCAAAAAATTGCAAAAAAAGAGAGTATGAGTGTAAAAGTTTCATTAGGAAAAGGTTTTGTGATTCCCAATTTTGCTGACTATACATTTGAAACGGCAGTGAATGCAGTGGAAGGAGTTTCAGTCCAAGCAAAAAGTGTTTTTAGTGAAACGGTACCATATGGACAAATCATCTCTCAAAGTATTGAAGCTGGAACTGAGTTAACAAGTAAAGACGAGTTGAAGGTCGTTGTTTATTATTCTGCAGGACGTCCCTTCCTAAAAGATTTAAGAGGGAATACTGTAGAGGGAGATTTACAAAAGTATTTCTTTGAAGAGTTTCAGTCGAAAGGCGCATCTATCGATTATACGATTAGATACGTTGATTCTGATCAACCAAAAGGAACAGTTGTTGGTATGAGTACCTTTAGTCAATATATTCCATTAGAATATACGGCAACGATTGATATCAGTTTAGGAAATTTAGGAAATGCAAATGATTTTTCAGCGAAAAATGCATCAAATTCAGATAGCGGCAGTCAACAAATTGAATGAGGCTGAGAAAAGTAGCTAACTCAGTATGAACCTCCGGCTTATTCTAATAGAAATAGAAGCATACATTTTTATATAAAATAAGAGATTAGGACTGAAGTGTTTATCTCTAAGAAATAAGCGACAACTCACGAAAAATGTTTTTCAAATTTTTGTGAGTTGTCGCTTATTCGTTTTTTAGATCATAAAACCAAAGTGGTTTTTACTTTTGATTCACCCACTTATTTCTACTTGATTGATGCTGAATTATAAAAAAAGAAATAAATTGAAAATATAAAAAATATCCAAAAATATATTTCCGGACTATGTTAATAAAAAAAATAGCGGAAACTTTGCTTTTTAATGCGATAAAAATCGATTATTAAGTCAATTTATCAAAGTTTTTACTAGTTCATATAAAATGTTGAAAGATAAATACATATAGACATGATATAATTTTTTAAAAGGATGATTTTTTAGGGGGTGGTAGAATAGATGATAAAAAGGGGCGATATTTTTTATGCGAACTTGTCACCAGTTGTTGGATCTGAGCAAGGAGGGATTAGACCAGTACTAATCATTCAAAATAATAAGGGGAATTTGTTTAGTCCAACGCTAATCGTTGCACCAATAACTCGAAATATTAAAAAGAAAATGCAGCCAACACAAGTAAAGGTAGAAATCCTTCATGATAACAAGCTGACACCTTCTTTAATTTTATTGGAACAAATTAGGACACTTGACAAAGAAAGAATTCTTCACAAAATCGGAAAACTCGAAGAAAAAGATATGTTGAAGGTGAATCAAGCACTAAAAATAAGCATAGGAGTTTGATTAAACAACATCAAAACTCTATAGTAAAATACATATGTTTGTTGGTAATTGTGAAAGGACAAGCGAATTTAAGGAGTACTAAAGGTTTATAAAGGAATATGAAAAATAGCAGAGCCAAGCGTTGACGTTCGAAAAGGGGAATCGACCGTTAAATACATTAGAGGGATTGCTTTTATCAGTCTTCTATGATAAAGTATCTTTCATGCGACGAGTTGACGCAATCAGATAGCTTCAGCTATTCCGTTTTTACGGCAAGTGATTGACTAGACAGCAGAGGCAAAGATGAGAAAATCATCACTACCGGATTGTAGTTGTCGGATAAAAACTTTTGTGGAGAAGGTTTATCTATTTATATTTTATATAAATACTGCGGAAAAAAGAAGATTTCGATCTTCTTTTTTTTTATGATTTTTTTATCTAATGAGTCGTCTTTGTAAATACTTGATAATCATATTTTTTATGCGGCTTATTTCAGGTTTTAGGAACAGTGAAACCAATTATTTTTAGTTTTATTTCTAGTTAATCGATTTTTGATGATTCTTCTCCTTTTTTTTTCTGGTTATTTTCATTATAATAAAGAGAAGGATTTCACTTAAAAATGAATCAGTAAATTTAAGACTTGCAAAAGGTCTTCTTTTTTAGATTTAATGAGTGAGCGAATGTGGGAGGAAGCAGTATGACCAATGAAAAAATTTGGCAAGCATTAGACGATGATATGCTAAAAGAGAATATTCGTAAACGTCCTAGTATGTTTATTGGAGCTGTTGGCGAAGCAGGTCTGCAAAGCATGGTGATACAGAGTTTGGATGATTTATTGTCTTTAGCTTCTGATTTAAAAAGAACTAAACTAGCAATTGAACTTTCAGAAAATCAGCTCATTTTCACTCTTGAATCAGAAAAAGAGTTGTTATTAAATAAAAATAAGGAAGGATTCTCTACACCATACTTATTTTTGACTATTGTCAATGCATTTTCAGAACAGATGGGGTTTAGTATTGAAACAAATGGCCGCAGAACGATTAAAATTTATCAAGCTGGTCAATTGAAGAAGAAAGCATTGATTCCTTCTGAAGAAACATTTCATCGTTTAGAGCTTGCTTTTACGCCAGATGAAACGGTTTTGGGAACAAAAAAAATGCCTT
Organism: Enterococcus sp. LJL99; assembly: GCF_054871725.1. NCBI lineage: Bacteria > Bacillati > Bacillota > Bacilli > Lactobacillales > Enterococcaceae > Enterococcus > Enterococcus sp. LJL99. Next base: position 73,201 of record NZ_JBTXLT010000011.1, read on the forward strand.
ATTTTGTCTTATTAAACCGGTGTCAACAATTGACGATGTTAAATAGTGGCTTGAGTATTTCATTGACTAATAACCAAGATCAGAAAAATGTATTTCACTATAAAAAAGGATTGATTGACTACATTTTTCAAAAAGATGATCGTATTACGCGAGGGAGCGAACCTTTATCTTTTAGTATTGAAAGTGAAGGAGTCACAATTCAAGCAGTTATTTCTAAAAATAGTTCAACAAGTATTGCAGATAGTTTTGTTAATGGACATTTACCAGCAGATGGGGGAACTCATTTAGATGGTTTTGTTCAAGGGACAGTCGATGCTATTAATCAATTTTTAAAAGAAACCAATCGTTTGCAGTATTTGACGACGAGCAATTTTTCCGAACGTTTTGATTTTGTGTTATCTATTCAAGTCAAGCGTCCGAGATATACAGGCGCAATTAAGAAAAAAATTAGAAATCCAGAGTTATATAAAATAGTTCGTGAAGCAGTTTTTGAAGAAGTAACTATTTTCCTGAAAAGACACCCTGCGTGGTATTTAAGTTAAAAGGGGCGAGATTGAGGTATGCAAATTTTTATTGATGGGGATGGTTCTCCTGTAAAAGACATTACTATTGAAGTAGCTCAAACACAGCAACTAGAAGTAATTATCGTGACAAGCTTGGATCATTATACAAGCAAGGAATATCCTAAAAATGTTTCATTTGTTTATGTGGACAAAGGGGCAGATGCAGCTGATTATAAAATTGTCCAATTGATTCATAAAGGAGATTTACTAATCACGCAAGATTATGGCTTAGCCTCCTTAGTTTTGCCAAAGGGGGTTCGAGTGTTGCATCAGCTAGGTTATGAATATACAGCTGATAATATGGATCAACTTTTGGAACAACGCTATTTTAGTGCAAAAGTCAGAAAGAGTGGTGGTCGGACGAAAGGCCCGAAAGCTTTCTCTAAAGATGATGAGCAAAACTTCAAGAAGCAGTTGCTACAAATGATTGAGACGGATTAATTTATCTTGTAGCTGCTACTAATTTGAACTTATTTTTATTTAATTTAATTGTTTCTACTCGAATTCATGCTTTTATGCTAAAATATGGAGGAACAATTTTTCAGATATATTCGAATTTAAGAAACTTAATGTATAAAGGAATCTAGGAGGAAGAGCATTTGAAAGTCATTTTATTATATGGTGGTAGAAGTGAAGAGCATGATGTTTCGATTCTATCCGCTTTTTCAGTTTTAAATGCAATTTATTTTGATTATTATCAAGTTCAACTTGTTTTTATTAGTAAAGAAGGTCAGTGGATTAAAGGACCTTTATTGACTGAAAAACCAGAAAATGAGTCTGTTTTGCGACTTAATTGGTCTAAAGAAGGGAAAAAAAGCAGTTGGGGAGAATTTACTGGTGAAATCATCATGCCATGTGAAATCCAAGAAGACAATGCGATTGTATTCCCTGTATTACACGGTCCTAACGGTGAAGATGGAACTATTCAAGGATTTTTAGAGACAATAGGATTACCATACATAGGTGCTGGTGTTTTAGCCAGTGCGAATGCAATGGATAAGATTATGACCAAATATTTATTACAAACAGCTGGAATTCCTCAAGTGCCGTTTGTTCCAGTTTTAAAAAGTAATTGGAAAGAAAACCCGCAAAAAGTATTTGAACAATGTGAAGGTTCATTATTGTACCCTGTTTTTGTCAAACCAGCGAATATGGGTTCAAGTGTCGGAATCAGTAAAGCTGAAAATCGTGAAGAATTGCAATACGCCTTAGAAGAAGCGTATCGCTTTGATTCTCGGGCAATTGTTGAACAAGGAATTGAAGCGCGTGAAATCGAAGTAGCTATTTTGGGAAATGAAGATGTGCGTACTACATTACCAGGTGAAATAGTTAAAGATGTTGATTTCTATGATTATAATTCCAAATATATTGATAACAAAATCACGATGCAAATCCCTGCAGAAGTACCCATCGAAGTAGCTAAAAAGGCACAAGAGTTTGCTAAAAAAGCCTACACTATTTTGGATGGTAGTGGTTTAAGTCGGTGCGACTTTTTCTTAACGAGCAAAAATGAATTGTTTTTGAATGAGTTGAATACGATGCCAGGATTTACTCAATTTAGTATGTATCCTCTTCTTTGGGAAAATATGGGCTTAAAATACAGTGACTTGATTGAAGAGTTGATTCAATTAGGGTTAAATAAACATAAACAAAGACAAAAATTCTTTGAAAATAACTAGCTCACTATAGAAAATGATTGAGAAACTTGAGAATTTCAAAATCTTTAGTGGAACCAAGAAGAAAAAAGTAACGTTAAGCTTGACGCGCTTGCTTGGTACCTAACAATAGTAATAATTAATTTCAGGGGTGCTATTCAATTTATTAATTTAAGCTGGTAGAATTTGTTGATTGTTCACTGTATTTTTCTGATAGAACACACAATTAAACATTATTTTAATTGAGCGAATCATTCATCTCCTGTTTTTGTTTGTTGCAGAAGGGTTCGCTCCATTTTTTATTTAAGGAGAAAAAGAAATGAAACTTACAATGACTGAAGTAGCTCAAGCAGTTAATGCTGTAAATAAAGAGCGTCAATGGGCAGATTTGGAAATCACTGGGATAGAATTTGATAGTCGCTTAATTAAGGAGGGAAATCTATTTGTTCCTTTGAGTGGAACAAATGATGGGCACTCATTTATTGATGGAGCAATAAAAAAAGGAGCGATAGCTGCTTTTTGGCAAGCAGATAAGGAAGCACCTGCCGATTTTCCTGTAATTAAGGTTTTGGATACGTTAAAAGCAATGCAAGACTTGGCTGTCTACTTTTTAAACAAAATCCAGCCAACAGTGATTGGAATTACTGGCAGTAATGGAAAAACAACGACTAAAGATATGACCGAAGCTGTGTTAGCGCAAAAATATCATACTTACAAGACACAAGGCAACTACAACAACAATATTGGCTTGCCTTATACGATTTTACATATGCCGGATACGACAGAAAAATTAATCCTTGAAATGGGAATGGATCATGCAGACGAGATTGCTTTTCTATCTAAATTAGCAAAACCACAAATTGCTGCTATTACAATGATAGGAGAAGCACATATAGAAAACTTAGGGTCAAGAAAAGGGATTGCTGCTGCCAAAATGGAAATAGCGGAAGGGTTAGCACCAAACGGCCTTTTAGTTTTACCAAATGAAGAACCGTTACTTAAGTCTTATCGCTCCAATTTATCGCAAGAGGTGAAAACAGTTGGTTGGTTATCAGATGCAGACTATCAAGCTGAAATTATTTTAGAAGAAAAAGAACGAACTGAATTTAAAATCAACAATTTACCAGAAATTTTTTCTATCCCAGTTTTAGGTAAATACAATGTTGGGAATGCATTGATTGCGATTGCTATAGGTCAAAAATTAGCAGTACCTATCGAAGAAATCCAAAAAGGTTTAGCGAATTTCAAACTAACTAAAAATCGTACAGAATGGATAAGCATTGCAAATAATATTGATATTCTAAGCGATGTGTACAATGCTAATCCAACGGCAATGAAACTTGTTTTGGATAGTTTTAGCAAAATGAAAACAACTGGTAAAAAAATGGCTGTTTTGGGCGATATGCTTGAATTGGGTCCTGACTCTAAAAAAATGCATGAAGAAATAGGCAATCATTTAGAACCAAGTGAAATAGCAGAAGTATTTTTATATGGTACGGAGATGAATCATTTATTTATAAAACTAAAAGAAAAGTATCCTGAGAACCAAGTACATTATTTTTCTGAAAATAGCAAAAGTAGTTTAATAGAAGCGCTAGAAAAACATCTGGAAACAAATGATATGATTGTTTTAAAAGCCAGTAATGGTATGGGATTAAGCGAGATTGTAACTCACTTGATAGATGAAAAGTAAAATTTCATAAAACTTGCTGAAAATGCAAAAGTGTGCTAGAATTACCTATTGCCGAAAGATTGAAGTAGCAAGATGGAGAGCGTATTTTAAATAGAAGATTTTCTATCATAAATAAAGAATAAAAAAGCTGAACGACCTCGTTTGGCTTTTCTAGTGCCTAGAGGCTTCATGAGGTGGATTTTTCGGTAAAACCAATTAGAAAATAACAACCAAAAGTGGTGTGACTGATGGGAAAGCGGAACATTTTCTAGATTGGCGAAAGTAAAATCACCTAAAGAAGTTGTTGTAAAGCAGGTTGGAAAAATGCAATCTTTTTACACAACATACGATCAGTTTTAAAAAGAAAAGAAACAATTATTTTAGGAGGATATCATTTGAAATTTAAAGAACTTGGATTAGAAACAGAATTACTCAAATCAATTGAACGTTCAGGATTTGAGGAAGCAACACCGATACAAGAGGAAACAATCCCGTTAGCAATCGAAGGGAAAGATGTAATTGGTCAAGCGCAAACAGGAACAGGGAAAACAGCTGCATTTGGCTTACCTATGTTACAAAAAATCGATACTAAAAACCATGCTCTACAAGGCTTAGTAATCGCTCCGACTCGTGAATTAGCGATTCAAACACAAGAAGAATTGTATCGCTTAGGTCGCGATAAAAAAATTCGTGTGCAAGCAGTATATGGTGGTGCTGATATTGGTCGTCAAATCCGCGGCTTAAAAGATCGTCCACATATTGTTGTCGGAACACCAGGACGTTTATTAGATCATATCAATCGTCGTACCTTGAAACTTGAAACAGTTGAAACACTTGTTTTAGATGAAGCTGATGAGATGTTGAATATGGGCTTTTTAGAAGATATTGAAAAAATTATCTCTAAAGTACCTGAAGAACGTCAAACATTACTATTTTCTGCAACAATGCCGCCTGCGATTAAATCGATTGGTGTTAAATTCATGAAACAACCTGAACATGTTAAAATCAAAGCAAAAGAAATGACTGCTGATTTGATTGATCAATACTATGTTCGTTCAAAAGATTTTGAAAAATTTGATATTATGACTCGTCTATTAGATGTTCAAACACCAGATTTAACAATTGTTTTTGGACGTACTAAACGTCGTGTAGACGAATTAGCTCGTGGCTTAGAAGCTCGTGGCTATAAAGCCGAAGGTATTCATGGTGATTTGTCTCAACAAAAACGGATGAGCGTTTTACGTTCATTTAAAAATGGTAATTTAGACATTTTAGTTGCGACAGATGTTGCTGCACGTGGCTTAGATATTTCAGGTGTAACGCATGTATACAACTATGATATTCCACAAGACCCAGAAAGCTATGTTCACCGTATCGGTAGAACTGGACGTGCCGGTAAAGGCGGAATGTCAGTTACTTTTGTAACACCAAATGAAATGGGTTATTTACACGTTATTGAAGAATTAACGAAAAAACGTATGACCCCATTACGTCCACCAAGTGAAAAAGAAGCATTTAAAGGACAATTAGGAGCAGCAATCGAAACAACAGAAGAAAAATTAGCAGAAAATGGCTTGGAAAAATATTTACCATCTGCTGAAGCGTTATTAGAAAAATACTCTGCTGAAGATTTGACTGCCTTATTGCTTAAAACTATTTCAAAAGATCCTGCAGACGCCGTTCCAGTAAAAATTACACCAGAACGCCCATTACCTTCAACTAAAAAAGGTTTCAATAAAAATGGCCGTGGTGGCGGAAATAGCCGTAACCGTAACAATGGTGGCGGTGGTTACCGTGGCAATAAGAATAATAAAGGTGGCGGCTTTAATGGTGGCTACAACAAAAATAAAGATAATCGTTCAGCGAAACGTCATAATGATAAAAAACGTAGCTTTGTCATTAGAGACAAATCAAATTAATACCGATTTAAATAAAAAAGAGCAATCTTTTTAGAAAATATCCCTTTTGGTGACTCTTTATTCAGTTTTAACAGGTTGAGACAAAGTGTTTAGCCTTGAGAAGTTAAAAGAAGGGTTGAAACAAAGTCGTTTGATTCAAGTACGTTCAACGTTACCTAAAAGAAGTTGGGATAAAAGCGTTTATTTCCGAAGGAGCTGCTTTTGTCCCCGCTTGATGAGTTATTGAATCTTAAGTGATTATCAGTAATGAAGACTTTTGTTACAGCCTCACCAACTTCTTTAGCTTATTTTTGAAAAGCTTGCTTTCGATCACCGTCTATCAGAATTTAGAGTTTGAGATAAAACTAGTTTTTAGTTTGTCCCAAGCTCTATTTTTTTCTAATTATGTGAAAAAAGTAAAGAAATTTGTTAGAATAAAAATGATTTATAAAAAAGAATAAAAGGAAGTTAGAAAATGATTAAGGGAATTGGTATCGACATTGTTGAACTTTCAAGGATTGAAAAAATTATCAATACTAAGTCTTCTTTTGTCAAACGTGTTCTAACAATCAATGAATATCAACTTTTCGAAACGCTACCTCACAAACGCCAAGTTGAATTTTTAGCAGGACGTTTCGCTTGTAAAGAAGCGTTTTCCAAAGCGCTTGGAACGGGCATTGGAAAAGTGGGATTACAAGATATAGAAGTTTTAAAAGAAACGACTGGTGCTCCCAAAGTGACCAAAGCTCCTTATGAAGGAGCGATTTTTGTATCTATTTCGCATACAGAGAATATGGCAATCGCACAAATTATTTTGGAGGAACAAGACTAAATGAATGTCTATTTTTCCATATTTAAATAGATTTTTAGTAGAAAGAAGGCGGACTATGGCTATAGGATGGCACCGACCAACGAAACTGATAATTGATACTACGGCAATCAAGGAAAACGTACTCAATGAAGTTAACCGCTTACCTGAGGATGTAGAGCTATTTGCAGTAGTTAAGGCAGACGGTTATGGACATGGCGCTGTTGAATCGGCAAAAGCGGCAAAAGCAGGTGGCGCAACTGGTTTTTGTGTAGCTATTTTAGATGAGGCGATTGAATTGCGAGAAGCAGGAATCACTGATCCAATCCTTATTTTAAGTGTTGTGAATCCAGCTTATTTGGAACTAGTTCTTAAGTATGATTTGTCAATCACTGTAGCGACCTTAGAATGGTTGGAAGAAGCAAGTGAGCATCTTATGAAGGATGCGAATTCAAACGCCTTAAACGTCCATTTAAAGGTAGATACAGGAATGGGGCGCATTGGTTTTACGGATTTAATAAGCGTACAAAATGCAGTTTCGTTTATTCAAGAAAATGATAAAATGAAATGGGAAGGTATATTTACTCATTTTTCGACTGCAGATGAAAAAGATAACACTTATTATGAAACGCAAGCTGCACGTTTTAAAGCTGTTCTGGCTTCTCTAAAAGAACTGCCCAAGTATATCCATGTTGGGAATAGTGCAACTGCACTTTGGCATGCTGAGTGTCTTGGGAATATGATTCGTTACGGGATCGCTATGTATGGGCTAAATCCTTCGGGAACATTATTGCCAGATGTTTATGAATTAAAACCTGCACTAAGTTTGGTATCAGAGTTGATTCAAGTAAAATCAGTTCCGGCTGGAAAAGGAATCGGCTATGGAAAAACGTATGTAACAGAGAAAGAAGAGTGGATTGGAACGATTCCAATTGGTTATGCAGATGGCTGGTTACGTCACTTACAAGGTTTTTCTGTCTTGGTTAATGGCGAAAAATGTGAGATTATTGGTCGAATTTGTATGGATCAGTGTATGATTCGTCTAAAGGGTCCCGTTGAAATTGGTACGACTGTCACATTAATTGGAAAAAATGGTCAAGAAATAATCACAGCACAAATGGTCGCAGAAAAATTAGCCACTATTCAGTATGAAGTTGTTTGTATGTTTTCTGAGCGTGTACCTAGAGTTTATAAAATAGAATAGGAGGATCGGAATGGTTAGAAGGGGTGACATATATTTTGCAGACTTATCCCCTGTAACAGGTTCGGAACAAGGCGGTGTACGTCCTGTATTGGTTGTCCAAAACAATCTTGGCAACCATTTTAGTCCGACGATTATTGTTGCAGCAATCACAGCCAAAATAGCAAAGCCAAAATTACCCACTCATATTGGAATCAGAGCAAATGAAACTGGAATTGAAAGAGACTCAGTCATTTTACTTGAGCAAATAAGAACCATTGATAAATCGAGACTAAAAGAAAAAGTTTGTCACTTAAATTTAACAATCATGAATGCGGTCGATCAAGCATTGAATATTAGCTTAGGAATTGTGGAAATAGAAGTGGGTGTTGAAGAAAAATTAGATACATAGAATAAAATGAGCGGTTTATTCTTTTAAGATTTACATAGTTACTCAACTATAAAGAAACCAGTCAGTAAAAAAAATATATGTTGGGTAAAAAATGAAGAACGCTGGGTTAAATGGTCAAATAACATTTTAATTCATTTTTGATAAAACAGAAAAAAATATCAAATTTACTAATAAAATGATTGTCAAAATGTCGAAATACTTAATCTATTGTCTTTCAAATTCAGCAAAATCGTTGAGAAAATAGAAATTATTTTTTTAGAAAAATGAACAAATCGAGCCTTTAATTTAACTAAATTCAAAAATAATAATAGAAAAGCACTGAAATCTGATATTATTTGCGACTTTTATAAAAAAAAGTTGGCAAGTTTAAAGCGTAATGTTACAATAAAATATGTATAATCAGGTGAAAATTGGATAATTTCCAAAATATGGAGTTATGTAATGTTTTTTTATTATGGGATAAAGGGGTTTAGATTTAATGATAATCTTCATGTGTGCCTTAGCAGTCATTACGCTTGTGTTATTAAGTTATCTACTATATATTCGACTGCAGTTAGAGACTTTGGATTCTGATAGTCTGAAAATGAAGCGAAAAATTAATTTTTACAAGTATCAAGAAAATAATCGTTCACTAGTTTTGTTGATGATTACAGCTATTGTTTTTTGTTTATTATTTATTGGAATTTTATACAACCAAAATACATTAAGAAAAGACAACAAAGATTTAGAACAACGATTAGAAGATTTAAGAGAAATTGGTGGAACAGCCAGTGCAAAAATTGAAAGTTACAAAGAGGGATCTTTGAAATTAGCGAAGTTTCCTTGGGACAAAGTTGTAGAAAGCCAAGATAGTACGACGAAAAGAAGTTATGAAATTCAACTTTCTAGAGATTTACAGCCATTTTTTGGAGAACCTAGTGTAATTATTGCAAATGGTAAATCGACAGAATCATTGACAATTTCGGTCTTTACAGCTACTTTAAATTTTAATGAATATAAAACTGTAGAGAAAAATGTTACAATGATTGTTGACGAATTGAATAAAGTAGCTGCAATAACCACAATTGATTTTAATATCACTTATCGAGATGAGAGTAATACCTTATCAAAAGCAGCGTTTGTTTATTCAAGAAATGAAAAAGAAGATAACTTAGAAAAAGTAGAATTAGATAAATAAACTGTAATAACTAAAAATGGGGTGGAGCAAAAATGGCGAAAAGACGATTAATAAAAAAAATCAACGAAGTTTCTGATGAAGAGTTGACACAAGATGTTTCATTTACATCTGAACCTGAAACTGAGCCGATCGCAACAAATACAAATAATCAATTAATTAAAGAACAAGAGCAAGAGATTAAACGTTTGAGGGAACTTATTGAAGAATATCGCTTGCAAGACAGAGATTTTGAGCAAAATAGAGAAGAAAATTTCAGACTATCTCAACAAAATAAGCAGTTAGCTTATAAAATCGAAAATAATCAAGATGAAATTGAATTACTTAGAGAAAAAAATAGTGGGTTAGAAATTCAACTTTCTGAAAAAGAAGCAGCGATTTTTGATTTACAAGAAGTAAAACAATTATCTTCAGATTCTTTATCTGAAATCAATTTATTACATGCACAAATCAATGAATTAAAAAATAGTAATGAAGAAAATCAAGAAAGAATTGAGTTTTTAGAATTAGAGTTAGTTAAGAAAGACGAAGCTCTAGAAGTAGCGATTCAAGCAAAAGAAAAGGAAATTGGTGCATTACAAGAAGAATTAACTACCCGAGAAACAATCGGAGAAAAACAAGAAGCATTGGAGACGGTTAAAATGGAACTAGAATCATTAAATCAACAACTTTCTATGACAACGAAAGAAAAACAAGAATTAGCAAGTGAAATTTCTGTTCTCCAAAGCAAAATGCAGCAATTGGAACTTGAAAACCAAAGACTTAAAGAAAAAGAAACAGAAATTATTTCTGAGCAAGAAACATCAATTGACCAAAACCGTTTAGATGAATTGAAAAAAGAATTAGAACAAACTTTGAGAGAAAAAAGTGAACTTGAAATGAACTTAGGTCGTATTCAAGGCATTAACGATAAGTATTCAATTCAAAAGAATGTCTTCGAATCTGAAATAGCTGTTTTAAAAGCAAACTATAATGATAAAGAGACAGAACTTGAAAAAGCGAAAGCAGAAATTGCCTCAATGCAAACACTTTCGAATGAAGGTGGAGTGAAAGGAGATCAATTAGCTGAGTTATTGCAAGCGAAACAACAAATCAATGATTTATTACTGAAAAATCAATCATTGCAAGAAGAAGCACTGAAATCACAACAAGAAATCGGGGAAGTAATGGTTTCTGCTAAGAAAGAAGCAAACAGAATTATTAGTGAAGCACAAGTTGAAGCGAAACATATGATTAATTCTGCTGAATTAGAAATGTTGAATATCGGAAACCGTGCGAAAAATATTTCTAATGAAGTTGAAGAATCTAAAAATGAAGTGATGACTATTTACCGAGAATTGGAAGAACGATTAGGTAAACTTTCTCGTTTAGACAAAAATTAAGTAAGGATAAAGGAGAAACAAGATGAAAAGAATGAAAGTAAAAATGGTTTTGTTCTTTTCTTTTTCGATTGCACTAGGAGCAATAGCTGGCTTTGTTCATTCTGCTTCTTCATTGATCGAAGCATCTGCACCAAGTAATCCAGGTACGACCGTAGCACCAGCTACAGGTCCAGAATCAGAGAAAAAGAAAGAACAAGCTACAACTGTTTCAACTAGTAAAGAGAATGACAATCAAGTCTCTCAAACGAAAGAAGCACCTAAAAAAACGAATAATGTAGAATCTGATCAGACATTGTGGGAAATTGCCCACAATAATGGTTTGACTCTTCAAGAGTTAATGAATCGAAATCAATTGACTAGTACCGTGATTGTTGAAGGGCAAGAGCTAATTATAGAAAAATGATTACTCTGTAAAAAAAATATCGCTAATTTTTTACTAATTGAATATAAATGTCTGGCAAAAGCTAACTCTACTAAAGCAGTAAATCACAAAAGTTTGGAAAATCAATTTTGTGATTTACTGTTTTTTTCCAGGTGTTAAAAAAGCTAGATTTTAAAAAATACCGAAAACATTTGGATTGGAAAATGTTTTAGAATTAGAAATCAGAAATAAGAGATAATTTTTATATGGAAAAATGGACAGTACTCTGCTATCATTAATCCTATAGTGATAGATAAGGTAGGTATTTGAGGTGAAAAATGAATAAAGAAGCAGATTCCTTCAAAAAAAATTCAAATAGACAGAATAAAAAAATACATAGAACAAAAAATAATCTCAATGAGGAGACTTCTGCTAAAGAAAGAACTATAAGAAAGAAACCTCAACCAAATAGGAAAAAAAGAATTTTAAATGAGGAAGTAAACAAGCCAACTTCTAAAAAGACCGTAATTAATCAAGCTGGTCCTGCTAGAAAAGCTGTAGGTCAAAAAAAGAAGAAAAGACGAAAACTAACGCCTGAACAAATTGAAGTGTTAAGAAAAAAAAGAAGAAAAGAGATTATCATCGAGGTTGTAAAGTTTATAATCCCGATATTGATTGTGGCAACAATAGTCTTTTTCTTTATTTTAAAAACGTCTTCTCATATGGTTGACGGGAATTCAATGAATCCAACGCTCCATGACAAAGATCGGGTAATCGTAACCAGAACAAAAGATCCTAAAAGGTATGAAGTAATTACATTTAAACCACCCGTTAAAAGTGATTATCAATACGTGAAAAGAATTATTGGGATGCCTGGTGATTTGATTTCTACAGATGGGCATTTCTTATTTATCAATCATCAAGCTGAAAGCATGCCTGAAGAACTTGATTACTCTTCCGCGAGCGAATTACCAGATGGAACGATAAAAGTAGATATTTCTGATAAAGTATTTGAACAGTTATCACCGTTGAAAAAAATTCCTGATAATCATTATTTCGTTTTAGGAGATAATCGAAACAATTCTAGCGACAGTAGAGAATTTGGTCTCGTTGATGGAAATTCGATAGAAGGGGTTGTTTCTTATCGTTTTTCTCCTTTTAAAGATATTGGTAGAATAAGGTAAGGAAAGATTTGAATCATTCATTTTTAATAGATAAGCGATAAATCACAAAAATTATTGTATGAATTTTTGTGATTTATCGCTATTTTTATGGAGATACCTTTTGTTTCTGATGACAAATTAAGAAGATAATAATTCTAAAATTGAACGAACTATCAGGGAGATTTAGAGAATTTCTGAGATTCTGATTGTTTTATGCCGTTTGTTCTATCTGCTTTTATATGGGTGTGAGATTTTTAAGTTAAATCTATTGTCATTTCAAGTTTATTTTTTGTTATTTTTATTCATTCTATATGAATGAAAAAACAATGGTATTTCGATTTTATATAATAATATTTTCATTTGCATACAATTTTGATAGAGAAAAAAACTCTTTTTTTTTACAAAAAAAGCCGGAATTTGCTTAAGAAGTAAATAAATTTCTTGAAATTTCGGCTAATATTTTATATTGATCTACTATTTGTAGTGCTTTTTTTAGTAAGTATCAAAAATTTGTTTCATTTGATAAAAGGAGTTACAATTGTTTATGAAAAAGAAAGCTAACCTGTTTTAGGCATCAATAGCATATGTTTTATAAAAATTAAAATAGTTTTGTCCTTAAACCATCAAAAAGAACAATCGAAAAAAATATTAAAAAAATGTATTTTTCTCATCAAATTTAAGAAAATAAGAGAAAAAAGAGAGGAATCTCTATTTAAACGATGGTATAATTTTTATTAGGCTAAAGAACTAACGATTATCAATCAACTGAACAATGAACTTTTCAATTTCCTGCATGTCATAGTTATTGCCTATATCTGAAAAAACATACATGAGTTCTTGTTTTTCAGCTAGTTGTTCGTTGTAAATATTTGAAAGTAAAATGTCATAATGGTGATCTTCTTGGATAAGTTCTGCTCGAATCGGGTATTTATGCCCTAAAACATTCAGCAAGTGTTGGATTACGAGCTCACCAATAAACGGATTTAGTGAATGATTCACACCAATAGTGATTTTTTCTTCATTTAATTCAGCTATATGATTTAAAATGATTGTATAGTTAATCTCGGTAAATTTATTTGCATAATTTTCTTTGTCTTTTCCTTGATCGAATTTTTTAGTGGCAATCTCCATCAGCTCTGTTACTTCATTACCAGAAAAAGGATGACGATAGGCATTGACAATTGACTTGATTGTCCAATTATCAAAAGGCAAAATAAAGCCGTCAAAATAATAAAGCTGAGAGTGAAATTGGAAAAGTAAATTTTCAATATAAGCTAAGCGAGAAGAAGAAGCATAGGCAGATAAATAGCCCTGTTGCTTTAAGTATTTTAAAATAATCTTATTCATATAGTTTAAATACGAACTTTCTTTACGCTGACGTTCTGCTAATTTAAATGAAAATGAAGAATTGGCAGAAAAATTATGCATAGAGCAAAAGAAATCATAAAACATATAGGCTTCGTAAATAGTGTATGGACGATCAATTTTTTTCATATATGTATATAAAGCCATGTTGATTTCTTCAAACAACGGTCGATCAGGGTAGTCATAGTTTGGACTAATGATTGGATTATACTCTGTGGTCATTCTTCTAAAAGAAATCTTCATCCACAGTTTGATTTGTAAAATTTCAGTTGGATCAAATGAAATACTTAGACTTTCTTTTAAGATTTCAATAAAGCCAAGATACTGATTGGCTGTTTCTTTTTCTAATTCAGCTTTATCTTCAAATAAAAACCAGAAAAAATTGAAGAAGAAAAATCTGATTTGCTTTTCTTCACCTACTAGTTTACCTCTCTTGACTTGTAAACGAAATTCTTTCAGTAGGTCATTAAGTTCAATTATCTTCCGGTAATAGGTAGCTGAACTGATTGCATAAGTTAATTGAAAATAATCGCAACTTAATTCACCTTTTAAAAATAATTGATTAACCATTTGAAATTTTATAGATTTATCTAAAAAAAGTACAACTACTTTTTTTAGTTGAAAGTCAGGTTCTTTAACTAGAGTGATGTTTTCGTTCTCAGTATCCACTTTTACTTGATCATCAATACCATTTTCTTCTAAAAAACTTTGTAGGAATGAAAGGTATTCATTTAATGTTGGAGAACTAATTCGAAATTCATTTACCAACTCATTTTTTGTAGCTTTTCCATTATTATTATACAAAAAAAGTAATATATCATTCATATAATCAAATGGTTTTTCTAAAAAATCCCGTTTTAGCATATTAGACACCTCATCTTAAGGATACTTTATTCGTGACAAAATGGCAATACGCAAGTTAAAAGAAACCATTGATTTATTGAGTTATCAATTTAAAAAATAAATAAATTTAATTAAATACTGATAAACTATTGATTAAAAGAAGTAACAATATGAAAGGAGAGGAGAATTTATGCAAGTAGCAATCATTGGAGCTTCACATGGTGGCATTCACGCAGCTTTAACATTAAAAAAATTATCTCCTAAAACCGAAGTTTATTTGATAGAAAAAAAATCTGAAGTAAGTTTTATATCTAATGGAATTGTTTTGCTGATGACACAGCAAATCGATGAATTAGATCAAGCTAGATATACTACGATAGAAGATTTAAAAGAAAACGGTATTCATGTTTATTCAGAGTCTGAAGTACTAGAGATTTGTAACGAAGAAAAAAAAATTATCTACCAAGATAATGTGGGAAATAAATTCAAATTAGATTATGATAAATTGATTGTAGCGACGGGTTCAAATCAGTTTCATACGAATATCACGTTCCCTGATAACGATCGAGTGATGGTTTTTAAGGATTATCCTAGTTCAATTAAGGTTCTAGAAAAAATTTCAAATTCTTCTGTAATTTCAATTATAGGTGGCGGTTACATCGGAGTGGAATTGTGTGATGCGCTAAATGATATCGGTAAAGAAATTCATTTAATTGAAAGCGCTGATTCAGTATTGTTTCGTTATTTAGATAAGGAAATAGCAGGGTTGATTGAGCAAAAAATCAAAAAATCAGGTGTTATTCTTCATTTGAATGAAAATGTGATTAGTTTTGAAGACACCAATGAAGATATGTTCATAACGAAGACGACGAAGCAAGAAATTGAAAATGATTTTGCAATTGTGGCAGTAAATGCACGTCCAGAGTCTAAACTAGTCAAGGATTTTTTAGAAGTCAATTCAAATGGAACAATTCGTGTGAATGACTACATGCAAACGAGCGATCCCGATATTTATGCATTAGGAGACGTTGTTTCTTACCCAAGACAAACCAGTTACCAACATTCGTTTATTCCTTTGGTTAATAATGTGACAAGGAGCGCTACTGTTGCAGCTATGAATGTCCTTGGACATCATTATTTGGCGTATGGAACGACTCAAAAAACAACGGCTACTTACATTTTTGGTTCATATATAGCGAGTACGGGATTAACAGAAGTTGAAGCGAAATTTGAAGGGATTGATACAGAAAGTATCTTTTTGACATTACCCTATCAGTTTCCCTATTTGAAAAAACAAGATGAAGTACATATTAAACTTGTATTTGCGAAAGGGACCCACAAAATCATCGGAGGCCAGCTGATGTCTGAAAAAGATATTACGCAATCAGTAAACACCCTTTCATTAGCAATCGAAAAAGAAACAACGTTAGATGAGCTTGTGACGATGGATTTTTATTTTAATCCAATGATTAACCAACCAATGGGACTAATCAGTCGAGCGGCCTATGAGTTTCTAATTGAAAAATATAAAGATTAATATTTTTAATAAAAAATAGGGGCTAAGGAATGGAAAGTAATTGATTTTTTTTTTGAGTTTAACATATAGTTAACTTTTCTTGAAAAATAAATTGTCAAAAAAGTTTCTTGTTAATGATTTACTAAAATAGATTGAAATGGTATTCTTTACTAAATTTAGTTATAATAAAATAAAATCTAGGAGGAATATCACAATGAAAGAAGAAGACGTTTATTCATTTATTTTGAATTATACAAAACCTGAATGCCAAGATGAAATGAAACAATTATTAGATGATTTAAAGAAAAGAAATGATTCAGGTCATTTAAATAAGCTATATTTAATGAGTATTGGAACGCGAGCGATGTCTTATATAAAACCTGAGCATGTAAATGAAGTAAAGGATGTTGTTTTTACTTTTTTGAATAAATGAATAGTGTATGTAGAGTTACTTAAGCAAACTTTTGGAAAAGGTTGGGATTTTCCAAAAGCTACTGGACTAAATAAAGGAATAGGCTAAGTATTCATTAATCAAATCATTTGTTTCTAAATAATTCCATCTATCATAATGAAAAAATTTATTTCAATTTAGATGAAAAGTACTAGCACTGCCTGAAAACTGGTTGGTTTTCAGGTAGTGCTAGTACTTTTTTATGAAAATATCGATAAGTAGTAAGGTTTAAATTGTTTTTATTAGTATGAATTGAAAAATAATGATAAGGTAGAAAAGATGTATAGAATTTATTTGAAAAACTAGCATAATCAATGCCAAAATGAAGCATAGTTCTTGAAAGCTCTACGACAAAATAATACACTTGTCGTAGAATAGACTGAACTGTCTTTATTTATCTTTTAATGAGGAAAAGAGTATGCTAAAGTATATCAGTCATTAAAATAAGTAGGTGGTCAAAATGAATAAAATAAAAAAAACGTTGAAATTATTTAAATTAGATTGGCAACGAATTTTTAAGAATCCGATTGCAACTTTTTTGATCATAGCATTAATGGTGATTCCTTCATTATATGCATGGTTCAATATTAAAGCTTTATGGGATCCCTATTCAAATACGGGAGAATTACCAATCGCTGTATATAGTGATGATCAAACGGCCTCTTTTCAAGGAAAGAAAATCAATATTGGTGAGGATGTTTTAGAAAATCTGCATGAAAATAAACAATTAGGCTGGCGTTTCGTTGATTCGAAGAAAGAATTAGATCAAGGAGTCAAGTCTGGAAAGTATTATGCGGGGATTTATTTGCCAAAAGATTTTTCAAAGGATTTATTAAGCTTTACGACTGGCGATATTGTTAAGCCTAAAATAGAATACACAATTAATGAGAAAATCAATGCGATTGCTCCTAAAATTGCAGATAAAGGAGCGACTTCGTTACAAGCACAAATTTCTGATGAATTTATCAAAACAGCTAGCAGTACATTGATGAGTGTATTTAATGAAGTTGGATATAATATAGATTCTAATTTAGTTAGTATCAATAAAGTTAAAAATTTAGTTTTATCTACGGATGATAGTTTAGGTGATATAGATAAGTATATTCAAGAAGTGACCAAATTACATGGTCAAATGCCTGAATTAAAAGATAAACTAGCAAAAGCCAATGAGTTTGTCGATTATTTACCACAAGTCGATGCGTTAGGGCAAAAAATCATTGATCTTAATGATAAGATGCCTGAAATCACAGAGCAAGCGAAGATTATTTTAACGTTACAAGAAAAGATTCCTGAAATCCAAAATGCTGGAAAACAATTAGCGATGATTGATGAAGATTTTGATTCTGTCGCTCAAACGATGACAGATGGAATTAATGAAGCCAAGCAAGGATTAGAAATTATCAAAAATGTGCAAAGCGCTTTACCAGATATTGAAAAATTAGGAAATCAAGCAGGCGAATTGTCTCAAGTGACTTCAGAAGGTGCAGCCAAATTGCAAGAAGCATTACCAAGTATTACTAGTAGTGTTAAGGTGACTGTTCAAGCAATTTCTACCATTGGTACGAGTGTTGCTTCTGTGGTTGAACAAATAAAAGATCATCGCTTGCCGCTTGCAGAACGAGAACAATTAAAACAGCAATTATCTGCTAGTTTAGGGCAGCAACAACAGGTTGTAGCGCAATTAGCTCAAACCTTAACTCAAATTCAAGAAGCAGCTGGAAATCAAGCACTACAAGGAACAATTGATCAGTTAAACAATACAGCAGCTTTAATTGGTGCGTTGAAAATAAGAGTAGATGCAATCAATGTCGATTTAGTTACGGATGATGAATTAGATGCAATTCAAGCAGAAGCAGCCAGAATCGCTGGGATAGCTAATAGCATTGATGTGGATGCGTTAGAAACAACTATCAATAGCCTTTTAGCCCAATTGATTAGTACATTAGATACAGCACAAGGATTATTGCAAAAAGCGCAACAAATCGATTTTGCAGGTTTATTAAAAGCAACAGAAGGAACAGTTGCGAATGCCATCACTATTTTAGAAAAATATCAGGCAGAACTACCAGCCATCAAACAAGAGGTTCACGATGCGAATGTACTTTTAAATGGTCATATGGATATGATTGTTTCAGGGATTAATAAAGGTGCAGAGTTATATACGAATGATTTGCCAGTGGTGTCCGAAAAATTAGCTTTAGCGGCTAACTTTATGAAAAACGATTATCCTGGAATTAAAGAAGATGTGACGGGTACTTTAACTATGGTAAATCAAAAAATGCCGCAATTAGAAGCTGCACTTGATAAAGCGAATAGTTTGATTGCTAATGATTGGCCAGGAATTAAAAATGGTATTAAAAAAGCAGCGGCTGCAATTCGTAAGGGAGAGCAAGATGTTGATTTAGGTGAAGTAATTAAATTGTTGAAATTAGATGCGACAGCCGAAAGTGACTTCTTTACTCAACCAGTTGAAATTTCTGAAAAAGCGTTATACCCGATTGCTAATAATGGTTCAGCAAGTACGCCATTTTATACCGCCCTTTGTTTGTGGGTGGGAGCCGTTCTATTTTCTAGTATTGCCACGACTAGTTATTCTTTAGATCCAGAAGATAAAGGGAAATATTCCAAACGTGAGCAATTCGGTGCACGTATGTTGACTTTCTTAGTGATGGGCTTAGCTCAAGCTTTGATAGTTACCTTAGGAAATTATTTCTTGTTAGGTGTTGATGTTAAAAACCCAGTTTACAGCGTGCTATTTGCCTTACTTGTTGCTTTGACCTTTATGATGATGGTCTATGTTTTAGTCGCCTTATTTGGAAATGTCGGAAAGGGGATTGCGATTATCATTTTAGTCCTCTCTATATCGGGAGGAGGAGGAAACTATCCAATTCAAGTTTCAGGAAAATTCTTCCAATTTATCAATCCATTGTTACCATTTACCCACGCAGTTGATTTACTGAGAGAATCGGCGGGGGGAATCTATTGGCCAAATGCACGTGTACAGATTATTATTCTAGTTTGTATTTTTATTGCCTTTTGTATTCTTGGAACATTCTTCTATCCATATATAGAAGAGAAGACCAAAAAATTAGAGAGTATTTCGCATGAAAGTAAAATTTTCCATTAATTTAGTAACTAGATAAATTTAATTAACATTTTTAAGAGCAAAAACTTCCGACTAGAGCGTGGTTTTTGCTCTTTTTTATTAGTAAATGATAACGCTTTTTCAGGTAACCCTAATTAAAAAGGCAGAATCTTCTTTTTTCATAATTGGGAAGCTCTAAACAATAAGAACTTACTAAAAAAATGAGCAAATTACTATACAAACTTCTCGATTCGTTTTATAGTTGCAAGATATTCTTAAAAAGGAGTAGGGTTGGGATGATCAATTTTTTAATTAATCGATTTGAAGCTAAAAATAAAAATAAGCCAGATTTAAGAGCGGCATTTGGTGCTTTTGCAGGTCGAGTGGGGCTACTTCCTAATATAATTCTTTTTATAAGTAAGTTGATTATTGGTCTTATTTCTGGAAGTGTATCAATCATGGCAGATGCAATGAATAATCTATCTGACACGATTTCCTCTATTTTAACCCTAGTTGGTTTTTATATTTCTGGCAAACCGGCAGATAAAGAGCATCCTTATGGTCATGAACGTTTTGAATATATTAGTGGTATGTTAGTATCATTGATGGTTACTTTTGTTGGCTTCCAATTTTTACGTACATCATTTGAGCGTATTAAGGATCCGCAAAGTATTAAAGTTACGCCGATTATCTTGTTAGTGTTATTACTTTCTATTTTTATCAAAATTTGGCAAGGTGTTTTTTATAAAAAAGTAGCCGATAAAATTGATTCGAGTACATTAGTTGCAACCGCGAAAGATAGTATGAATGATGTGTATACAACGATTGCCGTTCTTTTTTCTGCCGGGATAGAAGGATTGACTGGCTGGAAAATTGATGGCTACGTTGGTTTTGTGATTGCTTGTTATATTATTTATGTAGGGATTCAATTGATTCGTGAATTTATTAATGAACTAATGGGACTGCGACCAAATCAAGCAGCCATTGATAAGATGAGAAAACATCTTACAGAGGTACCAGATATCGTCGGCTTCCATGACTTATTGATTCATCAATATGGTCCCAATAAAACATTTGCTTCTGTTCATATTGAAATTGATGACCGCTGGAATTTAAATCAAGCCCATAAAACGATTGATGCTATTGAAAAACGATTCCAAGAAGAACTAGGTGTTGATTTAGTTTGTCATATCGATCCTGTGAATTTATATGATCAATTTCAGCAAGAAGTGTATCAAGAAGTAAAAAAAGTGGTCAAATCGATGTCACAAGAATTACGACCTCATGATATTCGTGTAGTGGATATTGGCGAATCAGAAGAGATTCATTTTGATTTGGCTGTTCCTGCTAATTTTGATTTGACGGATCAAGAAATTTTCGTGATTGTTCAGGAACATATTTGTCAGCATATCGGACAGTATAAAATTAGAATCATTTTTGATCATACGTATTTATTGTAAATAGTGAAAGCACCAGAGCGATTTGTTGCTATAAATAATAAAAATTACGTGAAACTCCTTTAAAATCTAACTAGATTTTAAAGGAGTTCTTTTTTTGATATCACTGTTATATTATTGAAACTTGTAGATTTGTTTTGGGAAGCATATACTAATAAAAAAGGGGATGAGCAGATATGGAGACGCAATTAGTTGTGATAGGGTTTATTGGTTTGATTATTTTAGTGATTATTGGAATTGAAATTCATAACCGGATAAAATTAAAAGAAATGGTCAGAACAAAATGGGGTAAATTTCCTAGTTCTCGCCGATTTGATAAGGAAAAAAGTTTAAAAGCAGCTTGGCAAATAGCGAAACAATATCGTCAATATGATAGTGAAATCGATGATATTACTTGGTATGATTTAGATGGTTTCACATTATTTGAAAGTATTAATGCTACTTATTCTAGTGCTGGATCAGAAGCATTATATCAACGTTTACGCAATTATAACTTTTCAGAAAAACATCATCAGCGTTTAGAACAATTGATTGCCTATTATGAGGCGAATCCTGCTGCGCGGGAAAAAATCCAATTTCATTTTGCTTGTTTAGGTAAGAAAGATAATAATTTGGTAGAAGAATATTTAACTGAAGCCAAAAATCAAAAATTACCTCATGTTTTATTTTATGTAACTTGCGGAATACTACCGCTCATTTTGACTGGCTTGTTGCTTTTATTTCCGACAACGTTAACGGTTGTGTTATTACTGGCTTCTATATTGTTCAATGTGATTTATTATCAAGCCAAAAAAGAGACGTTGAATCGAGAGCTAGCCTGCATGGGTTATTTGGTTCAAATGGTTGCTACGGCAAAAAAAAGTGTTAAAATTGCGACCCCTTTTCAAGCAGAATTAAAAGAAAATTTAAAACCGATTGAGTCCATCACTAAGTTTGGAATTTCTTTTCGACTAAAATCAAACAGCGAAGCAGAATTGTTTTTCGATTATATTTCTATGATGTTTATGTTGCCTTTTATCTCTTATAATTTTGTTTTGGCGAAATTAAATAGTCATGAGCAAAAAGCGAAAGAAGTTTGGCGTTTGTTAGGGGAATTAGAAGTTGCCGCAGCTGTATTGAATTATCGTACGTTGATGCCAGATACTAGTCAGCCTATTTTTTCAGAAGAATTAGTGGTCAGAGGGGAAGAGGTTTATCATCCATTATTGAAACGCCCCGTTCCTAACGAGGTTTTATGGACCAAAAACACGCTTGTAACAGGTTCTAATGCTTCAGGTAAGTCAACTTATGTTAGAAGTATAGCCATTAGTTGTATGCTTTCTGCGACAATTCACACCGCACTTGCTAAACGATTTCAACTACCTTATGGACATGTATTAACTTCGATGGCAGTTGAAGATGATATTTTTGAAGGGGATAGTTATTTTGTAGCTGAAATAAAATCAGTTAAACGGATTTTAAATTTGGCAAAAAAGAACGCTACTTGCTTATGTTTTATTGATGAAATTCTAAAAGGGACCAACACAATTGAACGAATTTCGGCTTCAGCTAGTATTGTTCATTGGTTGGATCAAACGGATAGCCTTGCTTTTGTGGCAACGCATGATATCGAATTGACTGAAATTTTAAAAGAGTGCTGTGATAATGTGCATTTTGAAGAACAAGTAACTGAAGAAAAAGGAGTGACTTTTGATTATTTATTGCGACAAGGGCCTTCTAAAACACGAAATGCGTTACAATTACTGCAAGTATTGAATTATCCGAAAGAAATCGTTACGTTAGCTAAAAAAGAGGCTGCCTCTTTTGATGAATATCGAACGTGGAATGTTTTGAAAAAATAATTTTTGGTAAAACAACCGAAAATAGGTGGGTGAGACAAAAGTAAAAAAACACTTTTGCTTTATCTTTTAAAACCAAACAAACGGCATAAAACAATCAGAATCTAGGCAATTTCCTAATCAGCATTCATTGCAAAAAGCGCAATAACGCTGATTCGTCCAATTGCTCAATTCTAAGCGATTGTTTTATGACCTGATAAACATTGGTGCAAAAGCAGCTCCTTCAGAAATAAGCCGAAATTGTTGTAAAACACAGCGAATGAAATAAGCTGATGTTGCACAATACCTACTCGGTTACCAAAAATTTGAAGAGTATCAAGTAGGAATCATTCAACATTGAAAGAGAATCTTTCGTGTTTCTTGTCATTTTCGGAAATTCCTTCTTATTGCGATAAATCACGTAGAACGTAGTGATTCGATGATGCATCGTACCTACTTGGTTCTCCGAGCTAACCGCTTTTGTCCCAACCTCTTTTTTGATGTATTTAAGTAGCTGATTTTATCCAAGATTTATGTATTAGAGCGACATAGTTTTGTCTCTTTAAGCATTTATTTTTTAGAGTACTATCAAATTTTAGTAATTGCGCGTATAAATAATTGACAACTTCTCTTTAGAAGCGTAGCATATGTGAGTATTTGATATTTAGTAGAGAGAAATTTCTTAGAAGGAGAGAGAAAAGTGGATTACTTAAAGCGATTATTTATAGGGAAACCATTAAAATCTGCTGAAAATGATGAACATAAATTGAGCCGTTTTGCGGCGTTAGCCTTGCTGTCTTCAGATGCGTTATCTTCTATTGCTTATGGAACAGAGCAGATTGTAGTGGTATTGGTAGCTTTATCTGCTGCAGCCATTTGGTATTCATTACCGATTGCCTTATTTGTGATTATTTTACTTATTTCATTAACATTATCGTATCGACAAATTATTCATGCGTATCCTCATGGTGGTGGAGCTTATGTAGTAAGCAGTGAAAATCTAGGAGAGAAAGCTGGATTAGTTGCGGGAGCTTCGTTACTTATTGATTACATGTTGACAGTAGCTGTTTCAGTTTCAGCCGGATCAGAAGCAATTATTTCTGCAGTTCCTTCACTGTATAAACATCAAGTCCTTATTTCAGTTATTATTGTGTTACTTATTATGATGATGAACCTTAGAGGATTGCGAGAATCAGCTGGTTTTTTGATGTTTCCAGTGTATAGTTTTATAGCAGTCATCACATTGTTAATCGTGACAGGCTTGTTTAAAATCATTACAGGGGTTGTTCCACTAAATGCAACAGCTATCCCAGGAACTGTGGTACCTGGGATTTCGATTGCAATTATTTTAAGAGCTTTCTCTTCAGGATCTTCTTCATTAACCGGTGTTGAAGCAATTAGTAATGCGGTACCATTTTTTAAGAAACCTAGAGCTAAAAATGCGGCGGGAACATTAACGTTGATGGCATTGATTTTAGGCTTTTTCTTTGTTGGCATCACATTTATCAATTATTGGTATGGAATTATACCAGAAAAGGAAGTGACGGTATTATCTCAAATTGGTGAGGCTGTTTTTGGCCATAATTTTCTTTATTATCTGTTACAATTTACAACAGCATTGATTTTAGCCGTTGCAGCGAATACTGGTTTTTCTGCATTTCCTGTTTTAGCATACAATTTAGCTAAAGATAAATTTATGCCTCATATGTACATGGACCGTGGGGATCGTTTGGGTTATTCAAACGGAATTCTTACTTTAGCTGCAGGTTCGATTGTATTATTACTGATTTTTCAAGGTTCAACAGAACGCTTAATCCCACTCTATTCAATTGGGGTGTTTATCCCATTTGCTTTATCGCAAACAGGAATGGTTTTAAAATGGAAAAAGGATACCGAAAGATGGCTGTCTAAATCATTAGCTAACATTATCGGAGCCGCTATTTCTTATACGATCATTATTATTTTATTTAGATATCGCTTAGGGGATATTTGGCCATTCTTTATTATTATGCCTGCATTGATTTTTCTTTTTTATAGTATTCATTCTCATTATAAAAATGTAGCAGAACAATTGCGTTTAGAAGAAGATGTTGAAAAACATGAATACGAAGGAAATACAGTAATTGTCTTGGTAGGAAATGTAACTAGAGTGAATATTGAGGCGCTTAATTATGCTCGTTCGATTGGTGATTATGTTATTGCAATGCATGTTTCAATGGATGAAAATGTTGAAAAAGAAAAGGAAATCGAAGCGGATTTCAAGCATCATTTTCCCGATATACGTTTTTCTGTGGTACATTCGTCTTATCGTTCATTAACCAATCCAATTATTCGTTATGTTGATTTAATGAGTAAAAATGCGACCAAGCGAAATTATACAACGACAGTCATGATTACTCAGTTTATTCCGAATCGTCGTTGGCAAAATATTTTACACAATCAAACAAGTTTAAGATTACGATTGAAATTAGCAATGAGAGAAAATATCGTGGTGTCTACTTATAGTTACCACTTGAAAAAATAAACGATAAAAAACTCACGAAATTTGAACGACAAATTTCGTGAGTTTTTTTAGGAGTGTTTACTAGCTGGATCTAGTCTACGCTCAATCATACCCAAAACAAAGTCAGTAATGATTGCCATTAAAGCGGTCGGAAGCGCTCCGACAAGAATAATGGCTGTTCCATCAGTGGCATTTGTTCCGCGAATAATAATATCCCCTAGACCACCTGCGCCAACAAAAGCCCCGATTGCTGTGATTCCTATCGCTACAACTAGCGCATTTCGAATCCCAGCCATAATTACTGCAACAGAGAGTGGTAATTCAATCATATATAGACGTTGCAATGGGGTCATTCCCATTCCTTTACCAACATCTAGAATATTTCGATCGACTTGAATCATTCCAGTATATGTGTTTTTTACGATAGGTAGTAAGGAATAAAGAAAGACTGTTACAATAACTGTATTTACTCCTAAACCTAAACCTAGCATCAAAATAGATAACATAGCAAGCGAAGGAACTGTTTGAATCAAATTAGCGAGACTAATAATCCAACCAGCCATTTTTTTTCTACGACTAATCAAAATACCGATTGGAATACCAACAATCGCAGCGAATAGAACACCGTAAATCGAAATCAGAAAATGGCGTAGGAATTGGCTTAATACGTAATTGCCATTTTGATCAAAGTAATAGAGGAATTGCTGGATTAAATTCATTTCATGTAAATTTTGCATTATCTATTACCTCCTTCTGATTCAAAATACTTATGTTCCCTCAGAAAGTTATCTGCCACTGTTTTAGGCTCCATTAAATCATTATCAGCTTGATAATTTAGTTTTTGCATTGTTTCTGTGGAAATAGTTCCTGATAACTTTTCAAGTGCTTCATTCAATTCAGGATATTCATCTAAAATTGCGTCTGTGGCTACGATACATGCATCATAAGGTGGAAAGAATTTCAGATCATCTTCTAGAATAACTAAGTCGTAGCTGCCGATTCGACCATCTGTTGAGTAACCCAAGACAACATCCATTTTATTGGCAGCAACAGCATCGTAAACTAACCCGATTTGCATGGGGAAAACACGACCAAAATCAAATCCATAAGTGTCCGTAAATCCTTTATAACCGTCTCCTTTACGATCAATCCAAGACGTATCTACTCCAGCAGTCAATTCACCGGCAACATTTTTTAAATCACTAACCTTTTTCAAGTTATATTTTTCGGCTGTTTCTTTAGTTACCATGAAGGCATACGTATTAGCAAAACCGTAAGAAGGGAACCATTTTTGATGATATTTGGAATCGAAAGTGGTTTTTACCGCATGAAATGCTTCTTCTGGATCTTTTAACGGTTCCATCCCTAAAGTTGTAGTCAAATCAGTTCCTGTATAACGAGCTGCTGAAATTTGAGCATCTCCATTCAACATTGCTTGATGATTAATCGTTGTAGTCGCTAAATTATTAATAATTGTTGTTTTTTGATCGGTATAATGTTCAATCATTCCAGCGGTCAGACTGGCTAATATTTGGGCTTCTGAAGTGATTCCTCCTGTGATTGCAATGGTAGAGTCATCTGAATTAGAAGCTAAACCAGGTAAAGAACAACCTGACAATAGTAAAATGCTACCGAACATAATTAGCCAGAAATTTAGTTTTCGTTTCATTATTCTGCCTCCCTTAACGCTTTAGGGGTCAATCTCTTTTCTAACATACCTAATAGCAAATCTGCGGTTAAGGCTAACAAAGTCACAGGAATCGTTCCTGCAAAAATCAAGTCTGGTTGATAATTATTTAACCCACTAAAGATAAAGTCACCGAGACCACCAGCACCAATATAAGAAGCTAAGGTCGCCCAAGCAATAACATAAACAGCGGCTAAGCGAAT
Source organism: Enterococcus sp. LJL99 (assembly GCF_054871725.1). Lineage (NCBI taxonomy): Bacteria > Bacillati > Bacillota > Bacilli > Lactobacillales > Enterococcaceae > Enterococcus > Enterococcus sp. LJL99. Next base: position 100,396 of record NZ_JBTXLT010000011.1, read on the forward strand.
TCCTGCCATAATGGTCGGCATCGCAATAGGTAGTTCAACTAGAAAAATAGATTGGAAGTTGGTCATGCCCATTCCTTTTGCCGCATCCTTATAATCGACTCCAACTTCCTTAATTCCTATATAAGTATTTCTTAAAATCGGTAGTAAGGAATAAATAAACAATGCGATAATTGCTGGTAATTTACCAACACCAAAAATTGGAATCATCAATGCTAGTAAAGCCAGAGAAGGAACGGTTTGTAAAGCACTGGTAAATCCGATGATGACCGCAGCGGTTTTCTTTGTCCGTGTTAATAGAATACCGATAGGAACAGCAAATAGAATCCCTAGGGCTAAAGCAACACCAGAAATAAAAATATGCTCACCGATTTTGGTAATCAGTTCACTTCCTCGTTCAGCGAAAAAAGTTTGCATTCTTTACACCTCCGTTTGAGGTTCAGAGCCATTAGTTAAATATTCTAGCTGTTCTGAGGCAGCAGCTAAATCTTCTTCTTCTCCCCAAATAACATCGTAAACAATGTCAACGAGTGAAGCACGGGTCAAAATTCCGACAACTTTTTGTTGATCATCGACAACTGGAACATATTTAAGACCTCTTTTTAAAATACGCTGTAATGTATCTCTCAATAAAGAAGATTTTTTAACAAAGAAGACTTTTGGATTCATGATATCACTTACGCTAGTTGCAATATTTCGACGACGATCAATCGTTTCAACATCAATAAAGCCTTTTAAAATACCTGCGCCATCGACTACTAATAAAGTATCTACCCGTTTTTCTCTCATCAAGCGAATCGCTTGTGATAATGATTTTTCGGGTGTAATTGTAATCGCATTGTTTAACATAACTTCACCAACTGTTGTAATATCAGGCTTAGCTTGAATTAAACGATCTTCTCCAATCAAGTCTTCTACAAATTCATTGACAGGATTTCTTAGAATATTATCAGGTGTATCAAATTGAATGACCTTTCCTTCACTCATAATAGCGATTCGATTTGCTAATTTTAACGCCTCGTCCATATCGTGAGTAACAAAGATAATTGTTTTACCCAAACGTTCTTGTAAATCTTTCACCAAATCTTGTAAAGAGTCACGAGTGATTGGATCTAGTGCGCCAAAAGGTTCATCCATTAAAATAATGTCTTGATTGGCTGCTAAAGCTCTCACAACACCGATTCGCTGTTGTTGTCCACCAGAAAGTTCATTTGGGTAACGATCAAGCATTTCTCTAGGTAATTCAACTAAATCAATCATTTTTTCAGCAATTTTATTGCGTTCATCTTGATCGACTTTTAATAATTTAGGAACTAAGACAATATTTTCTCTAATCGTCATATGTGGCATAAGACCAATATTTTGAATAACATAACCAATTTTTCGTCTTAATTCTACAGGATTGATTGAAAGAATATCTTCATCGTTTATTAGAATTTTTCCTTTTGAAGGATCAGTCATTCGGTTAATCATACGCATACAAGTTGTTTTTCCACTACCACTTGTGCCGATGAAACAAATAAATTCACCTTTCTCAAATGACAAATTAACATCATCGACTGCGACTTTGTTTCCTTTGTAAATTTTTGAAACATGTTGAAATTCAATCAATTTTTTCACCTCATAGTGTTCATTTTTATTTAGTACTCTATACTAGTATGCTATAAAAAGTGTGTTTGTTCAAACAGGATGCCCGTTTTTTGCCATTTTGACCCCCTATTTAATAGAAAAATGATAAAAAAAACTATTATTTTCAAAAATAAAAAAACACTAAATGAGTGTTTTTTTGTTTACATGAAGCGTTTTTATTATTTAAGAAGTATTTATTGATGAATAAATAAAAAAATCTGTTATTTTAGTAATAAATGCTTAACTACTAACTAAAAAATATTTTCGCCGCAAGTCTGATTTGATTTTTCTTGCTTTAATCTTATGAAATTATGACTAGCTAAATAGTTATTTTGAAATAACAAATAAATTAATGAACTGAAAATTATCTTTTTTATTAGTCTAAAAAATGAAAAACTTTTCATCGTAGCCAGACGAAATAAAAAATGGTAGAATAGCCAAGACAAATCAAGTAGAGAGAGTGAAGATTATGTTTAGTACAGAAGATTTTGATTTTGAGCTACCAGAGACACTAATTGCTCAAACACCTTTAAAAGATCGAACAAGTTCTCGGTTGTTAGTATTGAATCGTGAGACTGAGGAGATAGAAGACAAACATTTCCATGATATTATTGACGAATTACAAGCTGGCGATGCGCTAGTAATGAATAATACTCGTGTATTACCGGCACGATTATATGGAGAAAAACCTGAAACAGGTGGACACTTGGAAGTTTTACTTTTAACCAATACGACAGGGGATACATGGGAAACCCTGATTAAACCAGCCAAAAGAGCCAAGGTTGGAACGCAGATTCAATTTGGTGATGGTCGATTGAAAGCAACAGTCATAGAAGAATTAGAGCATGGTGGACGAATTGTGACGTTTGATTATGAAGGAATTTTTCTAGAAATTTTAGAATCATTAGGTGAAATGCCCTTGCCTCCTTATATTAAGGAGCGCTTAGCAGATCCTGAACGTTATCAAACGGTTTATGCTAAAGAAAATGGCTCTGCAGCCGCACCGACAGCAGGATTACATTTTACCCAACCGTTACTCGAAAAGATTCAAAATAAAGGAGTTAAATTAGTTTATTTGACCTTGCATGTAGGATTGGGTACATTTCGACCAGTGAGTGTTGAAAATATTGCTGAGCATGAAATGCATAGCGAATTCTATTCTTTATCAGAAAAAGCAGCACAAGAATTAAATAAAGTGCGGGATGCAGGAGGTAAAATCGTTGCAGTAGGAACAACTTCGATTAGAACTCTGGAAACGATTGGAACGAAGTTTAATGGAGAAATTCATGCCGATAGCGGATGGACAGATATTTTTATCACACCAGGCTATGAATTTAAAATTGTTCAAGCGTTCAGTACGAATTTCCATTTACCCAAATCTACCTTGGTGATGTTAGTTAGTGCTTTTGCAGGTAGAGAATTAACTTTAGCTGCGTATCATCATGCAATTGAAGAAAAGTATCGCTTTTTTAGTTTTGGAGATGCAATGTTCGTCAAATAAACAATACTTGAGAATTTTAACATTCTTTTAGGTTTAAGTTTTTTTATGAGAATGAATCGATGAAAAAAATGTTTAGTCGGGATAAAGTCGGGATTTTTCAAAAATATCCCGACCGCAACATACGCTCAGGTTTAGAGTTTGGAATACTGTTAATTCAACGGTTTAAGCTAGTTGGAAGCTAGTTTTTTTCCACAAAATTAGTTACATTGTCGGAAACTTCGTTTTCGATGTGGGGATACTTTTCCGTCTACTATGTTCAAGATTCATATATCTTTTTGGCACACCAACAATGGCAGCTTGAGAGGTAAAATAATGTCTTAATAAATGAGGGGAAACATTAAGATCTTAAATATCATTTAATTGATTGAAATTTCTATTTAATTGACTTATATCATGAGGTTTTCCTGTTTTGGAATTAATATACGACTAATCATTTTTGTGTGAGATTTGACCAAAGTCATTTTAATTTCACCTCATATCATTATTTCTTTTAGCATCCGTAGACTATACATTAGTTTTACCGTTCTTAAGGAATATTCTTCGTAATACTCATCACAAACTAAATTTTTCTTAGTAAAATACCCAAATTCCTCTTTATCAATATTTATTTCGATTTCAGCAAGACGAGATTTTGCTTGTTTCAATGTTTTGAAGCCAGATTCATCAAATTTCTTTCTTCTGACCATTTAAAAAGAATGCTCACCTTATTCTATAGCGATTACCTATTAGCAAAGATATCAAGTACGTTTTTGTGTGTGGTGTATCTGTTAGCTTAGACAATGTCAAATAAGCTATTTATAATTTTAGCAAGTGAAGAGAAAGGGTATTAAAGAATCAAATTGAGTATGCTAACAGATTATTCGGGAAGACCTATTCAAGTGGAGTTTCCTGATGGGAGTAAATTCATTGTATATATTTAAAGGGAAATGATGTATCAATGCAGTATTGGTACATAGATGATTCTGGGGGTAAGTTAGAAAGAATATGCTAAATCAAAAATACACAAACCAATTTGACTGATTGCGGAAAAATATGGATATATAACCTTAAGAAAATTCAAACAGATAGATGTTGAAAAATACGAAGCAAGTACGAGAAATACTGGAAAACACCCTGTAATAAATAGTCGAATCAATCAAGTTTGGGTGTTAATCTTCATAACAAAAAAATGGAAGAAGTTGACTGAGCGATAAAACAACAAAAATCAATATACACGATAGCTGTTTTTACATTCTCCAAAGAATGAAAAACGTCAGTAGAATCAAACCAATAAAAATACCGATAATAGTAAAAAACCATTTCCAATCAATAGTTTCTTTAGTAAATTTCCATGTGTTTTTTTCAGATTGACCAGTAACTTCATCTGTTTCTAGTGAATAAAAAAAGAAAAGTAAGAAAAAAGAAAGCTTAAACAAGAACGGGATATTGGAAGTAGAGAAAATTATGTAAAAGAACATTAAAGTAATAATTGTTTTTGAAAAAACTCTTTTAGAAAGCATATCTTTAATTCTTAATTTCAAATAAATCACTCCTTTTAAATAAATTACCTTAGCATCCAACGAAATATTAAGTTATTGAGAATAAGCGAAGCTATTGACAAAGCGAAAAAAGCGATAGTTAAATTTTTATAATGATCTTCTTTTTTTCTTAAGTAAAGCACCAAATAAATTACAGCAGCTATTAATGATATTGGAGTAAGAATAACCATACAAACACCTCCTTTTTATAAAGTATACCATGCTTTGAGGAGCATGAATATAGCAAATCGATTGGGATGAATCAACTGTGAGATTAGTTCATTATGAGAAGGGGAATGTAAGAGAGAAAGACTAAATATAAAATCAAGATGAAAAACTCGAACTATGAAATAAAGCTACAATGATTATTGTAATATACTAGGAGGAATCAAGGCGACATGGTTGTATTTGAATGTTATAGGACAACCAAGAGAGCTAAAAGAAACACAAAGCTTCTCCATGATTCAATCAATGACTTTGAAGTTAATTGAAAATGAATAGACTAAAGAAGCATTTATCTATTATAAAATAGTATAATAGACAGTTAAAAAGTTGATTAGAAAAACAAGAAGGAATTCAGCTCACGTTGTAAAACAACTAACTGAATTCCTTCTTGTTTTTGTCAAATAGTATAGCTTTTGTCCCAACTTCTTGTTAAAAATAAGATATCTTATTTTCCTAAGCTAGTTAAACGACGTGGTCATGTAGTCTAGTAACCATTAAACTAAACTACTAAATTTGCCAGTAAATGGTCAAAACATATTTTTAAGAGTTTGTTACAAATTAATAAAGTTAATTTACTTATTCAGACTCTTCAGTTTGCTCAGTAATTTTTTTGAAAGTAAAGATTTTTTCGATTGGAACTTCAAATACTTCAGCAATATCATGTGCTAGAAGTAAAGAAGGATTGTATCTATTTCTTTCAAGTTGGATAATTGTTTGTCTAGATACTCCTACTTTGTCTGCAAGTTCTTGTTGTGTCATACGTTTCATAGCTCTATAAACATGAATGGAACTCTCAAAGGATGAGTTCTTCTTTTTTGGCAATGCAAATCCCTCCAATTAATTCTGAAAATGTAAAATAAAAGCGCATAGTCAATATACCATATCTTAGATAGACTTACAAATATCTTACTAGAAAACTCCTCTTCTTTATCTCATAAAAATTAATAAATTTAATTTATTTTTTAGACATATGGTCTTTTTTCTTGTCAGAATTTGTCCGTTAGCCTATTTTTATTTTTTTATAAAAAAATAAATGTATTAATTGACAAATAATTAGATGTTTTTTTTTTGAGATTATATAAAATTTAATGAAAGTTTTCTTAAAAAAGAGCAAAGAGATTGAAGTTTCGGGAAAAAAATGGCATAGTGAATATAGACACTATATTAATAGGAAGAAAAAAAATGGGAGGAATAGGATGGAAGCATATAAAGAGTCTATCGAAACAGTAACTAAAGAGGTGAAAACTAACCTAGAAAAAGGTTTAACTAGTCAAGAAGTGAAAAAAAGATTAACTGAAAATGGCTATAATAAATTTAACGAAGCGAAAAAGGATTCAGTTTTAAAAAAGTTTGTTCATAGTTTGTCAGATTTTACTACAATCATTTTATTAGTGGCTGCAGCAATTTCATTTTACACTGCGATTGCAACGAACCATGGCGATTATTTTGAAGGAATTCTGATTATTGCTATTGTCATCATTAATGCAGCATTAGCCATTATTCAAGAAGGAAATGCGGAAAAATCACTATCAGCCTTGCAAAATATGAATAAACAGAGTAGCTCTGTTTTACGAGAGGGTAAAGTAGTAACAATTGATGCAGAAGAACTTGTTGTTGGAGATGTACTTGTTTTAGAATCAGGAGCTCTGATCACAGCAGATGCTCGAGTGATACAAGCTTCTCAATTAAGAGTTGAAGAATCTGCTTTAACAGGAGAAAGTGAGCCTGTAGAAAAAAATCCTGAGTACATAGCGAAAGCAGATGAATCATTAGGCGATCAGGTGAACATGGTGTTTAAAGGTTGTACAGTATCTAACGGACGTGGTAGAGCTATTGTTACTGCAACTGGAATGAAAACTGAAATGGGGAAAATTGCTGAACTATTAAGTGATGGCAATACCCAACAAACGCCGTTGCAAAAACGCTTGAACCAACTTGGAAAAAGAATTAGCTTGATTGCATTAGCAGCGGCAGCTTTTGTATTTGCGATTGGTGAAATTCAAGGTGAACCGTTCTTAGAAATGTTTATGACAGCTGTTTCTTTAGCCGTAGCAGCCGTACCTGAGACATTGATGGTTATTGTGACACTCACTTTAGCTTATGGCGTGCAAAATATGGCAAAAAAACATGCAATCATTCGAAGATTGCCAGCCGTAGAAACACTAGGAACCGCGAATGTTATTTGTTCTGATAAAACTGGAACGTTAACACAAAATAAAATGCGTGTGCGTCGTGTGTGGTCTCGTGGAGATGTTGTCACGGATACAGAAGATGGCATGACTGATGAAGCGATGGAAGTTTTAAAAATGGCTTCTCTTTGTACCGATGTCATTGTTGAGCATGAGGGAGACGAGCTAGTTATTAGTGGGAATCCTACAGAAGCTGCAATCGTGCGAGCTGTACAAGAAAATTATCATACTAAAGCCGAATTAGAAGAAAAATATCCTCGAATTGCTGAAATTCCATTTGATTCTGAACGTAAAATGATGACAACCGTTCATAAAATGGGGAAAAAATATATATCAATTACTAAAGGGGCTTATGACGTTTTACTTACTCGTTTCCGTTTTGGAGATTTAGATCAAGCAACGGTTGTAAATGATCGTTTTGGAAAACGAGCACTACGGGTTATTGCCGTTGGATATGCAGTTTATGACGAAGAACCGAAGGAAATTACTTCTGCAACATTAGAAAAAAACTTACGTTTGCTTGGATTGATTGGTATGATTGATCCGCCTCGTCCAGAAAGTAAAGGTGCTATCGCCAGAGCTAAAAAAGCTGGAATCAAGACAGTTATGATTACTGGCGACCATGTGGTAACAGCGGGAGCAATAGCCAAAGAGTTAGGCATTTTGAAAGATAAAAATGAGGCACTTACTGGAAGCGAATTAAGAAATATGTCAGATGCAGAATTAGATGCACGTGTCAAAGGTTTATCTGTTTATGCTCGAGTAACACCAGAAGATAAGATTCGAATTGTTCAATCTTGGCAACGGACAGGTGCCGTTGTTGCAATGACAGGTGATGGCGTAAACGATGCGCCAGCATTAAAGGCTAGTGATGTTGGTTGTGCGATGGGAATTACGGGGACCGATGTTGCTCAAGGTGCGTCTGATATGATTTTAACGGACGATAATTTTGCGACAATTGTCGATGCTGTTGCTCAAGGAAGAGCAGTGTATCGAAATATTCGTAAAGCAGTAAACTTCTTGTTAAGTTGTAATATATCAGAAATTTTTATCGTTGTAATTGCTATGTTATTAGGATGGGGCGCCCCTTTTACCGCTGTTCAATTACTTTTTGTAAATGTGGTAGCTGATGGACTCCCAGGGTTTGCCTTGGGACGTGAACCAGCTGAAAAAGGGATCATGAATGAGCCACCGATTCCGAGCAATGAAGGAATCTTCGCTCGAGGTTTATGGCAAAAAATCGGGATTAATGCTGCAGTCTTTACTGTAATTACTTTGTTTGGTTATTATATTGGAGCGAACGTAAGTAGTGTTTCTTATTTTGTTGAAGCAAATCAACAGGTAGGACAAACTGTTGCATTCTTGATTTTAGCTTATTCTTCGATTTTACATGTCTTTAATGTTAGAAGTACACAATCTATCTTTAGAGTGAAACTTTCATCTAATAAATCTTTGTTTGAAATGGCTATTTTAGCAATTATTATTACCACAGCAATTGCTTTAATACCATTTACGCAAGAATTATTTGGGTTAGTACCAATTGGCTTAAATCATTGGTTATTGGCTATTTTCTTATCAGTTATACCGATTTTTGTTAATGAAATGATTAAATTCCATTATTCAGTGGATGACGAAGAAACAGAAGAATAATCTCATTAACTGAAACTAGGAAAAGTGTTTACCTTCCAAAATAAGCGACAACTTACGAAAATGACAAGAGACATGAACGGTTTCCATTCAATGTTGAATGACTCCTATTCGATGTTTTCCATTTTTTCTGAGTTGTCGTTTTTTTGATTGGAATTGCTTTTAGTCTAATCTGCTTACTCAAGGTTTTTTATTAAAATAAATTTAGATAGTCATTTTAGCGTTGATATATATAGAAAAAAAGATATTTATTTGAAATAATCGATTCATTTAAAGAAAAGCAATTATTTTTATTTAAAATAATTAGTTAAAAGGCTTGCTAAATTATTCAAAGCGTATTATAGTTGATATCAAATTCAGTTCTTTCTTTAGAACAATTATAAAATAAATGTTAAAATATACCACTATTTTTGTTATTCGAACGAATAGCAGAGATCTTAGGGGAGTAGCAGCATAGATCATCTATGTCTTTAGATCAACAGCAAGTTGTTTAGGTAGTCACTCTGACGAATATCTATCAACTGGTCTAAGATGAAATTGCGAGACCTAAGTGTAAGGGCCAAGTGTCGTTTCACTTAGGTCTTTTAATATGTGGTCATAGCAAGGAATTTGGTTGAAAATTGTCAGAGCGACCGTAGGAGGAGAAGGTTTTGGGAGAGAAAAAGGTTCAAGGACATCATAAATTAACAGCTGCTGGATTATTAGTGGCTATGGGAGTGGTTTATGGTGACATTGGAACAAGTCCACTATATGTAATGAAGGCCATAGTGGGTGAAAATGGTGGAATAGGAAATGTATCAGAAGATTTTGTGATTGGTTCGGTATCGTTGATTTTTTGGACATTAACTATTTTGACCACGATAAAGTATGTGATGATTGCATTAAATGCAGACAATCATGGTGAGGGTGGAATATTTTCTCTTTATACTTTAGTTCGAAAAAGCGGGAAATATTTGATTATCCCAGCAATGATCGGTGGGGCAGCTTTATTAGCAGATGGGGTATTAACGCCCGCAGTAACTGTTACAACCGCTATTGAAGGATTACGCGGAATCCCTATCTTTTTTGATCGTTTTGGAAATGATCAAAACATAATTGTGTATATTACTCTATTTATTATTTTAGTTCTTTTTTCAGTGCAGCGATTTGGAACAGAAGCGGTAGGAAAAGCGTTTGGACCCATCATGTTCTTATGGTTTACTTTTTTAGGTGTCATGGGAATTATCAATTTTGGTCAAGATTTAAGTGTTATCCGAGCATTAAACCCTTATTATGCGATTCATTTATTGTTTAGTCCTGAAAATAAATTAGGAATCTTTATTTTGGGAAATGTTTTTTTAGCGACAACTGGTGCAGAAGCTTTGTATTCAGATTTAGGTCATGTTGGTAAAACTAATATTCGTGTGAGTTGGCCCTATATCAAAATTTGTTTGATTATCAACTACTTAGGTCAAGCTGCTTGGATTTTACGAGTGAAAAATGATCCAAGTATTTTGAGTATTGAAAATTTGAATCCATTTTTCCAAATGATGCCTAACGATATGATGTTATTTGGGGTTGTATTTGCAACGATTGCTGCAGTGATTGCTTCTCAAGCTTTAATTTCAGGTTCATTTACGTTGGTCTCAGAAGCCATTAAATTAAAATTGCTTCCAAGACTGAAAATTATCTATCCTGGAGCAAATATTGGTCAAATGTATATTCCAGCCGTTAATATGCTATTATGGATCATTTGTTCATTGATTGTAGTGACTTTTAGAACTTCGACACACATGGAAGCAGCTTATGGCTTGTCTATCACAGTGACGATGTTGATGACAACGGTATTATTACTTTTTTACTTGTTACAAAAAGGAGCCCCTCGTTGGGCGGCGTATTCGATTACCTTGTTTTTTGCCAGTATTGAAGCAGTTTTCTTTATTTCAAGTATTGTAAAGTTCTTCCATGGTGGTTATGTTGCTGTCGGAATTGCTTTATTAATCTTGACTGTGATGACGATTTGGGAATGGGGCAATATCATTAAAGAAAAAATTACCGATACTGTTCCCTTACGTGAATATGTCCCTCAACTTAAAGAGTTAAAAGAAGATTCAAGTGTACCGATGTATCAAACGAATGTTGTCTTTATGACACCGGACATGATTAGCGAAGAAATTGGGCGTCAAGTAATTTATTCGATTTTAGATAAACAGCCAAAACGTTCTAAAGTTTATTGGTTTGTTAACGTAGAAGTAACAGATGAGCCTTTTACACAAGAGTATTCTGTCGATATGCTAGGAACTGATTTTATTGTTCAAGTACAATTATATTTAGGGTTTCATGTGGCACAAGATGTGAATGTTTATCTAAGACAAATTGTCCATGACTTAATGAAAGATGGTCGATTGCCTAAACAACCACAAAAATATTCATTAACAAAAGGCCGTGAAGTAGGCGATTTTCAGTTTGTAATTATCCGAGAAGAATTATCCAAAGTAACTGAACTGAAACGTTGGGATCGTGTAATCATGCAAATGAAATTAGCGATTAAAAAATGGACGACTACACCAGAAAACTGGTTTGGCTTAGAATATAGTGAGGTTAAATATGAGTCTGTTCCACTGATTATCGGGAAACCAAGAAAAACAAAATTAAAAGAACGATTTGATTAAATTACGATACAAATAAAATGACAATTGAGAAATTGAGAGCCTGAGCTAAAACGACTGTCGTTTTAGCTTGGGTTCTATTTTTGCTTAAAAATCTAAATTATTTTTTGTTTTATAGTATTTTAGCTCGAACGTTTTTCAAATGAGAAGTATAATAGGAGTAGAAAGTAAATAAGGGGAGTGCACGATGGTTGCAATAAATCTACTAGTGTTAGTTTTAATGATAGGAATTACTGCTTTTTTTGTGGCAAGCGAGTTTGCTTTAGTAAAAATTCGAATGTCTCGATTAGAGCAATTGAAAAAAGATGGAAGGAAAAATGCGGAGTTAGCGATACATGTCACCCATCATTTGGATGCTTATTTATCGGCTAGTCAACTAGGAATTACGTTGACAGGTCTGATTATTGGTTGGGTTGGTGAAGGATCTGTCGCTGCTTTGTTGCATCCATTGATTGGCGATTTACCGATTAGTGGGGCATTGAGCCGTACTATTTCGATTGTATTAGGTTTTGTGATTGTAACCTATATAGATGTTGTAGTTGGAGAATTGCTGCCTAAAAGCTATAGTATTGCTCAAACTGAAAAAACGGTCTTAGCAGTGGTCAAACCACTCCATTATTTTTATAAAGTAATGTTTCCCTTTATTTGGTTATTGAATCATTCCGCCGCAAAATTGGGCAGTTTATTAGGAATAAAATTAGTGAGTGAAGGGGAAGAGACATTAACACAAGAGGAATTATTACTCGTCGCTGTTGATTCTTATAAAAAAGGTGAATTAACCAAAGAAGAGTTCCAATATATGGAAAATGTGTTTGAATTTGATGATACGGTTGCCAAAGAAATTCAAGTTGACCGCACTTCGATGGAAGTATTTGAAGCAGATGAAACAGTTGAACAAGCGATTCAACATTCTCTACAACGCGGACATACACGTTATCCTGTTATTGAAGATTCAAAAGATCAGGTGATTGGCTATGTAACGTTACCACATTTAATCAAAGAGTCTTTTGAAAATAAAGAGCGAAAAGTTTGTGAATTAGTAGAAGAACCGATTGTTACTTTTTCATCTATACCAATTAAAAAATTATTGACGATGATGAGAAAAGAAGGGAAACATATTGCAATTTTAAAAGATGAATATGGTGGAACAAGTGGTATGGTCACTATTGAAGATATTCTGGAGGAATTGGTGGGGGATATTCGGGATGAAACAGATTTGGAAAATGCTTTGATTGCGAAAGAATCACCTAATAACTATGTTATTTCTGGTAAAATTACTCTAGATGATTTAGAACGTTATTTTGATTTAAAAGTTCCTGAATTTGAGGATTCTGAAATGTCAACTTTGGCAGGATTCATTGTAGAGCATAAAGTCGATCAAATTAAAGTAGGAGATCAAGTGGTTATAGGTCCGTTTACGTTTGAAGTGATGGATTATGAACATGCTCATATCAATTATTTTAAAGTAACAAAAAATGATTAAATAGTGAGGGAGACAAAAGTAAAAACCACTTTTGTTTTATCTTTTAAAATCGAACAAACGGTGGTGCAAAAGTAGCTACTACGCTGCGCTTCGATCACAACAATTTCTAAGAGCTAAAGCTCTAAGAATTGAAGGTTTCGGAAATAAGCCGAAATTGTTGTAAAACACAACGAATGAAATGAGCTGATGTTGCACAATACCTACTCGGTTACCAAAAATTTGAAGAGCACCAAGTAAGAATCATTCGACATCGAAAGGAAACCTTTCGTGTTTCTTGTCATTTTCGGAAATTCCTTCTTATTACGATAAATCACGAAGAACGTAGTGATTCGATGATGCATCGTACCTACTCGGTTCTCAGAGCTAACCACTTTTGTCCCAACCTCATAAACTAAATACAATAGTAAAAACAGTGAGTGTTGATAGCAATCAAAAATTGATTTGTGCCAACACTCACTGTTTTTAGTTACTTCCGGTAATAAGTCATATCTGTAGTAGCGAAATTTGTACCAAAGACGGTCATCTGTGAAAAATTAGTGAAATCAATATCATGAACAGCTAAAACATAGTCATTTTCTGGTGATCGAGTACCATTAGGATCATAAGCTGCTACAGCGATTGTTAATCGTTGGTTCTCTGAATCCCAATCTAGAGAAGTAATTTGAAAACTTAACGTATTTTCTACGCCAGAAAGAGGGCCAATTGTAGCGGAATCGGCGGTAAAAATCGCTTGCCATTGCACATTATTTCCATCTATTTCTTTGGAGAGCCATTCACCTTTTAAGGATGAATAAATTTCTTTGGGATCGCTCATTACTTCTTTCGTCGATTGTTCCGTGGTTGAGTTCACGGTTGTTGCCGTTGAAGTGGTTAATTTAGTTGAAGTTGAATCATTAGTTGAATGACTCGTTTTATTCTGTTCAGTAGGTGTTGCCTCTTCATTTTTTTGTTTTTTACAAGCTGTGACACTTACCAACAACAAACAAATCAGTATAATTTTTTTCATATATAAACTCCTTTCGAAAAATAGTTTTCTCTATTGTATCGTGAACGAAGTAGAGATGCACTAAAAATTTTTATATACTGTAAGAGATAAATACATATAATTCGAGTAAAAAGTTAAAAAAGAAACGAAGCTTTCCTAAAAATGACATAAACACAAGAGCGTAGAATCGAAATTTCGTTATTTTTTTTAGATATAGATTTGTACTATATATAGTTTTAAACTATATATTAGTATAGAAAATAAGAGTTATTCTATAATTGATTCTCATGGTAAAGTAATTAAAACACTTAATCAAGGAGGAGTAATATGAAAACATCGATTATCGGATTTCCAAGAGTAGGCGAACTTAGAGAATTGAAATTTGCAACAGAAAAATTTTTTAAAAATGAAATCAATGAAGAAACATTGAATCAAATAGCGAAAGATTTAAGGAAAAAACATTGGCAATTATTGGTAGAGCAGGAAATTGATTTTATTCCTAGTGGGGATTTTTCCTTTTTTGATACTACTTTAGATACAGCGGTGTTATTGAATATTATTCCTAAAAGGTATCAGGAGTTACCATTATCCTCACTAGAAAAATATTTTGCATTAGCACGTGGTTATCAAGGGGAAGCTGGAGACGTTCGAGCTTTAGCAATGAAAAAATGGTTTAATACAAATTATCATTATATGGTTCCTGAAATTGATGCAGATACTGAAATCAAACTCGTTGGAGAGAAGCTATTTAATGAATACATCGAAGCAAAGGAATATGGAATTGAAACGAGACCTACTATAGTTGGGCCATTTACATTATTAAAGCTTGCGACGTATACGAGTGAAAAGAAAGCCGGTGATTTTTTAGAAGCAATTATTCAAGCTTATCAAGAAATTTTTACGAAATTGAATAAACTAGGCTGTCAATGGATACAAATCGATGAACCTGCATTAGTTTTAGATACAACGGTTGAAGAAATTCAACAATTTCAAAAAATATATCAACGATTGTTAGCACAAAAAAGTTCTCTAAAGGTTTTACTTCAAACGTATTTTGGAGATGTGCGAGATCTTTATAAAGAATTAGTTTCATTACCTTTTGAAGCAATCGGATTGGATTTTGTCGAAGGCAGAAAGACACTTAAATCAGTTGAAACTTATGGATTTCCAGCTGATAAAGTTCTTTTTGCTGGTATTATCAACGGTAAAAATATTTGGAAAAATAACTATCAAAAAACTGTTTCATTGCTTGAAACGTTAGAAAAACTTGGATCAGTAGTCTTAACGACTTCTTGTTCTCTATTACATGTCCCGTTTACATTAAAGAATGAAACGAAATTACCAGCTAATGTCAAAAATCACTTTTCATTTGCTTTAGAAAAATTAACAGAACTGAATGAAATCAAACAAATTTTGACAGATTCAGAAGTAAATGACCATTTTCTTAAAGAAAATCAACAACTATTTACTGAAGAACGCTTTGAGAAAAATACTGAATTAGCCAATACGATTGCTGCTCTTTCTGAAAATGATTTTGTGCGAACACCTGTATTAAATCAGCGTGCTGAGCTTCAAAAAGAAGTATTTTCTTTACCGATTTTACCAACAACAACAATCGGTTCGTTCCCACAAACGAAAGAAGTTAAACAAAATCGAGCAAAATTCAAAAAAGGTGAAATAACTGAAGCTGAGTATACGGCATTCAATAAAGCGAAAATTGCTGAATGTGTAGCATTTCAAGAAAATATTGGCTTGGATGTGCTAGTTCACGGAGAATTTGAGCGAAATGATATGGTTGAATATTTTGGAGAAAGTTTAGCAGGCTATTTATTTACAGAAAAAGCTTGGGTACAATCCTATGGAACGCGATGTGTTAAACCACCTATTATTTGGGGCGATATCTCACGTTTTAAACCAATCACCGTTGCTTATTCTAGTTACGCACAAAGTTTGACGGATAAGCCGATGAAGGGAATGCTTACAGGACCTGTAACAATTTTAAATTGGTCGTTTCCACGAGAGGATATCACAATTAAAGAGTCCACGTTACAATTAGCATTAGCGATTCAAGAAGAAGTCTTGGATTTAGAAAGAAATGGGATTAAAATTATTCAAATCGATGAAGCGGCGTTAAGAGAGAAGTTACCGTTGCGTCAAACGGATTGGCATTCACAATATTTAGATTGGGCAATTCCAGCGTTTCGATTAGTTCATAGTAAAGTTCAACCAACCACTCAAATTCATACGCATATGTGCTATAGCGAATTTGCAGATATTATTCAGGATATCGATAATATGGATGCGGATGTTATTTCGTTTGAAGCATCGCGTTCTAATTTAGATATTTTGGATGCACTAAAAGCAATCAATTTTCAAACGCAAGTAGGTCCAGGTGTGTATGATATTCATTCACCTCGTATCCCATCAGTCGAAGAAATAGCAAAAACGATTGAAAATATACTAGAAAAATTACCGATTGAAAAAGTATGGGTTAATCCTGATTGTGGGTTGAAAACAAGAGGCGAAAAAGAAACATATGCTAGTTTGGAACATTTAACTAAGGCAGCGAAACAGCTTAGAGGAGGGCGTGAATGAGGACAGATCAACTATTTAAAGAAAAAACAGTCCTTTCCTATGAAATATTTCCGCCAAAAAAAACAGCTCCAATTCAAACCATCCATCAAACGTTGGATCGTTTAAAAGGACAACAACCGGATTTTATTAGTGTTACACTAGGAACAGGCAGTACAGAAAATAAATTAAGTACGGTAGACATTGCGCAAAAAATTCAAGAAGAACAGTTTTTACCTAGTGTTGCTCATTTACCTGCAATTAATTTTTCTAAGCCAGAAATCGAAGTGATTTTAAATGAGTTGAAGCAAAAAAAAATCGAAAATATTTTAGCTTTACGAGGAGATAGTATCCCGTCTGTTGTTCCGAAACGAGAGTTTCTTTATGCAAATGATTTAGTGACCTTTATTCGAGAACATGGGAATTTCAATATTATTGGTGCCTGTTATCCAGAAACACATTGTGACGCAAAAAATTCAATTGAAGATATTGCTCATTTAAAACAAAAAGTAGATAGTGGAGTCAATCATTTGATTAGTCAATTATTTTTTGATAATAACTACTTTTATGCGTTTACTGAAAAATGTGCAATCGCTCAAATCGATGTGCCAATCCAAGCAGGAATTATGCCAGTAGTTAATAAAAAACAAATTGATCGCATTTTGAAAATGGCAAATGTTTGTCTGCCAACTAAATTTTTAAAAATGATGGAACGTTTTGAAAATAGTCCAGAAGCGATTAGAGATGCTGGGATTGCTTATGCAGTCAATCAAATTGTTGATTTAGTAAGTCAAGGTGTGGCTGGAATTCATTTGTATACGATGAATAATCCATATGTAGCATATAAAATCAGAGAAGCAACACGTAGCTTATTTGAAGCTTGAGCAATACACTTGAAAAGTTGAATTTTATAAATGAACTAAAACCAATTTTAAGCAGAAGCTTGAGATTGGTTTTTTTGTTGGAAAGAGAAGAGTTTGAAACAAAAAAATAGTGCTATTTTTTAATAACGAATGTTATTTTTTTGTCTTTCTGATTGTTTAGTGAATTTATATAACAACTGTTGTTTTTTTGTTGATATCTGCTTGTGTAATTTAATGATATCTTTTTGTACGTATTAATGGTTTTAAGTTTTGATTATTGAAAAAAACTTTTCAGTAGACAAATTTTTTTGATATAAAAAAAATATAAATAAAGGTTTTGATATTTAAATAAAATAGTTTATTAGATAGGGACTAAAGGATTTGAAAAAGTGTAAAATGAATATTCTTTGTTTTTCTATATGTTTTTTTGGAATTTATCAAATAAAAACAATATTACTTTTGATAAAAAATTCATTTTATTTTTAAATAAAAAACAAATAAATTGTTGACTTTTTTGCCCTACTGCTATAATTTTATTTATACGAAGAGCAAATCTCTTTTGAATCCTATAAATGGAAACAGTTTTCTAGAATAGTAAAATCACCTAGTAAAAAGGAGAATAGAAATGTCGAGAAAAAAATCCGTTGGGAAGAATAATTATTCTAGACGAGAAGACAATGGAAATCGAAATGAGAGAAAAAAAGTAAGACGACCTTCTGATAGAGAGCGAGGAAGATATGAATATCGTTCAAATGACGCATATCTAAGAGAACGAAGAAGAGTGCGTGATTGTGAATTCGCTTATGATGATAGCTATGAACGAGGTAGGCGAGAAAGAGTCGTTCGAGAACGATACGACTATGCAGAGCCTAGGTCAAGAGCGCCTCAACGAAATAGACCAATAAATAGAGTTAGCGAATCACCTCAAAAAAGTTCGGAAGCATTATTGTTCTCATTTATATGGACTTTATTTTTTTACACCTTTACGATTGGAATTTTAATGATGGCAGTCATGTTTTCATTTAGTTCTAAGTCATCGGCTTCGATATTTGGTTATCGCTTCTATACTGTCTTGACGAATTCAATGGCACCTCAAAAAAAAGGTCCTTCTGGCGGGTTTTATGCAGGGGATATTGTAATTTTAAAAATGACTAAAGGTGAGGATGTTCGAAAAAATGATATTATTACATTTACGGTTGGAGATGGTTCTCGTTATTTAACCCATAGAATGGTCGATCGAAAAGATGAGCTGAATGGTGAAAAAGGGAACTACATTATAACAAAAGGAGATGCCAATCAAAGTAATGACCCTCCGATAACCGCAGATCGAGTTGTTGGTAAAGTGATTTTCAGTGTTCCAAAAGCAGGAAACATTTTGGATTTTGTGAGAGAAGAATTCTGGGCTTGTTTAGTCTCAGTTCTTTCCTTATATGGTTTCTTTTTAGTATTAAAATCCTATTTTTTTACACCAGAAGTGATAAAACGAAGACCAATGAGAAGATAAACGTGTTTGGGTTAACCTTGGTATACTCACTTTTTTTCGAAAAAGTGTTATTACAATAAATTATTTTTATAAAGGAGTAATGGGAATGAAAAAGAACAAAATGAACAAAAAGAAAAAAATAATAGCTGCAACTTGTTTGGCGCTATTAGCAGCTGGTGCTGGGACTTTTGCGTGGATTAGTTCACAAGATCAACGAATTAATAGAGTAAAAGCAGCTGCAATCAAAGATGGTAGTGTGACCGTTAGTGAGGTATGGAACCCAAAACCGATTATCCCAGGTACGAAAGCAACGAAAGAAGTTTCAGTAACCAATTCAGGGAACAGTGAGATTTTTGTTCGAGTGTCTTACGAAGAAGTTTTAACTTTTTTAACAAGTAAAGGTGCTGTAACACTTCAAGATGCGGGCTGGAAAAAAAGTGATAAACCTACATTAAAAGATGATGTTCCAGTTGAATATGATGCTGAAAAATATCTTGATCCAGATAAAGGTTATACAGAAATAACTAAAGAGAAAGTTGACAATCTACCAGAAAACGTTCGAGTATTTGCTAAAGGATCAGTTACACTAGATCCAGTTAGTAAAGCAGAAGAAGTTAGCTTAGATGCAGTTGCTTTTTATGAATATGAAGATGGAAAATATCAAGCAATGGATTATAACATTGATGTAATCGATGGTGCGACAAATGGATCTGAAGTTAGTACATGGGAATTTGCTATTAACAGTATTAAATATAAAGTGTATGCTGATGGATACACAAATGTAGTTTCTAACTGGGCTGCTTCATCTTTGGAAGGTGCTTCAGAAGATGCAACAGCAGCAAAAGCTTCTTTGCTAGGAAGTTCTGGCAAAAAATATGACACGAAATATGACTATACCAAAGAAGGATTGGATATAAAAGATCTTCCTGCTCCAACACCTGCTACTGCTGCTGATCAAATCCCTACTTCTGGTAATGATGTTAAGGCAGTTCAAACTGATACGAACGCAAACGCTTTAGGAGTTAGTGGAATCAATATTGAATATGGTGATGATATTGTCACAACAGTAACTCTTGATAAAAATAAATGGGTCTATAATAAAGATGATGGTTATTTTTATTATACTAGTCCAGTCGTTGGTGGGGATAGTACAACTACTTTGATGAAAAACTTGATTTTCACTAACGAAGTTGGAACAGAATTTACAAATGCTAATTATGATTTGATTGTAAAAATGGAGTCTATTCAAGCAACAAAAGCAGCCTTACTTGATTCTGCTGGTTGGAATTTAGGGGAAGCCGCTGATGCTTCTGAAACGAAAAAAATTGTTTCTTATCTAGATGGACAAGCTGCTAGCTAAAAAATGATAAAGAAACAGGGAAGGGGAAAAATAATGCTGCAACAAAAAATGCCTAAAAGCCTACTATTTATTTTGGGATTTAGTTTACTGAGTATTCTAGTCGTATTTACCAGTAATGCAATAACAGCTGTTGCCAGTGAAACCCTTCCTCCAGGTGTGATCATAGGCGATGAAGCAGGGATTAGTGCTTCTTCTGAAGGAGAATACTATGTGGATTTGCCTAATGTTCAACCAGGAGAGAAGTATGAAAAAACCATTACGATTCGTAGTTTGGATGTTAAAGAACCCTTTGAATTGGGGATGTTAATAACGCCGAAATCCTCAGAAGGTCACATTCAATTAGGTGAAAAAATCATACTCACTCTTTCAATAGATGAAAAAGAAATTTATAAAGGTCCTTTACTTGGGAACGAGGAATTTGACTGGACAATACAACCGTTAGTGTTAGGAACGTGTAGATATGGGACGGACCAAGTTCTAAAAGCTGAATTTGAAGTTTCTGATGACTTAGTTTTAAATGATTATAAAGAAGAGAGCCAATTATTATACGATTGGACCTTTATTGCTACAAAAAATCAGCCAAAAGAGCCTAGTTCATCGGAAAGTACACCGCCCTCTAGCAGTATTGAAAAGCCTAAAACAAAAGGTCAATTTCCTATGACTGGTGAAGAGATAAAAAATTTACTTTATAAAATTTTGTCGGGACTTCTTTTAGTTTTGATTTCTATTCTATTATGGAAAAAGCGGAAAGAAGAACAGCAAACGGACATTTAATGAAGGAGGGGGAAAATGGGGAAAAGAAAAAGCGCATTACGAAGAACTAGTAAAAATAGAATGCATCTGTTTATATTGTCTATTATTTTAAGTTTAATCTTAGTTGTGGGCAGTACCTATTCATGGATTACATACAGTGATGAAGTGATTAATCGCAGTAAGACGAATACTAGAAAACTTTCGGCGACGATCAATGAATCTTATGAAACCAATTTACAATGGACTGCTGGTGAAATATCAGAAAAAAAATTATGGATCCAAAATAATGGACAAACGCCAGCTTTAGTTCGAGTATCCCTT
The DNA here is from genome assembly GCF_054871725.1 of Enterococcus sp. LJL99. NCBI lineage: Bacteria > Bacillati > Bacillota > Bacilli > Lactobacillales > Enterococcaceae > Enterococcus > Enterococcus sp. LJL99. The sequence goes on from NZ_JBTXLT010000011.1 coordinate 121,568, forward strand.
TATGAATTCTTTGTTAATTTTGAATTAGAGGTATCCGACGGTGAAGGACAAGGAAATGGAAGCTTGAAAATTGTCGATAAAGCAAATTCGCTTATGACACTTAAAGATGTAAGTACATGGGAAAAGAGAAGCCATTATGAGATATCCTCAAAAGGCTCTCCCAAAAAATACTTAACTGCAGCTGAGGTTTATAAAAGTGATAAGACAAATTCGCAAACTGCATACAAGTATAAGGCTTCATCGACAAAAGATTTCTTAACTAACGTAACGATTAACTTTAATGAAAATGATATCTATCATGAAGGGAAAGCACCAGCAAATAATACTAAAAATTATTGGTATTACTCCGATGGGTATTTTTACTATTCTGAAGAATTACAACCAAATGAAGAAACAACACTTTTGCTACAAAGTATTAGTATAGATGGGAAATTAGCCAATAAATATAAAGGTTCTTTGTATCAGCTACTTCCAGTGATGGAAGCGCATGATAATACAAAATCCTTACTAGAAGATTGGCAAATTGTTTCGAACTCGGATGTAAGTGATATTTATCGTGAAAAACTTCATTAAGGAGGATAAATGATGAAAAAAAGACCCTTTCGTTATTCATTGTTAGTATTTTTTGCTGTTATAGTGTGCTTACTAATCGGCAGTATGGTGACTTATGCAGCGATGATGCATAGAGAAGAAAAAGCAAATCTTTTTCAAGTTGGAAATTTACAAACAAAAATTGAAGAAGTTTTCGAAGAACCTTTTGAAATCGCAGTTGGTTCTAATGTAAGCAAAAAAGTTAAGGTGAAAAATACTGGAACAGTTAAGCAATTTGTTCGAGTGATGGTCCATCCAATGATTGTAAAGAAGTTGTCTGATGAAGAACAGTTATTACCAGCAAAAATCGGAAAAGAAATCATTTTAGATATCGACACGAAAAATTGGAAATTGGGATCGGATGGTTATTATTACTATTTAGATAGTCTTCCACCAGAAGCAGCAACACCAGAACTTTTCACTAATGTAAGTTTGAATAAAGATGTAATCAATGAAAAAAATCAGTATTATTCTGCGTATGAAGATTCAGCTTTCTCGTTATCAATCAAAATAGAAGCGATTAACACGACAGGATATGCTTATCGTGATTCATGGTGGCAAGGAATGGTTCCTAATGATGCGGATATGAAAACAATCGATCAAAAATTATCTGACAAAAAGAATTAGAGGTAGACAAAACTGGGACAGAATAAAGTTAAATATATAGTGTTTTCCACCTAATCAATAAATTATCGACTAAGTAATAAGTATAATGGAAACTCAATATTAATGTTTTGATATTTTTCTTTTTATAAGTTTGAATGCTTTTTGTCCCATCCTCTATTCTTTTCAATCAGCGCTCATGAAATGAGTGTTTTCAAATAAGAAATCATTGATTTGATGGGTTCTAAAAAATTTAACTAGAAAAATGAAGTGACTTTTACTTTATAAGTTTATTGATTTAAAGCAAATTACTTAAACAATAAATTAAAGTAATCAGAAGGCAGGAGACCGAAAGAATGTACGAAAACGTTCACCGCAAAATTGGAAAAATTATCAGTATTATTTTTATCAGTGCTGTATTATGTAGTGTTGGTTTCTATTTTTGTATAAAAAAAACGAATGCCCAACCACTAAAAGCTGAACTTGACAATCAAGCTAAATTACAATTGGCTATAATGTCAGGTTGGTCTGATGAAGAAAATAAAAATTATGCGGAAATAAGCTGGGGTACTACGTTTTTTTCTGATAAGGAAGATGTCCAGTTGATTCGTGAAGAAATAACTGGGAATGAAATAAAGAAAGAAATAATAGGAATTCAACCAAATACGACTAGTTATCTAGATGATAGGGTCATAGACACTGTTGCTCCTGAGATTCCTGAAGTCAAAATTAGTGAAGAGGAAAATAATAAACTTAAAATAGTTATTTTCACACAAGATAAAGGAACTATCTATCAATGGTATCTTAAATCACCAGGAAAGGATGGAACGAGTAGAAAATCCTCGATAATAAAAGAAGAATTAGTCAGTGATATTCAAGGTTATATATATGTAATAGATGATTTTTCTGAAACGGAACCGACAATTGAACGGAATGAAATAGGAGAAGTGACTAATATTACTGAAAAAGTAGAGCTGCCTAACGTTGCAATCAGTATTTCTGAAATTACGAGTGGGAGTAAATGGCTTCACGTAGTAGCTGTTGATCGATTAAATAATGTTAGTAAAGTCCAACACACTAAAATGAAAAAAAGTTTACCTAAAAAGCAGATGTTGGCAACAAGAAATAATGAAAACTTATTGGATTTTAGTTTAGTAAGACAGCATGATAAATTATTGATCAATGATTTGATTGTAGATGATGCAAATCGTACTTTGGAGAATAAGAAAATGAAGTCACTTGAAATAAAAACTCCAATAAATGTAACAATCAAGGATATAGATACTAAGCAATTGCCAAATGGATGGACGAGATTTGAAAATAGTATGACAGCTGCATATAGGTCTTATGTATTTGTATTTAATAATAATTATTTATCAAGCACGATTCAAAATTTTTTGAAAGAGTTAACATTTAAAGTGGAGCCAATGGATGATAAAAAAAATCCTGTATCAGTTGATGAATCTGGAGAGATTGAAATCATTGTACACAAATTAGCCTATACTTCTTGGGAAGATTCTCAAGAAAATATTCATCATTATGCATTTATTGAAGGAAATACGAATTGGTTAGCAGCTTACAATAGTGCAAAAAAATTAGAATATAAAGGATTGCAAGGATATCTAGCAACACTTACCTCAGAAATAGAACATGATTTTGTTTATGATAATATTGCAAAGAAATCTGGATGGTTAGGTGGGAGCAGAGCAGTTTCTACAGCTGGTAAAAAAATCAATAATACCGATACAATCAGTCAATCTATCAGTAGTTATAATTTAGCTGTAAATAACTCTAAGGAATGGTATTGGGCATGTGGACCTGATACAGGTTTGGTATTCTTTAAACAAGCTACTTATACTTCTTCAATGACAATGTTGCCTAATGTCTACCAAGGGTTTAACAATCCTAGAAATAGTAAAGAAAATAAATATGAACCGAATAATTATAACAATACGGGAGAAGCATTTTTAGAATTTGCGCAAGGATCCGCTAGTAAATGGTGGAATGATTTGGCGTATAACACAAAAGTCGAAGGATTTTATGTGGAATTTTTCCAACCTGTTGTTGAGCCAGAAAAAGAAGAAGTAACAGATGTAGCTAAAAGCAGTCAGATTCCGCAAAAAATTTCATTAAAGGCTTATGATAAATCTGGAAATTCTTTACCTGAAGGAGATATTCTTTTTGATACATATTTGAAAATCGGTAATAAAGTAACTGTTTCTCCCAAAAAAATTAATTTTTATAATTTTCTTCAATTAGTGGATGGATCAGGAGTTGTGATTCCTAAAAATGAAATGTATGTTGGTACTGATTATCAAGAAGGAAAATTAATTTATGATGACGAAAAGTTTACTGTTCATACTCGTCAAGTGATTATAGATTCAAATAAAGAAATTGTTTCACCTAGTACAGGATACTCTGTTTTAATCAGCAAAACTGAGTCAAATGAAGTCAGAGATGAACTTTCTCTAAATGTGACTGCTTCTAAAAATAATGAGATGGATTTTGATACATTTGTTATCGATTATGAGTCAAGTGTACCTAATTATTCCTTCTTATCAAAGGTTCCAATGAATTATCAGTTAATCGGTTATACATTGACGACAACGCAACAACATCATCAACCAGAGGCAAGTAAACTTTCAGCTATTGTAAATGTCAAAGAAGGTTCAGAAATATGGGTAACTACTTATTTGAAGCCAACGATAGAAAAACCAACTTTCTATCATTGGGATTATCGAGAGAATAAATTAGGAACTATCACGATAAATTAAACAGAATAGTTTCATTTTATAGGAAATGGATTTTGTGTTTTAACAATTGATTGTGACGAAAAAGATTTGTAAAGAACCGAACATATTCAATAATAAGCACTGAATATGCTCGGCTCTAATACTCAATTTTATCGAGAGTATTAGAAAGGGGGATAAAATGAAAAATAAAGAGAAAAGTAGGATGAGACTAGGGCTAAAAATTTTATTTTTAATAATTGCACTATTCTTTTTAATTGACTATTTTTTTGTTGATGCGAGTATACTCAGAGCTTATACTGTCGTAAAAAAAGAAGATTTTCGCATAACTGCTAAAAATAGGTGGAGTTCAAAGGAAAAAAAGAACTATGCTAATGTAGATTGGGATGAAGGTGGAAATTTGACTCAATCTGGTTATCGTTTATATCAATCTGAGGATGGGGGAGTCACTTGGAATACTCGATCTTTAAAATACGGAAAATCAATTAAGGTTTTAAATATCTATCCTGATTATGATGACTCTAATACGTTAAAAATGTGGATGGATTCGCTCAAATTAACAGCTAAAGATGGTAGCAATTTAATCCAAGTCGATTCTGTAACAATAACTAACTATAATAAAAATCCAGATGCATATTTAAAAAACAGTACAGGGATTTATCAGTATGATGTTTTAATGTTTGGATCTTGGGATCATAATGCAGGTAAAGATTTAACGCTTAAAAGTAGAGATGCAACGCAAGAGTATATTGATACTGGAAGAGGTGTCTTGTTTGGTCATGATGCCACCAATCATCCAGTATTTGCCACGTTCAATGATCAATTAGGAATAACGGATGTGGAACAAAGCGGTGCACCATCGGAAATTCGTTTAGGTGGAGAATTTATCGAAATTAAGAATGACGGATATTTAATGAAATATCCATTTGAATTTTCAAATGGTCAAATTTTAGAAATTCCTGCAACTCACAACAATATTTTAGCCAGTAAACATGTCGGTACAAATTGGGTGATGTTTAAGCCACCCTATACGATATTCAATAGTACCTTATGGGAAAATGAAAATTGGACCATGGGTTGGTATTTAAATACTAATAATAATGTAGGAATGATTCAGACTGGTCATAGTAATGGTGCATCAACACTTGATGAAAGAAAATTAATAGCAAATACATTGTATAATTTGGCACAGGTATCATTAGATAGTTATGCGGAGGATCAAACAGTAAAAGATGACAAAGCACCTGATTTACCAGGGTTGACAATTCGTTGCGGTAGTGAAGGGAATGACGTCAACCTTAGAGTAAACGCTATAGATAATGGTAAAGATTACCAGTGGTATGTAGATTCAGATTCTAAAGAAGAGGGGCTGAAAAAGTCAGATATTGTAGAGGAAACGATTATAAGTAATATTGCAGGCTATTTTTATGAAATTACAGATTCCCCAACCACTAATTTATTTCAACAAGTTGAAACATATAAAGATTCGTTCGGTAGGATAGATCCAGAAAAATATGATGTATATGTTGCTCCAGGTGATGATTCCTTAGAATATGAGACTAGAGGTTCATTTGAAATCAATGTAAATAGAGATTCTGAAAAATTTATACATATTTTAGCTGTAGACCGTGCCAATAATGTTTCTCAAGTAATGAGTCAGCAAATTAAGGACGTGCCTCAAGAAGTAGATTTTAGTATCGAACGGACAAAAGATGAAGCAAAATTAGTTGACTTAAGCTTACGTGAGTCACTAGAAAATAACATTGAAAAAATAGAAATTCGTCTTCCTAAAAACACTGCTATTAAAGAGTTGAAGCTTTTAGAATTACCCAAAAATTGGGCTTATAGTGAAGATAAAAAAGCATCTAATTATGATTCAATTGTTTTTTCGATTGATAAAAAGAATGATTTGCAAACAATCACTAAATTTTTAAATGATTTACGCTTTTCTATCAACGAACCAACTGATGCTGAAGGCGAAATACAACTTTTATTTTACGAAGATCGTTCTTCTGATAAAAAGGTAACAGAAGTGTGTTGGACATCAGCAATCCCTCAAATTGTGGCACTAAAAGGTTATGATGACAAAGGGAATCGATTGCCAAGCACTGATTTAGTAATTGATCAAAAAATTAGAATCAATAAAAAAGAATCCATTATACCTAAAACTAGTAGTATGTATGATTTTATTGAATTGACTGATTTGAATGGAAAACAGATAGATCCTCTTGAATATAAAATTAGTGCGTCAGTTCAAGAAGGACGTTTAGTTTATGCTTATCGAAAATTAACCGTTCATGTAAGACAAGTTATCGTAAATAAAAATAGCTCAACTGTTATTCCTACACATGGTTTTGGTAAATTAGAAAGTAGTACAAATGAGGGACAGAAGAGAGATTTGTTTTCTTTACAGTCAATCTCAACAGAAGCTGAAAGTACTCCATTTGATACGTATTTGATTCGTTATAAAGCTAGTGAATCGGTTTATACATTTACATCGCAAGTACCAATGAATTATTCGTTGATTGGTTATGTTTTGACTAAAGATGAAGTTCCTCATTTACAAAATAATAGTTCTATTACTTTAAATTCATTCGATGCATTAATTGATTCAGAAGTTTGGATAACAACCTATCTAACACCTATAACAGAAGAACCAACTTTCTATCATGGGGATAGTAAAGAAAATAAATTAGGAACAATCAACATAGAGTGATTAAGCAAAAAAATCTGCTAAAGAAGATGACAAAACAAAGTAAATCGATCAGTAATGTAGAATTTCTTTGATCGTTAGTGTAAAGCAATAGTATCTATCTAAAAAAGAAATGAAAAGAGGAAGTAAAGTAAAATGAATCTTGGGTATATTCGGGGCAGAAAAATCAATCAACAAATTAAATTGATAGAAAACTATGGATTAGATGAGTTGTTTTTAGATGAAACTGGAAATGGTGAGATAATGAATAATCCAAATAGTGAGTATCAGCAACTATTAAGCTATTCAAACCCAGGAGATTGTTTAGTTATTGCTTTTTTAGAGGTTATTTCAAGAGATTATCAAATGTTATTAGCTTTTTTTGATGAATTAGAAGAATTAGAACTAGACCTAGTGGTACTAACTTCACCTGAATTAGATTTATATAATTGGCGGGAAGTTATTAATTGGACAGAAAGAAATGATCGACTACTACATCCGAGATTAGTAAAATTAAAAAAACAAAAGGAAAAAAATAAAAAAAGTTTTTCTGTTTTTAGTAGAGACCCTGAAGCGAAAAGACTTTATCGAGACGTTATGAAGCAATTGCTGGAGAAAAAGAAACTACGTAATATTGCGACCATTAATTCAGTGCCAATCGAAACGATTTATTGGATACAACAAGAATTTAAACGAATAAAATTAGCCGTTATCTTAGCAATTTGCTTTTTCTTAGCAATTGGAACAATAAAAATTGCAGAAGTTTTCTCAGATAATATTTGGATTCAAATTGGGATATGTCTTGTAGGAACATTAACGATTCTTTATAACACACTTACGGAAAATGAAGATATTTAGATAAATGAATTCACAAGAGTTTTGGAATAAAAAAGTGGGTGAGACAAAAGTAAAGAACACTTTTGTTTTATTTCCTAAAAACGAATAAACGGTGGGAGCAGAAGCAACTCCTACGGAAATAAGCGACAACTCACAAAAATGGCTCTATAATTTATGGGACTGATGAATCAGAAATGATTCTTCAGCCCCATTTTTCATTTTAAGTATAAAAAAACATATCGTTCTCATGTATGATTAATTTACCACAAAAAAACAAACAGAGAGGACGATATGTCTATGTCAAATGATATCAAAAAAATGCTAAGAATTACAGATAAA
>NZ_JBTXLT010000012.1:0-127875 GCF_054871725.1 Enterococcus sp. LJL99
AAAAGCTTAATGAAGCCAAGTATGAGTTAGAATTAGTCAATGTGAATGTGGTTAAGATGACTTCAATCAGTAAAACGCAAATGAAAATAACTATTTCGAATCCAAATGGAGGAAATGTAACAAGAGTTCAATTCCCAACATGGAGTATGACCAATGGACAAGACGATATTAAATGGCTAGAAGGAACACGTGATGCAGGTGGTTCATGGTCAGTGATTGTTGATTCGAAGGAGTTTAAACATGGTGGGGCATTCAAAACCGATATCTATGGTACTGTAGATGGAAAACTTCAAAAGCTTAATGAAGCCAAGTATGAGTTAGAATTAGTCAATGTGAATGTGGTTAAGATGACTTCAATCAGTAAAACGCAAATGAAAATAACTATTTCGAATCCAAATGGAGGAAATGTAACAAGAGTACAGTTCCCAACATGGAGTACTACGAACGGACAAGACGATATTAAATGGCTAGAAGGAACACGCAATACAGATGGTTCATGGTCAGTGGTTGTTAATTCATCAGAGTATAAACACGCTGGTGCATTCAAAACCGATATTTATGGAACAGTAAATGGGAAAATGCAGAAACTTGGTGATGCTAATTACACTCTAGAGGCTCCTACTGAAAATACAGTTGAAACAAAATCAATTAGTAGTACAAAAATGCAAGTGACAATATTTAATCCAAATGGAGGAAATGTAACAAGAGTACAGTTCCCGACATGGAGTACCACGAATGGACAAGACGATATTAAATGGCTAGAAGGGACACGTAATTCAAATGGTTCGTGGTCAGTAGTTGTTAATTCATCAGAGTATAAACATGGCGGTGGATTCAAAACCGATATTTATGGAACAGTAAATGGGAAAATGCAGAAACTTGGTGATGCTAATTACACTCTAGAGGCTCCTGCTGAAAACACGGTTGAAACAAAATCAATCAGTAATACAAAAATGCAAGTGACAATATTTAATCCAAATGGAGGAAATGTAACAAGAGTACAGTTTCCGACGTGGAGTACTACGAATGGTCAAGATGATATCAAATGGTTGGAAGGGACACGTAATTCAAATGGTTCGTGGTCAGTAATTGTTAATTCAATAGACTTTAAACACGGAGGAGCCTTCAAAACCGATATTTATGGAACAGTAAATGGAAAACTACAGTATTTAAGTGGAGCGAATTATACGCTACAACAAGATGAAGTTGCTATACGTTTATCAAAACGTCCTTATTATTATTCCCAATTGGATGGTCGTTGGAGTAATCGCCAGTATGGAATGTCAACATTAGGTCCTTCGGGTTGTGTACCAACAAGTATGGCGATGGTTTTAAAAGGACATTTTGGGATAAATGTTACACCAATTGATACTGCAAATAGAATCTATAGTTTTGGTGGATTTAATCAACAATATTTTGGCGCGTCAGGACCAGACTTTGTTAAAGGGATGAATTCGTACGGCAAACAAGTAGTTGTTATGAATAGTTTAGCTGAACTAAATGACTATTTAGCTAAAGGATATCCTGTTGTTATGTATGTTAATGTTGGGATTGGACATGCAATTGTCGGACACGGCTATTCTAATGGAAAAACAACTATCTATGATCCTTATGGACAAAAATTTTATAGTGGACAAGTTTCAACCAGTCAATTATGGAATAATCCGTCAGAAGATTATGTTGATTGGACAGCTGGAAGACCATTTTTTGCTGTTAAATAAAAAAGGAGTATCAAATGAAAAAAAGAATATTGTTATTAAGTCTGATTGCGGTATTTATGGTTACAGGTTGTAGTAAGACATCAAAAAATAGTACAGTAGAAAGTAAAAAAACTGCGCAAACTGTAAGTGAAATAAAAGAATCATCTGCAGATCAAACAAGTGAAAGCACAGAAATAAGTATTGACGATTCTTCAATAGATGATATTCGAAAAGAAAATCCGCAAGAGACTGTATCTCAATTAAGGCGCGAGCTGTATGAAGCTGGTATTAATTCAAGTCAAATTACTGATTCTGAATTAGTACAGTATAAAAAAGAAGCGACAGAAAATGGGATTGAATTTACGGAATATGTTGCTGACATAATTAAAGACTAAGTAGAAAAGAGAGGATGATATAGAACCTCGATTAATAATTGAAAAAAGGACACTTTTGAGAAACAATCAAAAGTGTCCTTTTTTATATCAAGTTTATTTATTCTCTAAAACTGAATAGGAGGCAAATTGAAATTAAGTTTTACGAAAACTCAATAAGTAAGATCTCATAGCGAGTCACTACTTTTCTCAATCTCTAGGAACTGCTTAGATTTTGTGTAGCAATTTTGTCTTATTTCAGACTAGTAATTAAAGTAGCTACGTTTTAGTTTTACCGTTCAGATACAGAAACCATTCGATTATCCACCGCATACTTATCAGACAATGCTTCTAAGATAGCATCTGAAAAGTCTTCATAAGATAAAATACTTGTACCGTTACTAGAAAACCTTAGAACATTATTCGCCAAAACATAATCGTGATTTAATTGGTAGTCTAATGATAATTCAAACGGTGGAGCAAAATACAACCAATTAAAGGAATGCTACTGCTTTAGTAAATCAAAAGCAGCTGGAACATCGTCTGATTCAGAAATACGCAATGTTTTTTCTGGATTTAAATAGAGTGGTTCGGCACCGCCGCAAATTAATTATTTTGTAGTTTGGTTTTCAAATAATTGTATAAGATGTTTTGTAACCTCGACGTTCTTTTTATCACGCACAATAGCAGTTGTTTGAGTAGTACGATTATTCTCTATTTTCGACATAAGAATACTTCCTAATTTTCCTGATGCTGAGATGATTCCTAAGTTCATTTATATTCTTCCTTTTAGCAATGGACTGTAGTAATAATCAATTTATGGCGATGATTATGGTTGATGATTCTAGAAAAAATGACACAGCGACGAATATTAGTAAACTGCTGATTGATTATTTGGAAGCATCCATTAAATAAATTTTTGACTTGACTTGATTTTTTTTAGAGTAAAAATAGTTATTTTGATTAAAAAATACTCTATTAATTATCAAGTAGGTCAATATAGAAAAAAGGGCTTGAATGTAAATTTTATCTGATTTTTTATACTATAGAGGTGATTCTCTTTTTTTACCAAGCTAGTTATTTTCCAGCATAAATCGAATGAAGCGATTAAAAGGTACAGAATGAATTTTTAGTTTTTTTTTAATTATTTAGATGAGGTTGTGATAAAAGCGGTTAGTTCTGAGAACCAAGTAGGTACGATGCATCATCGAATCACTACGTTCTTCGTGACTTATCGCAATAAGAAGGAATTTTCGAAAATGACAAGAAACATGAAAGGTTTCCTTTCGATGTTGAATGATTCCTTCTTGGTGATCTTCAAATTTTTGGTAACCGAGTAGGTATCGTACAACATTAGCTTATTTCTGAAGCCTTTAATTGTTAGAGCTTTAGCTCTTAAAAATTGTTGTGATCGGAGCATAGCGTAGTAGCTACTTTTTCACCACCGTTTATCAGGTCATAAAACAATCGTTTAGAATTGAGCAATTGTACGACCCAGCAGTTATTGAGTTCTTTGCAATGAATGTTGGTTAGGAAATTGCCGAGATTCTGATTGTTTTATACCGTTTGTTCAGGTCATAAAACAATCGCTTAGAATTGAGCAATTGTACGAACCAGGAGTTATTGCGTTCTTTGCAATGAATGTTGGTTAGGAAATTGCCGAGATTCTGACTGTTTTATACCGTTTGTTCGGTTTTAAGAGATAAAACAAAAGTGTTCTTTACTTTTGTCTAACCCACCATGATATAGTACATAGTACTAAATACTGAGTAAAGAAAATTTTTTCCGATGATAATAGCTACCCATTTGGTCGAGAATAAAGTTTCCCACTATTACTTGATTCTATTTATTTAATTGGTTAGCGAAAAAATTATTCTTTTATAAAAAAATTCATTTTCTGATTGTATAGTTGGGTTGAAAATGATATTTTTATAAGCAAAAAGACCAATTAAAAACGAAAATAGTTTAATAAAATGGAAATAATGATTGGATCGTTTTTATTTTATTTGCTTTAGAGCTATAATTATCTCAAATAAACGGTTATTGATTAATCAAAGAGATGGAACTTTAGATAACCAATAGTGTTGCCTCTTCCTTTATTGATTTTTTCAATCGTGAATGAAGGGAAATAACGTTCTAACTGCGCTTCCATCTGTGAAAAAACTTTTTTATCGATGTCAGACATCTTATAACTACTTGGAATAGCTAATACATGTTTGAAACATTCTATACTAATTGTATAGTTATCAAAAGCTTTCATCTCAAGGAACATATAATAAGCGGTTTTTGCGTAACTAGATGAAATACTTAAAAATATTTTTAAGTGATTGATATCGAAATAAGAGCCTATCATTTCCAGATTGCTGAGAACTTTTTTATTAACAAGAAAATAAACAAGCTTATTTTCTCTATTTACTTCATAATTTATAAAAACAGGACTGTATGTATCACAACCAGCTTCTTTTGTTACCCAAGACATTTGTGTTAATTCTTTAAAGTAGTTAGATTTTTCTAAGTCGGAAAAGTTTATTTTAATATATTTCTCTAATTCTTCAAAATCAAATGATATAGAGTCAGATTTTTCTTGAGAAATTTTAAAACAAATCAATACCATTAAGTTCATTTTGCGTACATCAAATCGTCGTAATCCACTAGTGTTGTCTAAATAATCCATTTTATTTTGTTACCTCAATTTCTATTTATTTGTATAGTATTTACTATGTAAAATTTAAAGTTTTATTTTAGTATAAAAAACTAGTATAGATTATTTAATTGTTAAAAAAAACATTTTTTATTGTTTTTTATAATAAATTTATGAATTTTTTGTTTTTATTCATAAATTTCTAATGTATTCTTCGAGAAAAATAGAATAAGTCTAATGGATAATAATTGACATTTTTAAAATATTCTGTGTTATTTTTCAAACAATAATAGCAGTTAAAACGTTATATATAATTATATAATGGATTCCTAAATGAAAAAATTGTAATAATTAATTAAGGTTTCAATTAAAATATATTTATAAGGTTTCAAAATTAATGATAACTAATTATAATAGTTTCAATTAGGTGAAACTAATAATACATTTTAGAGAGGTTAAAATAGAGTGAAAAAAATACTATTAGCTACAAGTTTATCGGTAGTCCTATTAGTGACAGCAGCCTGTGGATCGTCAAGTAATAATGCGGAGGAGGAAGCAAAAGATCAGGTGAAACAGATTCTTAAACGTGTAGAAAATGCAGAACTTCCTACCGCGGATCTATCCCTTGCAACAGATGCTGTTAGTCTTACTGCCTTATACAATACATATGAAGGATTATATCGTTTAGGAGATTCGGATGAGTTGCTTCCAGCAGGAGCAACTGAATTAGCTGAAATTAGTAATGATGGGCTGAAATATACGGTAAAATTAAATGAAAAAGCAAAATGGTCAGATGGCAGGTCGGTTACCGCTAATGATTATGTTTTTTCTTGGCAACGAACAGTAGATCCGCAGACAGGTTCTGAATATGCAGAAATGTTTAAACCTGTAAGAAATGCTGAAAAAATAATTGAAGGTGAAATAGCTAAGGAAGAACTAGGAATTAAAGCATTAAGCGATTATGAATTAGAAATTGAATTAGAATCTGCAACTCCTTATTTCCAAAATTTGTTAGCTTTTCCTAATTTTTTTCCACAACGAAAGGATATCGTTGAAAAATATGGCAAAGAATATGCTACAACAAGTGAAAACGCTGTTTATAATGGTGCTTTTGTTTTAGAAGATTATATTGGGCCAGGTGTATCTAGTAATTGGAAATATGTAAAAAACAATACATATTGGGATAAAGAAGCGGTTAAGCTGAATGAAGTAGATATAAAGGTAGTGAAGGAAGCAAATACTGCATTGAATATGTACGAGGATGGAAAAATTAATGAGACTTATCTTTCTGGTGAATTAGCGCAACAAAATTTAGATAATCCTGATTTTCTATCTATTTTGCAACCAAATACGTTTTATATTCAATTTAATATGAATGCGGAAGACTCTATTCTTAAAAATGAAAATGTTCGTAAGGCTATTTCATATAGTATAGATCGCAAAGCTATTGCAGATAAGATTTTAGCCAACGGATCAACAGCAGCTGAGACCTATGTTCCAGCAGAATTAGCTTATAGTCCAGAGAGTCATGAAGACTTTACGAAATATAGTCAACCAAAAGCGACGTTTGATAAAGAGAAGTCAAAAGAATCATGGGAAAAAGCGCTAAAAGAATTAGGAGAAGATTCGATAGAACTAGAATTATTAGTTACTGACACCGAAAGCGCAAAAAAAATATCTGAATATCTTCAAGAAGAATTACAGCAAACATTAACAGGAATAAAAATAAATGTAAGTTCAGTTCCTTTTGCGGTATCGTTGGATCGTTTAGATTCTGGAAGTTACGATATTGCTTTGGCAGGAATGGGTGCCGATTATCCTGATCCAATGAGCTATCTTAATAATTTGGAATCAAGTAATCCGTTGAATTATGGCGGATTTATAAATGGAAATTATGATACTCTTATTAATGAAATTAATACAAAAGATGGTGCAAACCTAGATCTCCGTTGGAATAAGATGGTTGAAGCAAATCAGATTATTATGAATGAATTACCCATCACGCCAGTCTTCCAACAAGCGAAAACATATTTACGGAATTCTACCGTAAAAGGAGTAGAATCTCATGCAATGGGCGCTCCATTTGATTATAAAAATGCGGAAATAACGAAATAATAAAATTAGAGAAACACAATGTAAATAGTCAAATAAACTTTTTAAAATTACTAAAAGTAAGCAAGGCTTTAATAAGTCGTTTATTATTTGCTGAAATGAAACTTAAATAAAAAATGAGGAGGTTGGGAGATTTTACCCAGCCTCCTTTGTATTATAAAATGAATTATTTATACCTTACTCTTAATAATTATTGTTCAGATACAGAAACAATTCGATTATCCACCGCATACGTATCAGATAAGGTTTCTAAGATAGCATCTGAAAAGTCTTCATAAGATAAAATACTTGTACCGCTACTAGAAAACCTTAGAACATCATTCGCCAAAACATAATCGTGATTTACTTGGTAGTCTAATGATAATTCAAACGGTGGAGCAAAATACAACCAATTAAAGGAATGCTGTTGTTCTAGTAAATCAAAAGCCTCCGCTTCAGCTTTTGCTAGTTTAACAAAATCAGTTTAAACAATAATCTTTAAATTTATTTTTAATAAAAGAAAAGAAAGTAAATCTGTAGTTAACATTCCTAGCAAAAGCATGAAAATAAAAATTTTTAAGTCACTAGAAATCAGGTAAATGCCTCGTGAAATTAATAAGAATAGACCGAAAATTTTATTTGTGATTCCCCAACTATTTTTTACTTGTAAACAATATAAAGCGCCTCTAAAACCGAGCATAGGGAAATATCTGGGTGCAACTAATAGACAATAGAGTCCTAAAAATAATGAACCAATAGCGACTGTCATAGTAAAACCTCCTTTTTTATTTGTGATTAATGAATGATACACTAGCTAAAATAGTCTTGGTAAAATTGGATTATTTGATCATAATTTAGTTAATAAATTTTCTAAATCTTTTTTGGTCCTTATCACTAATAAAACCAATTGCTTCATAAAATTTATGTGCATGGATTCTTTTTATTCCTGAATTTAAACGAATGCCATCATATCCTCGAGTACGAGTTTCTGTTTCCAAGACCGACATTAACTTTTTTCCAATTCCTTGACCTACATTTTCTTTGGAGACTGCTAAAGCTAGAATATTAAAAAATGTCTTAGAATAAATTGTTTCATAAACTTCAGCATGGACATACCCTAAAATTTCTTTCGTTTCTTGATCTTCGAAACCTAAAAAGAAATGATGATCTGTATCGTTCAATAATTTTATGAGTTGATTTTCGGTTACTGATAATGGAACATCATAACCTAATTGTTCTTTATTAATATGATTTAGGGTTAGTGCATCTGTGATTGTAAGAGTTCGAATCATAGTAAACAAACCTTTCACTTATTTAATAAATTTTATTTTGAAATGGAATGTATCTTTATTTTCCGTAGTCAATATAGTGCTTTAGATAACTAACTATTCTGTAAAATGAATAACTTAATACTATAGTTATGAAAAGAAAAAATTTTAGTGTTAATATTTATAATGTCCACTAGAAAATGAATAAATTGTCAATAATAAAAATATGATTGAGGTCTTTTAATACCTTTTTTTTCTTAGAGTTTTTTTACATCAACTACTATTCCCTAACAAAGCTCACTTTTCCTTTTGCTTTATTTCCGCTTACAGAAATCGTGTATTTCCCATCATTGGGGACTTCAAAAGTAAACTGATCTTTTTCCCGTTTATAATTTTTTTTAATTAATTCATCTTTTCCGACATGTGTGATTGTAATTGTGATTTCTCCAGCTTCATTATCTATCTCACAGATTACTTTATCTGCTTTTTTTAGTGTGAGTTCCTGAGAATCTTCTATATTCAATACTTTATAATTCATAATAAAGTGATCGTCATTACCTGTTCTACTGCCGTTAAATTTAGCAATCATTCTGCATGAAACCAATAGTAACGTTATAATACTGATTAAACATATCAAACCAACTTTTTTCTTGTTCATTTTATCGATCCTTTTATTATGCATAAATTTACTAAAGAATTGTAATTCGATTTAATTGTACGTAAAATAATTACTAAAGTAAATGATATTTTAAACGGTCCTGTTATAAAATTCCTGAGTTTCTAAAAATAAAGTCAAAGTTGAAGTTGTTAATTGAAAATAAAAAAATCAAAGCATTGATTTTACCAACGCTTTGACCTTCCTATCAGCTAAACTATAAGGCAGTCCCTTTGGTTGGAACAAAGAATGAATCAGTATCCAATCCCTCTAAGTTCAATAACGAGATTTTAGCGGCTAATCCACCTGCATAGCCAGTCAAGCTACCATTTGATCCAACAACTCGATGGCAAGGGACAATAATTGAAATAGGATTATGTCCAACCGCACCGCCGACTGCTTGACTAGACATACTGGTGAGGCCTCTTTTTTTTGCCACTTTTTTTGCAATTTCACCATATGTAGTGACTTCGTTATAAGGAATTTCACACAGAATTTCCCAGACTATTTTCTGAAAATCACTTCCGATAAAATGAAGAGTCAGTTCGTCGATAGCAGGTTTTTTGCCAGCAAAATAATTTGTTAACCATTGTTTTGTTTGTTGAAAAATGACTAAGTTATCTGAGAGTTTTAACTCACTATAGATTGTATCGCCGTGGTATTTTTGATTTTCGATCCAAACGCCAGTTAAAGCTGTTCCATCGCTGGCCAACGTCAACAAGCCAACAGGAGATGGGTAAGTTGTAGAATAGTACATAAAAGAATCCTCCTTATAAAGTGTTCCATAAATTTAGGACAACATAACTTCGCCAAGGGTGCCATTGTCCGGCGATTTTTTGAAATTCTTTGGTAGATAGAGGAGCAACTGCGTTTTTTACCCCAACATCAGTTTCTAAAAATGCGTCTGTCCAACCCATTGTTCGCATAGCAATATATTGAGCTGTCCAACTTCCAATGCCTTTAATTGTTTGTATTTCTTTCATTTCTACTTCTGGTTGAACACTGTAATCAAGTTTTATTTTTCCTGTCACAAAATAGTCAGCTAATTGATAGATACTATTCGATTTAGCGGCGGTAACTCCGAGTTGCCCTAATGATTCTTGGATATTTTCAAGAGCTAAAAAAACTTCAGGAGTTGGAAAAAGATGTGTTAGTCCAGAGAATTCTGTCTGGATTTTTGGTCCGAAGGCTTTTACGATTCTTTTAGCTATCGTATTGGCAGCTTTTACTGAAATTAGTTGACCTAAAATAGCACGAACAGACATCTCAAAAGAATCGAAACAACCTGGTAAGCGAATTCCTGTAATACACGAATTTGGAATAATCTCATTCATTGAATTTAATGAATCATAAATTGTTTCAGGATCACAAGCTAAATCAAACTGTTTTTTTACTTGCGCGATGACCTGTGGTAGAACACCTAGTAAAGAATGACTGATAGTTAAATCTAACGCCTTTTTTTTATTATTTTGTGTCACTTTAATCCAGCCATGAAACGGTTCTTGTTGACTATTTTTCAATTGAATTGTCCGCATGTAGTGATGTTCGTCAACTTGTTCAATCCCAGCGATTGCTCGATTTTTAAAAAAGAGCAGTAACTCTGTCCAACGATAAGGTGGATGATAACTTAAGGATAATGTAATTGAATCATCAGCAGAAGTAGGCTTTCTTTTTTTACGTAATTGAGAAGGTGTTAATTTATATTGTGTTTTAAAAGTTGCATTGAATTGACGTAAGCTACCGAAACCAGAAGTCATGGCTACTGTTAGCACACTTAAATTTGTATCGGTCAATAACTGCTTAGCTAGGTGTAGTCGACAAGTTTGGAGATATTGAATTGGAGAGACATTATACTCGTTTTTAAAGACACGGCGTAAATGACGATCTGTATAGCCTAATTTGTTTGCGACTTCCTCCATGCTTAATCGCTGACTGCAATTTTCTTCTAGAAACTTAGCGGTTCGATAGCTTAGCTGTTTATTCGCATCGGCAAGCGAATTTCCAGGAGCTAATTCTGGGCGGCACATCAGACATGGTCGGTAACCAGCTTGTTCAGCTTCAGCGGCTGAATGGAAAAAAGTACAATTAATTTCTTTTGGTTGTTTCGCTTTACAGATAGGACGACAGTAAATTCCGGTAGATGAAATTCCAACAAAGTAACGTCCATCTAGTCGCTGATCTTTTGTTTTAAAGGCGGTGTATAAACCATGAGTGTTTGAATCCATCATTTTCTCCTTTCAATCTTCAATTGTTCTGTTCATTTATTATAGCAAATAATTAGTTGAAAACTAGTTGTTTTCGGACATGGTATTTTAAAAAGTGACTAGATTCTATCTAACCTACAAAACAAAACAGGAAAAGTCGGGTTTAAAAACTTGATTATATAGTATGATAAATAAAAAGAGGAGATGAGAGTATGGATACTTTATCAAATATGGAACAAGCGATTGACTATATTGAAAATCATTTAAAGGAATCTATCGAATTTGATAACGTCGCAAAAATAGCTTTATGTTCACGATATCATTTTCTGAAATTATTTACAGGAATTGTTGGGGTTCCACCAGCGGAATATATTCGTAAGCGTCGCTTGACGTTAGCTGCTTTTGATCTACAACATACGAATGAAAAAATAATCGATATTGCTTCAACCTATGACTATCAATCACCTGATTCTTTTGCGAGAGCTTTTCAAAAATTACATGGAATCACTCCGACTCAAGCAAGAGAAAAAAATATACCATTAAAGGCCTATCCTCGAGTTCGTTTTTCAATCACTGTTGAAGGAAGAGAAGCGATGAAGTATAAGATAGTTGAAAAAGAAGCGTTTCAGATTGCTGGATTCAAAAAGAATTTATCGATTGAGACGTTAATGAACGGGGTAGGTGAAATGTGGCAATCAATGACACCAGAAAAAATAGTAGAATTAACGACTTTTAATAAAGATACGACTACTTCAGTCCCCATGGGTGCTTATTCAAAAATGTATGAAGATTATTCGACGGATTATTTTGTCGCGGTAATAACTGATGGCACAGCTAATACTAAATTAGAAACACTAGATGTTCCAGCTGCTACTTGGGCTATTTTTGAATGCAATGGGGCACTTCCGTTGGCGATTGGTGAAATGTTTCAACGAATTTATAATGAATGGTTTCCAATATCTGGTTATGAACAGATACCTTTACCTGAGTTTGAATGGTATTCTGAAGGTGATATGAGTAGTGAGGAATACAGATGTGAGATTTGGATTCCGATAGTTAAGCAGTTTGTTAATTAAAGTGTGTGGAGCAGATTGAGGCGAGGTATGAGAGTGTCGACGGATATTAGTTGTAAATAAAGTGCCAGAATATTCACTATGACAATTTTTAATTGTGTATAAAAAAATACCTCATAGGATCTAATCAAAAAATGATCCTATGAGGTGTTTTTTATCATGGTTAATTAAATGAACGATTACGCCCAATCACCATTGCGGAAAATGGCAACGCGAGTGCCGTCTTCTTTAATGCCATCAACTGACATTTGATTAGAGCCAATCATAAAATCAACATGTGTATGACTGCGATTTAAACCGACTTCTACCAATTCTTCTTCACTCATTTCAGTCCCATTTTCGACATTAAATGCATAGGCAGAACCAAAAGCTAAATGATTAGAGGCATTTTCATCGAATAAGGTATTATAGAAAGTAATCCCAGATTGAGAGATAGGCGATGGGTCGGGAACAAGTGCAACTTCACCCAAACGACGTGCGCCTTCATCAGTATCTAACAATTTAGCTAAAACTTCTTCGCCCTTTTCAGCAGAAAACTCAACGACTTTACCTTCCTTAAAGGTGAATTTCATGCCAGAAATGGTTGTTCCAGCATAGCTTAGTGGTTTCGTACTGGAAACATAACCATCGACACGGCGGCTATCAGGAGCTGTAAAAACTTCTTCAGTGGGCATATTTGCCATAAATTTTTCACCACGAGCATTGTCACTACCAGCGCCTTCCCAAATATGATTCTTAGGTAAGCCAACCGTTAAATCGGTTCCAGGAGCCGTATAATGTAAAGCAGTAAATTGTTCTTTATTTAGTTCTTCCGCTTTTGAAGCTAATTTTTGGTCATGTTGTTGCCAAGCATTGATTGGATTTTCACTGTAAATACGAGTTGTTTTGAAGATTTGATCCCACAAAGCATCTACTTGTTCTTCACTAGTGTTTAGCGTTGGAAAGACTTTAGCTGCCCATTCTTTTCCTGCTGCAGCAACGACTGTCCAACTAACTTTATTTGCTTGTGTTGCTTTTCTTAGATTTTTCAATGCTTTACCTGAAGCTGCTTGAAAAGTAGCTACACGGGTAGAATCAACGCCAGCTAAAGCTTCTGGGTTTGAAGAGACAACACTGATTCTACTAGCGCCTTTTTTTACCCAATCATCCGTTTGATCTATTTTATATTGAGGGATGGTTTCCAAGTTTGTTTGGTCAGCATGAATTAAAAATTCACGTTGAATACTGTCATCATTCCATTGAACAATCACGTCTCCTGCACCTAAACGATAAGCTTCTTTTGTAATCAAACGAGCTAATGGCGCTTGATCGACACTGATTTGTAGAACCACCATTTGACCCTTTTGAACATTTACGCCTGTTTCTACAATTAATTGCGCATATTTTTTTAAGTTATCACTGAAATTTGCTAAAACCATGAAAAGCCTCCTAATTTTTTTATGAATGAATCGAGAATATAATAACATGTAAAATTAATGAACTCAAATATCTAAGATTATAATGAAAGTTGTAGTTTTCTTTTTAAAATTAACAAAAATAATAAAAAAGTTAGGTGCTATATCATAAAAAAAGATAAGTATTTTGCAGATTAAATAAATCATGTTACAATAACATATAAAGTATTCATGTTAACGCTGTAAAGCATCGGTAGAGGGGATTGAATGATTATGGCTAGAAAAAAAACGATCACTAAGGATCAAATATTGAGTGCAGCTTATGAAGTAGTGGCAACAGAAGGTTTTTCCAAGTTTACTGCTAGAAATATTGCAAATAAAATGAAATGTTCGACACAACCTATCTATTTAGAATTTAAAAACATGGACGATTTGAAAGAAGAATTATTTGAAAAGATACATCATTATTTAGCTGATGAAGTTTTTCCAGTGGAGCATACAGGAAATACAATTGTTGATTTGGCGTTGAACTATATCCATTTTGCAAAAAATGAAAACAAATTGTACCGTGCACTTTATTTAGAAGAATATGGTGGGGGACAAAGGATGCAAGAATTCTCTTACAATTACTTTTCTAACGCGGTGAAGAAAGATCCGGATTACGAAGGTTTGGACGATACTCAAATTGAATCACTTCATTTTGGTACATGGATTGTAGCAACAGGGATTGCTGCATTGATGACTTCAGGAGTAATCAAACCTAATGATCAACAAATCGAACGTTTGATGAAAGAAAGCATTGAGAATATTTTGGAAAGAGAATATCCAATTGATATTTAAGAAAAAAACTGGAACAACTAGGCAAAAATAGTCTGTTGTTCCAGTTTTTATTAGTTAACTGCTTCAGCTAATTTCTTAGCAAAAGCTTCAAGATTTTGAATATCTTCTTCTTCTGCTGCTAAATCAACTTTAACAGTATCTGTTCCTTTAGTTGCGCCAGTTTTGGCGAAGGCTGCATCAAAATCATCGACAGATTTACAAAATTCATCATAAAAAGTATCTCCAGAACCACAGACACCATAAATTTTTCCTGTTAAATCAATTTCTTGAAGCTCTTCATAAAAATCAACGATTTCATCTGGTAATTCACCATCACCATATGTGTAAGTAGCAATAACACATATATCGGCATCAGAAAAATCTTCTGCTTCAACTTGTGTACATTCATTGATTTCAACATCAATTGCTAGATTTTCTAAAGTTTCAGCGACGATATCGGCAATTTCTTCTGTATTTCCAGTCATGCTTGCATAAACAATTTTAGCTAAGGTCATTTCATTTCCTCCTTATAAAAATAGTACAGCCTTGATTATATCAGAAGATGAAAGGGAAAGTAAATTATAAAAAATGGTTCGATTGTCTAAATCAAAGGTCTTGACTAGTGATAATTCAATCATGAACTTCAAATAGTCTGTTTTTCAAAATTCCCCATCGTAATGAAGTCCTATCATTAGTGAAAGAATTTATGAAAATCTAGTAAGCATATGTAGTAAAATGCCTTTACATTTGTAGGGTATTGTTATAGATTAGTGATCCTTTATTAAAAACAAATCAGCTAAAATAAGTCGATAACGAAACGATTTATAACTTTCCTTTTTCAATAATGGAATAAAGAGGAAAAGAGAAAAAATTAAAAAATATAAAGAAGCTCTTTCTTTCTCGTGTAAAATCCGTAAATTATGATAAAATACATTTAGTACAAAGATTAGGAGACGATAGTAAATGATCACATTAAAATCACCAAGAGAAATTGAGATGATGGATGAATCTGGCGAGTTACTGGCTGATGTTCACCGTCATTTACGCACGTTTATAAAACCAGGAATTACTAGTTGGGACATTGAAGTTTTTGTAAGAGAGTTTATTGAAAGCCATGGAGGAGTAGCAGCTCAAATTGGTTTTGAAGGTTATGAGTATGCGACTTGTTGCAGTATCAATGATGAAATTTGTCATGGATTTCCTCGGAAAGTTGCTTTAAAAGATGGCGATTTGATCAAAGTCGATATGTGTATTGATTTAAAAGGTGCCATGTCTGATTCTTGCTGGTCATATATTGTTGGTGAATCAACACCTGAATTAGATCATTTAATGGAAGTAACCAAAAAAGCGTTGTATTTAGGAATTGAACAAGCACAAGTTGGTAATCGAATTGGAGATATTGGGCATGCAATTCAAACGTATGTTGAAGGCGAAAATTTATCTGTAGTAAGAGATTTTGTCGGTCATGGTATTGGCCCAACAATCCATGAAAGTCCAGCGATTCCTCATTATGGTCAAGCTGGAAAAGGACTGCGTTTAAAAGAGGGAATGGTTATCACAATCGAGCCAATGGTCAATACAGGGACTTGGCGGATGAAGATGGATCCTAACGGTTGGACCGCATATACGTTAGATGGTGGTATTAGTTGTCAATTTGAACATACATTAGCGATTACAAAAGATGGGCCTAAAATCTTGACTTCACAAGGAGAAGAATTGACCTACTAAGCGCATCCTAAAGGAGATCAGAATGAAATTAGTGGACAAAATAAAAAGCAATGAGCGCTTGAAGCGTTTTATTGAAACGACGCAAACAAGAATGATTGAATCTGAGATAAGTAATACTTCAGTGGTTGTGGCTTATTACTTACTCTTGTCCCTTTTTCCTTTACTTATTGCAGTTGGGAATATTTTACCTTATTTGCGCATTAATCCAGATGAGGTTCTTCCTTACATTGCGGAGGCAATTCCGAGTTCGATTTATCAGGATTTGGAACCTGCGATTAAATCGCTTTTGACGCAGCGTTCTGGCAGTTTATTATCTTTATCAGCGTTAGCAGCATTGTGGAGTGCCAGTAAAAGTATTAATGCTCTTCAGATCGCGATGAATAAAGCTTTTGGTGTTGAGAAACGACAAAATTTTATTGTTATGCGAATCATGTCTCTGGTTGTTTTGCTACTTTTACTAGCGGCTCTAGTTGGCGTTGTTGTAGTCATGGGACTGGGTCAGACTATTTTGCACTTATTACAGCCAATTTTGAATTTTTCTACAAATTATATCGATACATTTCAAACATTGAAGTGGCCAATTACAGCGTTAGTCCTGTTGCTAATTATGTATTTGCTTTATCAAATGATCCCTAATGCTAGGCTTTCTTTTCGATCGGTCTTTCCTGGCGCAGTTTTTGCTACTGTCGGTTGGATGTTATTGTCTCAAGTTTTTGGACTGTATCTTAATTATTTCAGTTCAAAGATTGCCGGCTATCAGATTATTGGGAGTTTTGTCGTTTTGATGTTGTGGCTAAATTTTGCGGCGACAATCATAATTTTAGGAGCGATAATTAATGCGGTCGTAGAAGAATATCTATCTAAAGGGAAAATTGAAGATCGTAATCGTTCATTGAATAAATATGTTAAAAAAATGAAAAGTAAGATTAAAAAATAGATTTATTTTAGTTTAGATGTGATTTCTACAGGTGACTGTTTAAAAACTAAGCTTACTTAGTGATGAAGAAGTTTAGTGGGAAAAATAGTCTAACAATTCATATTTTTGTTGATAAATACTTTAGCATCAACGGAAATTAATGTTGCCAGCGTCTTCAATTATCTCATAATAGAAACGTTTGTTCTAACTTGTAAATGTTTGACGATAAGGTATAATGTACGTTGTATATTAAGAAAGTGGGTTTCCAAATGTCGATGTTCATTTATGACGTTTTTTTACGTCTTTTTTTGACCTTTATCTTGTCATTAATCCTTACTCCGATTATTAAAATTTTTGCATTTAGGATAGGAGCGTATGATGAGCCGGGAGAAAGACGAATCAATAAAAAAATTATGCCTACAGCAGGCGGTTTAAGTATTTATACAGTTTTTTCATTTTCTTGTCTCTTTTTGTTTCAAGCAATCATTCCTAGAGAATATATTTTACCAATTATTATAGCGGCAGGTATAGTTGTGTTGACTGGATTAATTGATGATATTAAGGAACTTTCGCCAAGGATGAAAACAGTAGGCATTTTATTAGGTGCTTTAGTTATTTATTTTCAAACAGATATCCGGATTGATTTGGTTACTTTACCTTTTTTTGGTCAGTTGGATCTTCGTTGGTTTAGTTTGCCATTGACGTTATTTTGGATTTTAGCCATTACGAATGCGTTTAATTTGATTGATGGCTTAGATGGGTTGACATCAGGTGTTTCAATTATTAGTTTGACAACAATTGGTGTAATTGGTTATTTCTTTTTACATGCTAAGACGGTTTATATCCCAATTGTGATTTTTGTTTTAGTAGCAAGTATTGCTGGTTTTTTCCCCTACAATTTTTATCCTGCTAAAATATTTCTTGGTGATACTGGCGCTTTGTTTTTAGGATTTATGGTTGCTGTAATGTCTTTACAGGGATTGAAAAATGCTACTTTTATTACAGTAATCACACCAATGATTATTCTAGGTGTTCCGATTACAGACACTGTTTATGCGATTATTCGCCGCCTGTTGAATAAACGTCCGATTTCTTCAGCAGATAAAATGCACTTACATCATCGATTATTATTTTTAGGTTTTACCCATAAGGGAGCCGTCATGACGATTTATGCATTGGCATTAGTATTTTCTTTTGTAGCACTACTGTTTAGTTACGCAAGCAGTTTAGCCTCTATTTTGCTGATTGTATTTTCTTTAATAGGCTTGGAATTATTCATTGAATTGATTGGTTTAGTTGGAGAAAGTCATCAGCCGTTGATGTATATTTTACGCATGCTAGGAAATAAAGAGTTTAGAAGAGAACAAATTGATAAAAAACTAGGTAAACATGCTAAGAAAAAGTAAGGACTATTGTAATTACTGATTTCTCTTTTTTACTGTGGTATAATTGGATAGGATAGAGCTTGAAGCATATGATTTTCGTATGCTTCTTTTAAATGAGGTGTAATAAATTGAATGAGAGAGTAATCATCTCTATTGTAACGCATAATAGCCGACATATATTTGAGGTGCTGGATAATTTAAAAAGAGAAGTAGGAAATGATTCTCAGTATGAAATCCACATTTTTGATAATCATTCTGAACAAGATTATTTAGCGGAGTTGGAGCGCTATAAATCATTAATCACTATACATAAATCAAACGAAAATCATGGTTTTGGTTATGGACATAATTATGTTTTAAAGAAAACAGATGCTAAATATGGCATTATCTTTAACCCTGATATCCTTTTAACAAAGCAGGCGATGGATAAAATGATTGAACGACTGAAGTCTGATGAGCAAATTGCAATGGTTTGTCCCAAAGTTTTGAATGCAGACGGGACAACACAATATTTAGTGAGACAAAAACTGGATGTTTTTGATTATATGTTACGCTTCATTCCATTTAAGTTTATCAAAAAACTATTTCATAAACGACTTAGTTTTTACGAATGTCGTGATTTGCCAGATTCAAATACCTCTTATATAAAAATGGGGTCTGGTTGCTTGATGGTGATCGACAATGCTGTTTTTAAGCAAATTGGTGGTTTTGATGAACGCTTCTTTATGTATTTTGAAGATAACGATTTGTGCCTTCGTTTTGG
The DNA here is from genome assembly GCF_054871725.1 of Enterococcus sp. LJL99. Taxonomy (NCBI): domain Bacteria; kingdom Bacillati; phylum Bacillota; class Bacilli; order Lactobacillales; family Enterococcaceae; genus Enterococcus; species Enterococcus sp. LJL99. The sequence continues at coordinate 19,009 of NZ_JBTXLT010000012.1, forward strand.
TCAAGCGGGGTATAAAATTTTGTATACGCCTTTTGAGACCGTTACTCATCTTTATGAAAAAGGGGCACATAAAAGTAAAAAACTGTTTAAAATCTTTTTGCAATCGATGGGGAGATTTTTTAATAAGTGGGGGTGGAAGTTTTTCTGATGCCTTACAAAATAGTTATTACAATCGTACTCTATGAAAATGAATTCGCAGATACACCAAGTTATTTGTTGCTAAAAAAGCTATTAGAGCAAGGAAATTATAGTCTGTTAATTTACGATAATAGTAAACATAAGCAAACCAATGATTTTTTTGATAATGAGCGCGTGCATTATATGCATGATCCCAGCAATCCTGGACTAGCTAAAGCGTATAATGCAGCAAAAAAATTACTGTTTGAGATAAATGCCGATTTTCTTTTATTATTAGATCAGGATACATTATTGTCAGAAGATTATATAGCAAAAATAGAGCAACTTCATCCGCAAAATGACATTGGAGCATTTGTACCAATTGTTCAGTGTAAAGGAAGACAAATTTCTCCGGTATTTAATGATGACTATGTTAGCGGGCAATCCTCATTTCCTAAAGCAGGGAAATATGAAGCGGTTATGGCAATTAACTCTGGAACGGTTTTACCAAAAGAAACGCTTGAACTGCTTGGAGAATTCAATCTTGATTTCCCACTTGATTATTTAGATCATTGGCTTTTTTGGGAAATTGGTCAAAAGCAGAAAAAAATTAAGGTTTTAGATACCATACTTGAACACGATTTATCTGTGTTGAACTATCGAACAGTCACTATCGGTAGATATGAATCAATTATTTCAGCTGAAACATTGTTTTATAAAAAGTATCAAATTGGCAAGTTTTCGACCTATAAAAAGCATTTATTACTTAGAGCGCTTAAACAATTTTTAACGGTCAAAAATCGTAAAATTTGGCATAGGACAGTTGCTGAATATTTAAGCTTGATGAGAGGTGAGTAAATGATTTCAGTTTGCATGGCGACCTATAATGGGGAACGCTTTTTAAACGAGCAGCTAGCAAGTATTTTACCGCAATTAGCCTCAACAGATGAATTGATTATTTCGGATGATGGTTCAACTGACGAAACATTGACATTGTTAGAAAATTACGCGCAAAAAGACCATCGTATAAAGTTGATAAATGGCCCTGGAAAAGGGGTTATTGCGAATTTTGAAAATGCAATCCAACAGAGTCAAGGTGAATTTATTTTTTTAGCCGATCAAGACGATATATGGCTACCTGAAAAAGTATCAGTGATTAAAGAGTATTTCGAGAATCATCCAGAAATAAATTTAGTTGTTGCTGATTTAGTCATTGTTGATACGGAGCTAAAGCCAATCGAACCCTCTTATTTTGCTTATCGTAAAGTCAGAAAAGGGTTTGTGAAAAACATTATCCGTAGCGGTTATATTGGGGCTGGCATGGCTTTTAGAAGTACTCTAAAAGAAAAAGTACTACCTTTTCCGCCGACTATTCCGATGCATGATATGTGGATTGCCTTGATTAGTGAGTGGGAAAATAAATCAGCGTTTATTGATGAACCTTTGACTTTGTATCGCCGTCATGAAGATAATGTTAGTGAAATCGCTACAGATTCATCGTTTTTACAGCAATTAAGTTGGCGGACATCATTAGTTTCTGCTTTGATTAAACGTGGAATAAAGAGAAAATAAGATTAACGTTAGTTTACATTTTTGTAAAATATTACTAAAACGAATGACAAGCGAAACGTATAATGCGATAATACTAAGGATAAATAAAAAAATGAATGATTTTTAAAGGAGCTTTCTATGAAAGGAATTATTTTAGCTGGAGGCAGTGGAACAAGATTATATCCATTGACAAAAGCCACATCAAAACAATTGATGCCTATATATGATAAACCAATGATTTACTACCCAATGTCAACTTTAATGTTAGCAGGAATTACTGAAATTTTGATTATCTCAACACCAGAGGACACACCACGTTTTGAAGGTTTGTTTGGTGATGGAAAAGATTTAGGGATTCATATTGAATACGCTGTGCAAGAAAGTCCTGATGGCTTGGCGCAAGCATTCATTATTGGAGAAGAGTTTATTGGCGATGATAGTGTTTGTCTGGTTTTAGGAGATAATATTTATTATGGTGGTGGCTTGTCTAAAATGTTGCAACGTGCTGCGGCTAAAGAAGAAGGAGCAACTGTATTTGGCTATCATGTGAATGATCCTGAACGATTTGGTGTTGTAGAATTTGATAAGGAAATGCAGGCTCTTTCGATTGAAGAAAAACCTGAAAAACCAAAATCTAATTATGCTGTGACAGGTCTGTATTTTTACGATAATGATGTCGTTGAAATAGCAAAAAATATCAAACCCTCTGATCGTGGTGAATTAGAAATCACGGATGTAAATAAAGTCTATCTAGAAAAAAATAAATTGTCTGTTGAATTAATGGGTAGAGGATATGCATGGTTAGATACTGGAACTCATGAATCTCTTTTAGAAGCTTCGACTTTTATTGAGACAATCGAGAAACGCCAAAACTTAAAAGTAGCTTGCTTGGAAGAGATTGCATATAGAATGAACTATATCTCGAAAGAACAATTGATTGAATTAGCACAGCCATTGAAGAAAAATGGTTATGGACAATATTTATTAAGATTAGCTGAGTCAGAGTAGGGGCGAATAGAAAATGAAAGTACTAGATACTAAATTGCAAGATGTAAAAATCATTGAAATGGACGTTTTTGGCGACCATCGTGGTTTTTTTACTGAAAGTTATTCAAAAGAAAAGTTTGCGGAACATGGTTTGGATTTTGACTTTGTACAAGATAATCACTCATTGTCTACAGAAGCGGGTGTTTTAAGAGGCTTACATTTTCAAAAAGGTGAGGCCGCACAAACGAAGTTAATTCGTGTGGTTACAGGCGCTGTATTAGACGTAATCGTTGATATTCGTAAAGGAAGTCCAACTTACGGTCAATGGGAAGGCTATATTTTATCTGAACATAATCATCGTCAATTACTAGTACCAAAAGGTTATGCTCATGGTTTTGTGACCTTAACGGATAATGTGAACTTCCTATATAAATGTGATAATTATTATAATGCGCCAGCAGATGGTGGGATTGCATTTGATGATCCAGATTTAGGTATTGATTGGCCAATCGATATAAAAAAAGCAATCACTTCTGAGAAGGATCAAAAACATCCAACATTAAAAGAATTTGAAAATCAAAATCCATTTATTTATGGTGAAATCTAGATAGATTAATAGGAGAGAATTCGAAATGAAAAACATCATTGTTACTGGTGGAGCGGGTTTCATCGGATCAAATTTTGTTCACTATGTGGTGAATAATCATCCCGAAGTTCATGTTACCGTCTTAGATAAATTAACTTATGCTGGAAATGAAAAAAATCTTGATGGCTTGCCAAGCGATCGTGTTGAATTGGTTGTTGGCGATATTGCTGATGCAGAATTAGTGAATAAATTAGTACAAAATACAGATGCAGTTGTGCACTATGCAGCAGAATCACACAATGACAATTCATTAAATGATCCATTTCCATTTGTTCAAACGAATATTATTGGTACGTATACATTGATTGAAGCATGTCGGAAGTATAACGTGCGTTATCATCATGTTTCTACTGATGAAGTGTATGGAGATTTACCTCTTAGAGAAGATTTACCAGGTCATGGAGAAGGACAAGGCGAAAAATTTACAGCAGAAACGCCTTATAATCCATCTAGTCCATACTCATCAACAAAAGCTGGTTCTGATTTACTTGTAAAAGCGTGGACTCGTTCGTTTGGTTTAAAAGCAACGATTTCAAACTGTTCAAATAATTATGGACCGTATCAACATATTGAAAAATTTATCCCACGCCAAATCACCAATGTGCTTAGTGGGAATAAACCGAAATTATATGGCGCAGGGAAAAATGTACGTGACTGGATTCATACGAACGATCATTCTTCAGCTGTTTGGGCAATTTTAACCAAAGGTCGTTTAGGCGAAACTTATTTGATTGGTGCGGATGGCGAAGAAGATAACAAAGCTGTGATTGAGTTGATTTTAGAGTTAATGGGTCAACCAAAAGATGCCTATGAACATGTTAATGATCGTCCAGGTCATGACTTGCGTTATGCGATTGATTCGACGAAATTAAGAGAAGAGCTAGGCTGGGAACCAGAATTCACTAATTTCCGCGATGGTTTAGCAGAAACAATCAAATGGTATTCAGAAAACGAAAATTGGTGGAAAGCTGAAAAAGATTCAGTAGAAGCGAATTATGCGAAAAATGGTCAATAAAAAATAGCGTACTATTTTTAATGATAACCTGACACAAATTGAGTGGAATAGAAAGTCGTTAGGCAGGATCGATCCTGCCTTTTTACTTGAGGAGGAAATAAAGTAATGATACTTTTAACTGGTGGTAATGGACAATTAGGGACTGAACTACGTCATTTGTTGGATGAACAAGGACTTGAATATATTTCTACAGATGCGAATGAAATGGATATTACAGATGCAGAAAAAACAATGACATTTATTAAAGAATTAAAGCCTGAAATCATCTATCACTGCGCTGCGTATACAGCTGTTGATAAAGCAGAAGATGAAGGCAAGGAATTAGATGAAAAAATTAATGTTACAGGAACTGAAAATGTTGCGCAAGCGGCTAAAGCTGTAGATGCAACGTTAGTTTATATCAGTACGGATTATGTGTTTGATGGTACCAAAAAAGATGATACCTATCAAGTAGATGATCAAACAAATCCTCAAAGTGAATATGGCAGAACAAAGTTATTGGGCGAAGAAATCGTTCGTAAAACGCTGGATAGATACTATATCATTCGTACATCATGGGTTTTTGGTCAGTATGGACATAACTTTGTTTTTACTATGCAAAATTTAGCCAAAACACGGGACACATTGACTGTCGTAAATGATCAATTTGGTCGTCCGACTTGGACAAGAACATTAGCTGAATTTATGGTTTTTGTTGTTAAAGAGCAAGCGCCATATGGTATCTATCATTTATCAAATGATGATAGTTGTAGCTGGTATGACTTCGCTAAAGAGATTTTAAAAAATACAGAAGTTGAAGTGTTGCCTGTTGATTCAACGCAATTTCCGCAAAAAGCCACTAGACCTAAGTATTCTGTAATGAATCTTGAGAAAGCAAAAGCTTTAGGCTTTGTTATTCCAACTTGGCAAGAAGCATTGGAAATGATGTTAAATCAAAAAGTAGTAAAATAATTATAGTTTAATTTTATAATAAGAGGGGAGTATGAAAAATGAAAATTTCAATTTTTGGTTTAGGATATGTAGGATTAGCAAATGCTTTACTATTAGCACAAAATGAACAAGTAAAAGCGTATGATATTGTTGATGAAAAAATTAAACTATTACAAGCCGGTAAATCACCTTTAGAAGATAAAGAAATTCATGAATTTATGGAACGCAAAGATTTAAATGTTGAATTTACGACAGATTTCGAAAAAGCTGTATTGTTCGCTGATTACTTGATTATCGCTACGCCAACAGACTATGATCCGGAAAAAAATTATTTCAATACGTCTACCGTAGAATCGGTGATTGAACAAGCGTTAACGATTCGACCAGATGCTGTTTTTATTATTAAATCAACAGTTCCGGTAGGCTACACAGAGTCTATTCGAAAAAAATATGGTACAAAGAATATTATCTTCTCCCCGGAATTCCTTCGTGAAGGTCGTGCGTTGTACGATAACTTACATCCTTCAAGAATTGTGATTGGGGAAGTATCAGAACGTGGGCAAGAATTAGCTGATATGTTTTTAAGAAATACGGTAGCAAAAGATGCCCCTGTTTTACTTACACATGATACTGAAGCAGAAGCAATTAAATTATTTTCAAATACGTATTTAGCATTGAGAGTTGCTTATTTTAATGAGCTTGATACTTACGCTGAAGCACGCGGGTTAGATTCTAAACAAATTATTGAAGGAGTCGGGTTAGATCCAAGAATCGGAACCCATTATAATAATCCTTCATTTGGCTATGGTGGGTACTGCTTACCAAAAGATACCAAACAATTACGTGCGAATTATGAAGATGTACCAAATAATATCATTGGCGCAATCGTAGACGCGAATCGTACAAGAAAAGATTTTATTGCAGAACAAATTCTAGCAAAAAATCCTAAAAAAGTAGGAATCTTCCGTTTAACAATGAAAGCTAATTCAGATAATTTCCGTTATTCATCCATTCAAGGCATCATGAAACGTTTGAAAGCAAAAGGAATCGAAGTTGTTGTTTATGAGCCGACCTTAGCTGAAGAAAGCTTTTACAATTCAAGAGTTATTAAAAATTTGGCTGAATTTAAAGCAATTTCAGATGTGATTGTATCTAATCGCTTTGAAGATGAATTAGAGGATGTTCAAGCTAAAGTTTATTCACGTGATTTGTTTGGACGAGATTAGAAAAATAGTTTGAAGTGAGGAGGTTTGGGAAAAATTGTCTTTACCTTTGTCTCAACCTCAATTTTTATGAAAATAGTATTGAATGGAAAAGTTTAGTATAATAGAGTGATAAATTTACCATGGCTGAAAATTAAATCACTCAATTTTTTTCGATGCATTGATAAAATTTGATGAAGCTGTAGTTTAGTGAATAAAATTTATGAAATAGGCAAAGCTATAATGAATAACGATTGATAGTGATATAAAGCTATTTTGAAATAGGGTTACAACAAGATATTACCGTGTCTTTCCAACTTAAAATTGGATTGTATCTGTTAATAGTATTGTTAATAAAATAGATTTGAGGTAGGTCCTAGAATGTTTGAAAAAAAGAACAGAATATTGTTAAAAGAATTAGTAAAAACTGATTTCAAATTAAGGTATCAAGGTAGTGTTATTGGTTATTTATGGTCAGTTTTAAGACCAGTAATGTTATTTGCTGTTATGTATGTGGTTTTTATCTACTTTCTACGCTTTGGAGATGATGTACCTCATTTTGCAGTTGCTTTACTTTTGGGACAAGTTTTATGGGGCTTTTTTAGTGAAACAACTAGTTTAGGGATGGTTTCGATTGTTAACAGAGGTGATTTGTTAAGAAAACTTAATTTTCCAACTTATATTGTAGTTGTTTCAATTTCTATCAATGCCTTTATTAATTTGATCATTAGCTTAGTTATTGTGTTTATTTTTGGTTTAATCAATCAAGTAGATCTATCGATATACGGGCTTTTAGCACCACTTATTTTCATTGAATTATATGCATTTTCCTTAGGCTGCGCATTAATCTTGGCAACGATTTATGTTCGTTTTAGAGATATTGCTCCAGTATGGGATGTCCTTTTACAAATCGGTTTATATATGACTCCGATAATTTATCCAGTAAAATTAATCATTGAAAAAGCTGACATTCAAATTGCCAAAATATTACTATTAAATCCAATGGCTCAAATGATTCAAGATATGCGGTACTGGTTTACAAGTCCTGTAAATACCACTGTTTGGCAACTAATAGACAATAAATTTATTGTGTTAATTCCATATGTAATACCTTTTGTCGTTTTAATAGCTGGATTCTTAATATTCAATAAAAATTCTAAAAAGTTTGCGGAGATTCTTTAATTATGAAAAAAGAGAGTGCAATAAAAGTAACTGAAATCAGTAAAAGTTTTAAACTTCCTACTGAAAATACAAATAGTCTAAAGAGAACAATTGTTAACTATTTTCAAGGAATTAAGGGCTATAGAGAACAAAAAGTTCTTAGAAATATCTCGTTTGAAGTTGAAAAAGGCGATTTTTTCGGTATAGTAGGAAGAAATGGTAGTGGAAAATCTACATTATTAAAAATTATTTCTCAAATTTATGTTCCTGAACATGGAACTGTTGATATTAATGGTAAACTAGTCTCTTTTATCGAGCTTGGTGTTGGCTTTAATCAAGAATTGTCGGGGAAAGAAAATGTTTATTTAAATGGTGCCTTGCTAGGTTTTTCAACTAGTGAAATCGACGAGATGTATGGAGATATAGTTGAATTTGCCGAACTTGGTGATTTTATGAATCAAAAATTAAAAAATTACTCTAGTGGTATGCAAGTTCGCCTAGCTTTTTCAGTCGCAATTCAATCTAAAAGTGATATCTTAGTTTTGGATGAGGTTTTAGCAGTTGGAGATGAAGCGTTCCAAAGAAAATGTAATGATTATTTTATGAAAGCTAGAGAAGATAAAAAAACAATTGTTTTGGTTACTCATTCAATGGATGCTGTTCGCAAATATTGCAATAAGGCAATGATGATTGATAAAGGTGAAGTTAAAATAATTGGCACACCTGAAGATGTTGCAAATCAATATTCTCTTTCTAATGTGACAGATACTGGTTCTGCTACTGTTATTGAAGGTGAATCAGATGAGGAAGTTGAAGTTAAAGAAGAACAAAAAATGATTGAAAATTTAAAAGTAGAACTACTTTCAACTACCATCATAGATTTCGATAATGATAGTACAGAGGTCGAATTTATGATTTCATATGATGTGATTGAAGAAATGAAAACATACGTTGCTTTTTCAATGGTAGATATTGATAAAAATATTTGGTTGTACAATGATAATTCTTATGATTCAATTACTGAAGGAAAAGGACATAAACAGTTAAGATATAAGTGTAGCCTTAACGAATTGAATGGTTGTACAATTAAATTAAACGTTTCTATTCGTAATGATAAAGATGAACCCTTTGCATTTGCAGATAAAGAGAACTCACCAGTTATTATTGTAGCCAAACGTGAAAATATGACAAAAAGTGAGCGGATTTCAAGTAGTGGTGTTATAAGAAGAAATGGTTTATGGATAGCGGAATAGAAAGATATAAAATAAAAGTTAGTTTAGGGAATAAATACAAGTAAGGATGGGGTCAAAAAGTGAAAGATTTAGTTTCTGTAATTGTCACTTGCTATAATCACGAAGCCTATATTGCTCAGTGTTTAAATAGTATTTTTACACAAACCTATAACAATATAGAATTGTTAATTATAAATGATGGATCAACGGATCATTCTGGAGATATTATTGAAGAGTTAATATCTAGTTCTCCATTTGAAAATACAGAATATATTTCTCAAGTAAATTCTGGTATTTGTGTTACTAGAAATCGTGGTTTAGAATGGGCAAGTGGAGAATTTCTACTATTTGTAGATAGTGATAATTATCTTGATGATGACTTTATTGAAAAATTGGTTTATACAGCGAATACAAGTCAGGCGGATATTGTGTATACAGATTTGTTTAATATTGAGACACAAGAAATTTTTATGGAAGCAAAACCTTTCACTCTTAAAACTTACTTGGCATCAAACTATATTGATAACTGTTCTTTATTGCGAAAAGAAAAAATTAACTCCTACACATATGATTTGGAACTTAATAGAAAAAAGTTAGTAGATTATGATTTTATTATGGGACTGATTTTGTTAAATCAAGCAATCCCAACAAAATGTGAAGGTGCAAAATTAAATTATCGTGTATTAGCCAACTCTATTTCTAGAGAAGGAGATCATGCCACAGAAAAATATTATTATGAGGTATATTTATATATTTTAAAAAAATATGTCAAAAATTATCCTTATGAAATTTTAGCGGCAGTACAAGAGAACATCATGACTCTTTCAGCGAGATTAACTGATTTAATTCAACATCTTTCAAATCTAGAAGTTCATATAAACAATCAAGAAAGCACCATTCAAGAGTTATTGCAACAAAGTGAATCGTTACAGAAGGAAATCGAATACATAAAAAATAAAGAAAATCAATTATTGAAAGAAAAACAAAACTTGACCAATGAAAATAAGCATTTAAAAAATGTTATTTCATTATTAGAAAATGATAAAAATGAAATTTTAAGTTCAGCATCGTTTAGAATCGGTAATTTTGTTATCAAACCCCTTAGTTATTGTAAAAAAGTGATTAAAAATCCTAAAATATTTTTTTTGACTCTAAGAAAAGTAAAGAATTATTTGAGTAGAAAAATAACTAACATACCTAGTGTGAAAAAAGTATATTTTAAACAAAAAAGAAGAATCCAAAGGAAAAATAATAACTATAATAATCCTAGACGCATGCTAATTTTTGTTATTTATGAAGGGCAAGATCAACTTCAAGAATATAAGTTATATTTTTTGAAATCCTTAGCTAAATTTGTTGACAATGTATTGATTGTTGTTAATGGGCAGTTACCTGATTCTGATATCCAAAACTTATCTAAAATAGGTCATGTTGAAATAAGAGATAACAGTGGTTATGATACTGCCGCTTTTCGTTATGGTATCAATTATCTTGGGAAATCTGGCTTAAATGATTATGATGAACTTTTACTGGTAAATGATACGAATGTTGGCCCAATCGAAGATCTCTCTATTGCGTTTTCTAAAATGAATCAAAAGGAAGTAGATTTTTGGGGAATTTCATATGGAGAAGAGCAAAATGACTTCACTGAATTTAATAAATATGGCTATATTCCAATACATTTACAATCTTACTTTTTAGTTATTGAGAAATCGTTATTAGTAAGCGACGATTTTTATGATTATTGGACAGCACTGAACGATACAGACTCCAGATATAAGGCGATAGGGAAACATGAGACAGTATTTACCAAGCACTTTGAGGATTTAGGGTTTACACATAGCGCTTTAATTGAAGATAATATAGATAGTCCGATGTATATTCATCCTTTAAGAATGGTTAAGGATGGAAGTCCTTTGATTAAATATACGGCCTTCGCAAATTATACAAATGAGAAGTTTGCGTGGCAAGGATTAAGTAGAGAAACGGAAGTTCCAGCATTAATTGAATATTTAAAAACAGAAACCGATTATCCGATGTCGATTATTGATCAAATCATGTTTGAAGTAAAAAATAAAAAAGTAAAACAGCATATTTTAATTATTGATGGGGTCGAAAATGTGATACCACAATTAACAAATTATAGGGTTATGAATAAAAAAGAACAGCTAGAATCTTTGGGATATGCGGTTTGGGTAGTAAATCTTTCAACTTTTCAAATGGGATATGCTGAACATGCCAGTCATATTATCATATACAGAGCGCCTCTGAATTCTCAATTGATTGAATTAGTACGTTTGGCTCGGTCAAATCATAAACCAATTTTTTATGATATTGATGACTTAGTTATTGATACAGCATTCACCGATCAGCTATCTTATGTTCAACAACTTTCAGAAACTGAAAAAAGAAATTATGATAATGGTGTGATTAGTTACGGAGATATGATGGAGTTATGTGATGGGGTTGTCACTTCAACACTGAAGATGAAAGAGGAACTCCATAAATATAAAGACTTAGTGTTATTAAATAGAAATTTAGCTAATCATGAACTAGTGAAAATAAGTCAAAGGACAGAGAAACAATATAATGTGGAAGGCACTTCTGTAAAAATTGGTTATTTTTCAGGCTCTATCACACATAATGAAAATTTTGAACTTGTCAAACAAGCCATTATACAATTAATGAAAAAGTATAATCATGTGGAGCTTCATCTAGTTGGACATCTAGACTTACCTGATGATATCAAACCATATAAAGATAGAATAAAAATCCATCCATTTGTCAACTGGCAAGAATTACCCCAATTGATTAGTGAAGTAGATATAAACATAGCTCCTTTAGTTAATTCGATTTTTAACGAAGCCAAATCAGAAATTAAGTGGATCGAAGCATCATTGGTAAAAGTTCCTACCGTTGCTAGTAATTTAGGTGCATTTAAAGAAATGATTACAAATAATGAAACAGGTGTTTTAGTGAACGATTCAGATTGGTATGATTCGTTAGATACCATGATTCAATCATTTGAACTAAGAAAAAAAATTGCTGAAAATGCGAATAAATTTATTTTGGAACAAGCGATAACAATTGAACATGAGGATGAATTAACAAAATTTTTAAGGGGTTAAATAAATGAACTTGATTAAAGAAAATGTTAAGGAACTTAATAAAAATCGTATATTAATTTTTTGCTCGCTTATTTTTTTAGTGTTTGGACAATTTCTGTTACAATATAAAGAAGTACGTTGGCCAAAACTTTATATAATTTTAGCAGTTGTTTTTTTTGTTCTGGTCTTTACTTTCTCTAGACTAAATAATCAGAACAAAATCCATCGAAATGCCTTTGTCCTCATTTTAACTGTAGGAACATTGAATACGTTCATCCTTCCTGTACGACAAAATTTAGATGAGAATACTCACTATTACCATGCATTAGAATTAGCAGATGGTAAAATAATAAATCAAACAAATGAAATGAATTTTTTAGATATTTCTCCTGATTTTCTTGCAGAAACAAAAATGCCTAGTAAGCCAGGATATGGGAATGATTTAAATACTAATCTATACTATAAAGAATTTTTTGAAATTGAGCATAAACCTTCTGAATATAAAGAGGAGTTATTAAATAAGTCAGGATTTAATAATCCAGCTTATATTCCTAGTGCATTGGGAATAAGCTTTGGAAGATTGATTAGTAATAAAATTGCTGTTTCCTATTATCTCGGTCGTATTTTTAACGTATTGTTTTATGCCCTTTTAGTTTTATTGGCTATAAAACTAAGCAAAAACTATAAACTTCAAATTTTTTTAGCAAGCGCGGTTCCCTATGCCCTATGGGTTTCAGTAGGGTATACGTATGATAATTTATATTATGGGCTAGTTATACTTATTATTGCACAAATCACTAACTTTTTAGGACCAAAGAACAAAGTTACCACGAGGGATATTATTTTATATGAATTAACCTGTTTAGGCTTGGTATTCTGTAAAGCTCCTACCATATTATTAGCATTTTTACCTTTGTTTATACCTAAAGAGAAGTATGATAGTGGTCTAATGTTATTGAAAAATTTATTCATTACCGGTTTCTTTTTATTTTTAGGTCTTATTTGGTTGATACAAGCTAAAATTTTTGAGATATTTAGAGCTTCAAGTCCAATCTTGGAAAAAGCTAGTGATGGAAATGGAGAGAGTTCAAACATCATTTATTTTCTTCGTCATCCTATATATTCTGTGGAACTAGTATTGAGAAGTCTTTCGGATGTACTTTCAACAATTGTTGGTTCAATACAAAGACCACAACCTTATCTATTACGATCAGATACACTTGCTGCAATAAACGGAATCGTTTTTATCGTCTTACTTATTTTGGTGACGTTATTAGTTAAAATACGTTTGAATAAAACATTTTTAATTGCATCGTTATCTATTTTTTTACTAATTATTTTGGGAACTATTTTGGCTATTTCAGGTGATCCTCGAGTTTTTAATATTGGTGATTTACATGTGGACGGAGTTCAAGGAAGATATCATTTTTATATTTTAGTTTTTTTACCACTGCTACTGGCTCCTTATATTCAAAAACCGAGTTTTGCGATAGCTGACTTTGCCAGTTCCATTGATGAGGATCGATTGATCGTCTTTGTAACAAAAATGATTTATATGGTTACTATTTTAAATACTGCGGTCGCTTTATACGGCTACTTATAAACTGTGAGGAAAATAATTATGAAGACTGTTCTTTTCATTTCTCCGACTGGAACGTTAGATAATGGGGCAGAAGTCTCTATCTTCAATCTAATGAAATTTTTAGTTAGTGAAGGATATCAAGTAATCAACATTGCACCAACGCAACAAAAAACGTTAACAAATGACTATTCTAAAGAGTTTTCAACAAATGGCATTGAATGTATATTAGTTAATGCCCAGCGATGGTGGTGGGAAGATGCACCAGGAAATCTATTTGGGAGTGAAATAGATAGAGCTACTTCTTTTAGAGAAACGATTAATAAAATTGTTACAGTAATTGAAGAAAAGCAAGTAGATCTTGTTATTAGTAACACGGTTAACGTATTTCAAGGAGCCCTTGCTGCTGCTATAAAAAACAAACCTCATTTTTGGTTGATTCATGAATTTCCAGAAAATGAATTTGCTTATTACAAAGATAAACTAGATTTTATAGATACCTATTCTACAGAAATTTTTGCTGTTAATGGAAAACTATTTGAGAGAGTTAGTGAGTTGTTCCCAGAGAGAAAAGTAAAAGCATTTTCTCCATACACTGAGATTACTTATAATAAACCCAAGGCTGGAAATAAATCCAGAATTGTATCGATTGGTCGAATATCTGAAAGAAAAAATCAACTTGAGTTGATTCAAGCTTTTGAAAAAATTCGTAATAAAGAGCTTGAATTAATTTTTGTCGGAGGCTGTGATGAGTCATATAAAGAAAAGTGTACGAAATACATAAAAGATCATCACATAAAAAATATTCGCTTTTTAGGAAATAAAGATAATCCTTGGGCTGAAGTAACAGATAAAGATATATGTGTGTTTCCTTCTGCAATGGAAACTTTTGGGCTTGTTTACGTTGAAGCATTACTAAATGGTATCCCGGTCATTTTATCGGATAATCCTGGACATACTTCTGCATATGAGATGTTTAAATTCGGGCAGCTTTATCCAAGTGGTGATATTAGTTCTTTGGTCAATCAAATGAATGATTTCTTGGAAAACTTTGAACAAAAGCAAAAAGAAGCTATTTTATTTACCAGTAAAGCAGAAGAAATTTATGAAGTATCAATAGTTTATAAAGAAATCATTATAGAATTAGAAAATTCTGGTCACGTTCAACAACATGCTATTAGACACATTGCTAATTTACTTACTTTAAATGAGAAGAAAAGTAAACTTGCGAAATTGGAGTTTCGGATTCGTCAAAAATTACAACGAGTTTTATATAGATTAAAACGAAGATAAAGTTTTAGCTGAGTTGTAACATGTACTTATAGTATAGTTGTTTATCAATTAGAAGATTTTTTTGAATAAACTAATTGAATGACTACAATAGAAAGAGGAATTGTGAATAGTATGAAAAAAGCGAAACATTCTTTTATGATATGTGCATATGGAGAATCTCCTTACTTAGAGAAATGTATTGAATCTTGTGTTGGTCAGGAGTCGGTAAAACAAAACGATTCGTTGATAGGTCTATATACAAGCACTCCTACCGACTATATCGAAAATCTATGTGAAACTTTTGGTATTCCTATGTATACTTCTGAAGGTGGCGGTATAGGAAAAGACTGGAATAATGCTTTATCATTTGTACAAACTCCTTACGCAACTATTGTTCATCAAGATGATATCTATTTACCTGATTATGGTAAAACAGTTATTAAAAAATTAGAAGAACGAGATGATTATACAATCGTTTTTACTGATTATTGTGAAATCGATAATCATGATAAACTTAGAAAAAGAAATATAAATTTGCATATAAAAACATTAGGACTTTCTGTGATGTCGATTTTGCCTTTAAAAGGGTATCAAAGAAGAGTATACGCTTTTGGAAACTTTATTTCATGTCCAGCGGTTTCATATAATATGATTAATTTAAAAGGATTTAAGTTTGATGAAACCTTAAAAATGACGCTTGATTGGGATGCTTGGGAAAGAATAATGAAAAGAACTGGTAGAATCAAGTATATTCGAAAAAGATTGATGTATCATAGAATTCATGAAGAGTCTGAAACGACAAACAATACAGTAGATAAAACGAGAGAAATTGAAGAACAATTACTTTTTGAACGTTACTGGGGTAAAAGTATTTCAAAAATGCTAATGAAATTCTATACATTTAATCAAAAATCGAATGATATCTAATTCTTTTATAGGGATGGGAAAATGAAAAAACATAAAATCTTATTAATTATTCCAGCTTATAATGAAGCCGATGGAATTCTAGATGTAATAAAAAAAGTAAAAGAATATCAAAAAAAATGTCCTTATGATTTGGATTATTTAGTAATCAATGATGGTTCTACAGATAATGAAGAGGAAGTTTTAGTCAAAAATAATATTGACCATGTAGAATTAGTTTGTAATCTAGGGATTGGTGGAGCTGTACAGACAGGCTACATTTATGCATTAAGAAATGGTTATGATATTGCTGTTCAATTTGATGGGGATGGTCAACATGATATTGAGTCTCTGTCTAAATTAGTGGATCCAATTATTAAGGATCAAGCTGATTTTACAGTTGGTTCGAGATATGTTACGGACAGTGATTCAGAATTTAAATCCTCAGGTGCGAGACAATTTGGCATTAAAATTTTATCAAATTTAATTCGTCTCTTAACCCGTGTTAACATAAAAGATGTAACTAGTGGATATAGAGCTGGCAATCGCCGAATCATCAAACAATTTGTCGAGCGCTATCCTAGTCAGTATCCAGAACCTGAAAGTTATATGTATTTGATTGCCAAAAATGTTCGGATTCAGGAAGTTGGCGTAAAAATGTTCGAGCGAGAAACTGGAAAATCAAGTATCAGTCTTATTAATTCTGCCAGTTATATGATTAATGTCTCATTATCTATTATTATTGCCTCATTAATAAATAAGGAGGATGCATAAATAATGCCATTTCAATTACAAATTTTAGCCATTATTTTGGCGATTGTCTTTTTTGTTTTTACTATTTACTTGATTCGAAAAGGACATGCTGAAGTTAGACAAATGAATAAATGGTTGTTTCTGGGTTTAGTCATGATTTTTGGCTCTTTATTCCCTGCATTCGGTAATAAAGTTGCCCATTTTTTTGGAATCACGACTTTAACGTCCTTAGCTTTGTTTGTTCTCACTGGTATTTTACTTTACTTCTCTTTAGTAACTCAAGTAACTTTAATAAACAAAGAAAAACAATTGAAGATATTAACACAAGAATTATCTCTTTTAAAAAAGAAGATAAATGAAACAGAAGAGGATTAATTTATGAACGGGATTTACCTATCTCAGGACTTAACACATGCTGATGGTATTTTAGAAAAGATCAACTTACAAATTAATGAGTTTGAACAAAATAATTATCACATTACGAAACATATAAACGGGAAACGAAATAAGCTCCATTTAGCGAGAAATTTAATACCATTTTTTTCTGAGCAATATTTTAAGACTAAGAATATTGAATGGACTAATTATGATTTCGCATACATAAGAAAAGGGGCTGTTTTGGACAAAAGTGTCATTGAACTAGTGAAGAAAGCCAAAAAGATAAATCCAAAGCTAAAGATCATTCTTGAAATTCCTACTTATCCTTATTTGAATGAATTTAATGGTTTAGTAAAAATAGATATTGCAATGAAAGAAAAACGTTGGACCAAAAAACTATCAAAGTATATTGATAGAATTGTCACGTATTCAGATGATCAAGAAATATTTGGTGTTCAGTGTATAAATATTTCGAATGCTTATGAATTTAAGCAATTAAGTTTTAGCCGTGAAGAAGCTGAGGATCAAACCATTCATTTAATTGGTGTGGCTACACTATGTTTTTATCATGGTTATGATCGTCTAATTGAAGGCTTAAAAGAATACAATCAAAAGACGGAGCAGAAGACCAAAGTAGTATTTAATCTTATTGGTGATGGTCCTGTTTTAAGTGAATATCAAAAACTTGTAAAAGACTACAATCTTGAAAATATCGTAACTTTAAGTGGTAGAAAAAAATTAACTGAGTTAGATCAATATTATAAAGAAGCGAGTATCGGAATTGATTCATTGGGTAGGCATCGTTCGGGCGTTACTTACAATAGTAGTTTGAAGGGAAAAGAATACCTAGCTAAGGGATTACCGATTATTTCTGGTGTAAAAACTGATCTAGACGATAAAGATATCCCCTTTTACTATCGTGTACCAAATGATGATACGCCCATCAATATTGTTTCGATTGTTGAGTGGTATCAAAATTTAACGAATAACAAATCGCGAAATCAACTTTCTAAAGAAATATATCAATACGGTGAAACTAATTTCACTTTTTCGGTTACTTTTTCTCCGGTGATTGATTATCTAAATGGAATTTTATGAGAATAAGCTTACGGTTTCAAGATTCATATTTATGCTACCTAAAACTGTTAGATTTGTTTGGTGTTTATTTAGAATATATATATAGAATGACTCAAAATTAAAAAAGTTAAAGAGGGTATTTTATGAACAATACTTTTCGATCAGGCATGATATTTACTGCTATTGGATCATACAGTATATTATTGATTCAGTTCCTAATCAATGTTATTTTATCTAGAATTTTATCAGTAGAAGAATTTGGAATTGTTGCAAATGCTCAAGTCTATTTACTGTTTTTTCAATTGATTGTAACAGCAGGAATTGGACCTGCTATAATACAAAAAAAAGATTTGAGTGAAGAAGACTATGGTATTTTATTTAATTATACCATTCTATTTTCTTTACTACTTAGTGTAGTATTCGGATTATTAGGAAGATTTGTTGCATTTTCATATCAAAATGATGATTATAAAAATCTTTTTTGGGCAATGTCAATAGTAGTTTTTTTTGAAGGAATTAATACTGTGCCAAAATCAATACTAAATAAGACATTAAGATTTAAAGATTTAAATCTTAGAGTTTGTATTTCTAGTGCGTTTGGAGCAATTTTTGGTGTATATGCTGCTTTTTCTGGTTGGGGAATTTATGCACTAGTTATCTGCAGTGCAGTTCCATCAGTTATTGCATTCATTTTAAATATTTCGGTTGTTAAACTTAAATATACATTAAGTTGGAATCCTAAACCGTTAATATCTATTTATTCATTTTCAAGAAATCAATTTTTCTTTACTTTTTTTAATTATTTATCAAGAAATGCTGATAATTTATTAGTTGGCCGTTTTTTGGGACCGACATCTATTGCAAATTATCAAAAAAGTTATCAACTTTTATCGATGCCCACAACTGTTTTTTTAGGTGTTATCACCCCGGTTTTACAGCCGATCTTATCGCAACACCAAGATAATGTTAAAATAATTCAAGAAACATTCTTTAAAATTATAAGAGTCCTATCTTTATTAGCATTTTCTTTAACTGTGTTTATGATGTTGAATGCTAAAGAAATCATTTTTTTCCTTTTTGGATCAAAATGGTATGGAGCTGTAACGCCATTCTTTATCTTATCGTTTAGCTTATGGTCTCAAATGTTGGTTGCTGTAACTAGTGGTATTTTTATGGCAAGAAATCAATCTAAAATGTTATTTATAAATGGAATTATTTCTTTTTGTATTATGATACCAAGTATTATAATTGGGGTAGGTTTTGGAAAAATTATTTATGTCGCTGTTTTTGTTTGTATTGCTAATTTAATTAACTTTTTGATATCCTATTGGTTATTGATGAATAAAGCACTGAATGGAAGATTAAGAGATGCATTGAAGCAATTAATAAAGCCTGCCTTTATTGGTGCCATAGTTGCAATTATCTTGTTTTTCACCAACCCGTTCTTAAGTTTTCCTAATTTATTTATTACGTTACTTTTTAGAGGTATCTTTTGGTTACTTGCAGTGACTATTTGTATGTATGTTTCAGGTGAAATGAAAGTGATAAAAAAATTACTTAGTGAATAATCTAATTCTTTTATCTACATTATTTATATAAAAGAGTTTAAAAAAGGATGTTCCTTATGAAAAAAGTATTAGTAATCGTTGGTCCAACTGCTGTTGGTAAAACAGCATTAAGCATTGAATTAGCTAAAAAAATCAATGGAGAGATTATTAGCGGAGATTCGATGCAAGTTTATCGTCAATTAGATATTGGAACGGCAAAAGTTTCTTCAGCAGAAAAAGCTGGAATTAATCATTATTTGATTGATTGTAGAGAAATTGGTGAGTCTTATTCAGTTTCTGATTTTCAAAAAGAAGGTCGACAGGTCATCGATGAAATTTGCGCAAAAGGAAAAGTTCCGATTATTGTTGGCGGAACAGGACTCTATGTGCAAGCTTTACTTTATGATTATAAATTAGGCAGTAAAGACGAGTCTACCGATATTCGTGAAACCTATGAACGATATGCGCAAGAAAAAGGAAATAAAAAATTATGGGAACTGTTAGCTCAAAAAGATCCGTTAGCAGCCGAAAAAATTCACTTCAATAACCAAAAGAAAATTATCCGGGCGATAGAGGTTTTTGAGAAAACAGGTCAGAGTATTTTAACTCCTAAAGTTGAACCAAAGTGTCTTTATGATTATTTAATGATTGGTTTGGAAACGGATCGTCAATTATTATACGAGCGGATTAATACCCGTGTTAATTTAATGATTGATAAAGGCGTTCTAAAAGAAGCAGAATTACTCTACAATAGTCCGCCTTCTCAAGCGAATCAGGGGATTGGCTATAAAGAATTTTTTCCTTATTTTGATGGAAGGGAATCTTATGAAACAGCAGTTGATCAAGTAAAACAAAATTCTCGAAGATATGCAAAGCGTCAATTAACTTGGTTTAAAAATCGTTTAAGTGCATCATGGTGGGATTTAATTCAGAATCCTGCTTCTCAAATGGAATTAGAAGCTGAAGTTTTAGCTTGGCTAAATAAGCCAAAAGGAGAGCCAGATGGAGAATGTAGTTGAAAAAATTATTATAGTTGGTGTGGAAACACCAAAAAATAGTGATCAATTTGATAGTTCTATGAAAGAGCTAGAAAATTTGGTCAATACTGCTCAAGGAGAAGTCGTTTTTGATTTGACACAAAAACGACCAAAAATGGATTCAAAAACATTGATCGGTAAAGGAAAACTAGAAGAATTAGTTCAATTGGTTGATGCGTATGAAGCAGATGTTGTTGTCTTTAATCATGAATTAACACCTAGACAAGGTCAGAATATTACAGAAGCAGTTGGCATACGTGTGATTGATCGAGTCCAGTTAATTTTAGATATTTTTGCGATGAGAGCTCGCTCCAAAGAAGGCAAGATGCAAGTTGAGTTAGCACAGCTTAATTATTTACTGCCTCGTTTAGCTGGACAAGGAATTAGTCTCTCTCGTTTAGGTGGCGGAATTGGGACAAGAGGTCCTGGTGAAACAAAACTAGAAACGGACCGTCGACATATTCGCAATAAAATTACTGCGATTAGACATGAGTTAAAAGAAGTATCTGCTCATCGTGAAAGAAGTAGGCAAAAAAGGCAAGATTCTGATATCTTTCAAATTGGTCTGATTGGTTATACAAATGCTGGAAAATCAACGATTTTGAATTTATTGACAACTGCGGGTACGTATTCTGAAGATCAGCTATTTGCTACATTAGATCCACTAACAAAAAAATGGCAACTCCCTCAGGGAATGGTTGTAACTTTAACCGATACAGTCGGATTTATTCAAGATTTGCCAACGCAATTAATTGAAGCATTCCAATCAACTCTAGAAGAAAGTCGCGGAATGGACTTGCTACTACACGTAGTGGATGCGAGTGCTGAGGATCGAATCCAACACGAACAAACCGTGACTAGTTTGTTAAAAGAGCTGGATTTAAGCCATGTTCCTGTTTTGACTGTATATAATAAAGGAGATCAATTGAAGGGGAATGAGTTTGTTCCAACATTATTTCCAAATGTCTTAATTTCAGCTAAAAGTAGTATCGGTAAAGAGCAGTTGACCGAAGCTATTCGAGAGAGCATGATGGAAATTATGCAACCTTATGAGTTTGAAATTCCAGCAAGTCAAGGTCATCTTTTAAGTGATTTAAAAAGACAAACTTTGTTATTAGCAGAAAATTATGATGAAGAAGCAACTGGCTATCAAGTAAAAGGCTTTGCTAAAATGAATTCTAAATGGTCCCGTGAATCTGAAGAGGAATGAATGATTCATTTAACTGTTAATTTTTAGTATTGAATATTGAATTGAGGATAATTAGTTAAAAATCAAGAGAAAAGCGATACCTCACAAAACTGATAAGAAATACAAATGGTTTGAGGTTATGGCAGAATGAGATGCGCCAAGAACCGACTAAGTACAATACTTCATTGAATCACATCGCTCTTCGGATATATAACAATAAGCGACCAATCACGAAAATGGTAAAAATACGAAAGGTTTCCATTCGATGTTGAATGATTCCTAACTGGTGTTTTTCAAATTTTTTTGATTGGTCGCTTATTTTTTGGTCAGTGGTACATAGTACATAGCAAAAAACGAATATTCAAAAACTTATGTTAGGAAACCTTACATAAACAGTTGACAAGAGAAAAAAGTACTGTTATCCTATACATATCTTAGAGAGGGGGGTGGATATGAGAGAGAAGGAACTGAGGAGATCGATGTCCGTTTTTCCAATTGGTACAGTTATGAAATTGACAGATTTATCTGCACGTCAAATTCGTTATTATGAAGAACAAGACTTGATTTATCCTGAAAGAAGTGAGGGGAATCGACGAATGTATTCTCTGAACGATATTGATGTTTTACTTGAAATCAAAGATTATTTGTCAGATGGTCTGAATATGGCTGGCATCAAACGCGTGTATGAAATGAAATTGGAAGAACAGAAATTTGGAAAAGATTCTAATAAACCATTAACGGATGAAGATGTCCGCAAGATTTTGTACGATGAGCTTATCTCGCAAGGTGGACTAACTCAACAAAATCCATTCCAATCAAAAGGACCACGGTTGTAAAAAAATTAGTAAGCTAAAAAATGAAGGGCAGGAAGGGATACTATGACAAAAAGACAAAACACAGAGGAAGACATTATACGAATTGCCGAGGAAGAAAATGTACGATTTTTAAGATTAATGTTTACTGATATCATGGGTACTATTAAAAACGTTGAAGTCCCTGTAAGCCAACTAAAAAAAGTATTAAGTAACAAAATGATGTTCGATGGTTCTTCAATTGAAGGCTTTGTTCGTATTGAAGAAAGTGATATGTATTTATATCCTGATTTGTCCACATGGATGATTTTTCCTTGGGAAAGTGATCATGGTAAAGTTGCTCGTTTAATTTGTGATATTTATAATCCTAATGGAGAACCATTTGCTGGAGATCCTAGAGGGAATTTACGTCGTATTTTAGCTGAAATGAAAAGTTTAGGTTTCACTTCATTTAACTTAGGTCCTGAACCAGAATTTTTCTTATTCAAGTTAGATGAAGATGGTGAAATTACAACCGATTTAAATGATAAAGGTGGCTACTTTGATTTTGCCCCTACTGACTTAGGTGAAAATTGTCGTCGTGATATCGTTCTTGAGCTAGAAAGTCTTGGCTTTGAAGTTGAGGCATCTCATCATGAAGTTGCTCCTGGTCAACATGAGATTGATTTCAAATATGCTGATGTGATTGAAGCTTGTGATAATATCCAAACGTTTAAATTAGTTGTAAAAACAATTGCTCGTAAACATGGATTGCACGCAACCTTTATGCCAAAACCATTATACGGAATCAATGGTTCTGGTATGCATTGTAATATGTCTTTATTCAAAGGTGAAGAGAATGCTTTCTTCGATGAAGATGGTCCAATGCAATTAAGTCAAACAGCTTATCATTTCTTAGGCGGACTTTTAAAACACGCAAGAGCGTATACTGCGGTTTGTAATCCAACAGTTAATTCATATAAACGACTAGTTCCAGGATATGAAGCACCTGTTTATGTTGCTTGGAGTGGTCGTAATCGTTCTCCTTTAGTTCGAGTGCCTGAATCTCGTGGCTTATCTACCCGTCTAGAATTACGTTCAGTAGATCCTTCAGCAAATCCATACTTAACTATGGCTGTTTTATTAGAAGCTGGTTTAGATGGAATTAGAAATGAAATTGAACCACCTGCTGCAGTAGATCGCAATATTTATGTTATGAATGAAGCGGAGCGTAAAGAAGCACATATTGAAGATTTACCATCTACTATTCATAATGCAATTAAAGAATTACGCAAAAATGATGTGATGATTGATGCTTTAGGTCAACATATTTATGCGAATTTTGTTGAAGCGAAGCGCATGGAATGGGCCGCCTTTAGACAAACTGTTTCTGAATGGGAAAGAGAACAGTATTTAGAACTATATTAAAAACAATTTTAGCAAAAATAGCAAATTTGATTAAATGAAAGTTTGCTTGACTATATAGACTGAAACGAAACGGAGTTCAAGTTTTGTTTCAGTCTTATTTCTTTAATAAAGTCTGAAAGAAATAAAACCAAATGAGGTGAGAAGTGAGAATGAATGAGAAGCAAAACTGGCTTGAAAGTGATGAGTATAAGCTCGAGAGATCTTTAAAAAAGGTCAATCAATTAAAAGCTTACGGTTGGGACCAAGCTGCAATCGATATATATATGAAGGAAACGACAAATTTAAATGAAAATGAAGCGAACATAAGTGGAATAAATCAGCAACAATTTCTAGTTGGATCACAATTATATGAGAAAATGTTTAAGGCAAGTCAATTAGCAAATAAAGCTAAAATTCAGTTGGTGATAGGCCAGTTAGGAATTGGTTTCGATGAACATCATGATTTGGTCACTTTTCAGAAACCTGATTTTTATTTTGATCCGATGATGCCACCAGGGTCTTCCTTTTTAATTGAATTTGCTCAAATCATTCAACAGGCTTATCCAGATGGATTATTGACTCAAAAAGAAGATAAGCATTTGTCAAAATCAAAACTAAGGAAAAAATATCCGCTAGAAACAATGATTCATCAATTTCGACACCAAATTGATCAACACAATATTAAATTTATTGAAACCTATCGTCGAGAGAAGAAATTGAAGACAGATGAATTAGCTATTAAAGAAGTATTGGTTGGAAAGTGGTTTTATGCGGATCCTCAATACCACAATCGAGCTTTATTGGGAATCGATATCGAAAATCGAGACCTAAAAAAACAAAAACGTGTAATGAATATTTTCGGTTGGATAAAAAAATTACGTAGACATGGATTCAATCGTAAAATTTTATCAAATGATTATCATAGTGAATTTATTATAGATGAATCAGGTATGTTGATTAGCCAGTGGAGGAAAAAATCAAATGAAGAAAAGATGTATGCGATTGAAATGCCTATTATGAACGGAGAATCTTTTAATTATGGTGAACGCCCTGCAGGAGATAAAAAAAGAAGTCATCACTTTTTAGATGGTTTGCCGGCACATTATTTTGATTCAACTAAGAGGAACGAAATCAAAAGTCGATGGATTTCACCAGATGATACATTTATTTACCAAATTACTCGTCGCTTATCGGAAAAAGGAATTCGTTTCAAACGAAATTAACTTTTTTAATAAGAAGTTTGTGAATTTTATTCATTATTCTATAAAAAATCAAACCAACTAAAGTGGTGAATGAGTCAAAAGTACAAAACACTTTTGTTATAATCTCTAAAATCGAATAACTAGTGGGAGCAGAAGCAACTCCTACGGAAATAAGCGCTAATTCACAAAAATTAGAAAATAATTTTCATGTGTTATCGCTTCTTTTTGAAGTTAAATCCCTCTGTCCCAGCTTCTTCTTTTCTTTTATTTCAAAAAGAAATTATGATAAGTCTGTGAAAAAAATCTTCAGAATGTTTCAAAATCAAGATAGTTCCGTTATAATGTATAAGAATATGCGTGCAACTATTCTAATATAGATAAATAAAAGGAAGCGAACAATGATTATGCGAAGAATGAAAACAATGGATGGGAATACAGCAGCTGCACATATTTCTTATGCTTTTACTGAATTGGCAGCAATTTACCCAATTACGCCAAGTTCAACCATGGCGGAACTTGTTGATCAATGGTCAGCCGAAGGAAAGAAAAATATTTTTGGTCAACCTGTAAGAATTGTAGAAATGCAATCAGAAGCTGGAGCAGCAGGTGTGGTGCACGGCTCCTTAAAAACAGGTGCTTTGACAACAACTTATACAGCATCTCAAGGGTTATTGTTAATGATTCCAAACATGTATAAAATTGCAGGAGAATTGTTACCTTCTGTTTTTCATGTGGCTAGTCGTGCGATAACGACAAATGCGTTAAATATTTTTGGAGATCATGGAGATGTGATGGCTGCTCGACAAACTGGTTTTGCGATGTTGTCAGAAAGCAGTGTTCAAGAAGTCATGGATTTATCTGCTGTTGCTCATTTAGCATCAATTGAATCAAGTGTGCCGTTTATTAATTTCTTTGATGGCTTTCGAACTAGTCATGAAATACAAAAAATAGAAGTATTGGATTACGATGAACTTGCGCCTTTAATCAATCAAGAAAAGTTGGCAGAATTTCGCCAACGTAGTATGAATCCGAATCACCCGTCAGTTAGTGGGATGAATCAAAATCCTGATATTCATTTTCAACAACGTGAAACCGTTAATAAATATTATGAAACGATTCCTGCAATTGTGAAAAAGTATATGGGCGAAATTAATCAATTAAGAGGGACCAACTATGATTTGGTTACTTATTATGGTGTTGAAGATGCAGAAGAGGTCATTGTATCTATGGGGTCAGCGGCTCAAGCAATTGAACAAACGATTGATTATTTAACAAAACAAGGACGAAAAGTCGGTTTCTTAAATATTCATCTCTATCGTCCTTTCCCGATTGAGACATTTTTAGCAAAAATGCCGAAAACAGTTAAAGCAATTGGCGTTATGGATCGTACAAAAGAACCTGGCGCTGGCGGTGAACCATTATTATTAGACGTTCAAAGTGCGATGTATGAATCTGATTTACGTCCAATGATTATCGGCGGACGTTATGGATTAGGATCAAAAGATGTTTTACCGAATCAAATTGTCGCTATATATAACGAATTACAAAAAGAAAAGAAAAATGTAAAATCACGGTTTACAATTGGAATTGACGATGATGTGACTTATACTTCCTTAGATGTGGGACCTGCATTAGATTTAACCAATACGACTACTTATCAAGCGAAATTTTGGGGCTTTGGTTCTGATGGAACGGTTGGCGCAAATAAATCGGCGATTAAAATTATTGGAGACAATACCGATAAATATGCACAAGGTTTCTTTTATTATGACTCGAAAAAATCAGGTGGACTAACTGTTTCGCATTTGAGATTTGGGGAGCAAAAAATTCGTTCTACTTATTTGATTGAACATGCTGATTTTGTTGCCTGTCATACAGCTGCCTATTTAAATACGTATGATTTAGTAAAAGGGTTGAAAAAAGGTGGCATTTTCTTACTGAATACTATTTGGAATGATGAACAATTAAATCGCTTTTTACCTAACAAATTAAAACGTTATTTAGCTGAAAATGAGATTCAATTTTATACTATTAATGCGATTCAATTAGCTAGTGAAGTTGGTTTAGGTGGACGGATCAATACTGTGATGCAAACAGCCTTTTTTAAATTAGCTAACATTATGCCGATCGAAAGTGTATTGCCTCTTTTAAAAGAAGATGCCCTGAAAAGTTATGGAAAAAAATCAATGAGTATCGTTGAAAAAAATATTCAAGCAATTGATCGTACCATCGAACACTTGCATCAAATTGAGATTCCAGAAGCATGGAAGTCTGTTGAAGTAAAACCGAGAAAACGAACAGAAAATAGTTCGAACTATATTCATGAAATCGTGGAACCTGTAAATAGACAGGAAGGAAATGAACTTTCAGTTGGTACACTAGTCAGAAATGGGATGACAGATGGCCGAATGCCTTTGGGGACGACTGCAGTTGAAAAACGTAGTGTGGCTATTGAAGTACCTGAGTGGATTAGTGATCGTTGTACGATGTGTAATGAGTGTGCTTTTGTTTGTCCGCATGCGGCAATCCGTCCATTTTTAGCGGATGAAGAAGAGATGACTGAAGCTCCTGAAGGCTATATTGTCAGAGAAATGCGTGGCACTGATGGCTTGAAGTATCGAATTCAAGTTTCTGTGGAAGATTGTACTGGGTGTGGTCTTTGTGTTGAAGCTTGTCCAGCTAAAGGGAAGGCTTTAGTGATGAAGCCATATGAAGAACAAAAAGCAGAAGCAATAAACTGGGCTTTTTCAATGACGTTAAAACAAAAAGAAAATCCAGCTAAACCGAATACAGTCTTAGGCACGCAATTTAACAAACCTTTATTAGAATTTTCGGGAGCTTGTTCTGGTTGTGGTGAAACGCCTTATGTAAAACTATTGACACAAATGTTTGGTGACCGCATGATGATTGCTAATGCAACGGGTTGTTCCTCTATTTGGGGTGCAGCAGCACCGGTTGCTCCATATACAACAAATGATGAAGGACAAGGACCAGCTTGGTCGAATTCATTATTAGAAGATAATGCAGAATTTGGTTATGGGATGTTTTTAGCAAGTCAAACTCGTCGCGAATATTTAGCCGAAAAAATGCAGGAAGCGTTATCTACCGTATCTTCTTCTTTAGCGGACTTGATGAAAAATTGGATTGAGCATATGTATAGCGGAGAAGGCAGTCAACAACGAGCTGCAAAATTGAAAGCTGCCTTACTTGAAGAAAAAGCTGGAAATCCATTATTAGAAGAAATCTATGCAGATAATGATTTGTTTGTGAAGAATAGTCAATGGATGATTGGCGGAGACGGCTGGGCTTATGATATTGGTTATGGTGGGATTGATCATGTGTTAGCGAGCGGAGCGGATGTCAATATGTTAGTCTTGGATAATGAAGTTTATTCAAATACTGGCGGTCAAACTTCTAAAGCAACTCCTGCTTCTGCTATTGCTAAGTTTTCTGCAAGTGGAAAATATGTTTCTAAGAAAGATTTAGGAATGATGGCGATGACTTATGGCAATGTCTATGTTGCTCAAATCGCTTCTGGAGCAAATCAAATGCAGACGATTAAAGCGTTTGAAGAAGCAGAACGTTTCCCAGGTCCATCATTAATTATCGCTTACACGCCTTGTATCGCTCATGGACTCGCTGGAGGTATGAGCAAAACGTTGCAAGAAGCAAAAGAAGCGGTCAACTCTGGTTACTGGTCGTTGTATCGTTATAATCCGGAATTAAGAGAAAAAGGTAAAAATCCAATGACGTTGGACTATAAAAAACCTACATTTGATGAAATGAAGGCCTTTATGCGTAAACAAGTTCGTTTTTCTTCATTAGAATCAATGCAGCCAGAATTTGCTGAAAAATTATTTGATAAAACAGTTGGTGATGCGAAAAAACGTTTTTATAATTATGCACGACTAGCTGGTCAAGAAGAAAAAATTAAAGCGAAATTAGAAAAAAAGGTATCAGATGAAGTTACAGAAGTGACAATGGAAAAAACTGTGAAAGAGAAAAAAGCAAAACCAGTTGATTTAGAAGCACAAGCTAGAAGAGCTGCCAAAAGAGCAGAGCGTGCAGCAAAACGAGCTAAAACAGAAGAGTAATAAAGAGTTAAAATGGTTTATGTAGAGTGAGATAAAAAAAAATGATAGCAGACGAGCGACCGCAAAATTATTTTTATTTTGCTAGTTGCTCGTTTGTTTAACTATTGAGTGTTTTGGAACTAATTTTATCCATTTTTTTCTGTAATTTTTCAGTAAAAAATTCTGTAAATTTTTCTTTCTTTCGGATTTCACTTCTGTAATCAATGAAAAGAATATGGTATACTTGAAAAGAATTCTTCGAAAGAGAAGTGATGTATATAATGTCTTTTCAACTTAATCAATTATTCAGTTTAAATTATTGGCAACAGTTAATTTCTACAGATTTTTTTTCCAAAGACTTTATTATTAATATTATAGATATTCTTGTGGTTTGGTACCTTGTTTATAAATTAATTATGTTAGTGAGAGGAACAAAAGCCGTTCAGCTGTTTAAAGGTGTGGCTATTTTTATTTTCATTCGTGTTTTAAGTGATATTATTGGCTTGCATACTTTGTCATGGCTTATGAATCAAGTAATTACGTATGGTGTGATTGCTGCAGTCGTTATTTTCCAACCAGAGATTCGACGTGGTTTGGAGCATTTAGGGAGAAGTTCTTTCCTAACACCATCAAGAGGAGAGCAACAGGAAGATGAACGGATGATTTTAGCTTTTGATAAAGCGATTCAGTATATGTCTAAGCGGAAAATTGGAGCATTAATCACCATTGAAAGAAATACTGGTTTAGACGAATATATTGAAACAGGGATTGATTTGGATGCCGATATTACAGGCGAGTTATTGATTAATATTTTTATTCCTAATACTCCTTTACATGATGGTGCTGTGATTGTTAAAAATGAAAAAATTGCAGTTGCTAGCGCTTATTTACCACTTTCTGAGAGTACCTTGATTCCTAAAGAGTTTGGGACTCGCCATCGTGCAGCAGTTGGGATTAGTGAGGTGAGTGATGCAATCACAATTATTGTGTCAGAGGAAACGGGTGAAGTTAGTTTAACCTTAAATAATGAGTTGCTTTCACATTTATCTCAGGAAGAATATCTCAAAATTTTACGAGAAGAATTAGTTCCTAAGAATGAGAGCAAAGATAAAAAGAATCTTTTGCTACACTTTATTGAAGGTGTAACGAAAGGGGCGAAGAAAAAATGAGAAACCTTTCACAAAAAAAATGGTTTTCAGGAATTTTGGCGTTATTATTTGCGCTACTTCTTTTCTTTAATGCAAATGCTCAAGGAACAATCCCAAGTAATCTAGGCAATAATCAAATTTATGATGAAATGATTTACAACGTTCCAGTTCAGCTTGAATATGATAAAGATAAGTATTTTGTTTCAGGGTACGAAGAGACAGTCAATGTTCAGTTAAGCAGTGCCAACCGAATTCAATTAAATAAAGAAGTGAATGAAGATACTCGAAGTTTTCAAGTCGTCGCTGATCTTACTAATGTACCTGTCGGAACATCTGAAATTCAATTAAAAGTTAAAGGCTTAAGTAGTGCAGTCAATGCAACCATTGAGCCTCAAACGATAACGGCAACGATTGAAAAGAAAGTTTCAAAGACATTTAAAGTTGAAGCGCAATTGCCAAATTCGGTAGAAGCTGAAGGATATAAAGTTAATAAAATAACCGTAGATCCTAAAGAAGTGAAAATTACTACTGGTGAAGAGACGCTTAAGGCAATTGATCGAATTGTTGCTCCTTTATCAAATGTGAAACAATCGGTAGACACTATCAAACAAACTGTTAATGTTCAGGCAGTTGATAAAAATGGTCAAATGTTGACGATTGAAAATCCTGCTCCTCAAGTTAGTGTGACCGTAGATCTAACCGTTCCAAGCAAAGAGGTTTCCTTGCGGGCTGTCTCATCAGGCGATATACCAAGTGGCATTAATAGCTTTTCTTTTGCTCTTTCTGAGTCCAAAGTCGAAATTAGAGGCCCAAATTCGGTATTGAGTTCAATTGAAGCGCTCGATGTACCTGTTGATGTGACAGATGTACGAACAACTACAAAACAAACGGTCAAGATACCAACAAGCGAAGAATATGTTGTGACACCAAGTGATGTTGAAGTTACGATTACACCGCTATTTATGGATTCACAAAGCAGTTTTTATTCGGATGGCTCAAGTTCAAGTTCAAGTAGTTATACTAATGGAGAGCAGACAACAAATCCTACATCTACAACTGAACAAGTAGAGCAAACGGGTAGTTCCAGTTCTTCAACGACTGTCCAAAGTTCTCCAGAAGATACTGGCGAACCAATTATTGAAACTGAAAAAAATGAGTAGAGAGAAGTCTATTACTCTGTGGAAAGATTTTTAGTGAGATAATGATAATAAATAACGATATATTGAAAATAAATGGATAACTTGCAGAGGAGAATTATAAGCATGGGGAAATATTTTGGAACAGATGGAGTCAGAGGAATTGCTAATAAGGAGTTAACGCCAGAATTAGCGTTTAAATTAGGAAGATGTGGTGGATATGTATTAAGTCAACATGAAGATTCAACAACTAAACCTAGAGTTTTAGTAGGGCGCGACACAAGAATTTCAGGTCAAATGCTTGAACAGGCATTAGTTGCTGGTCTTTTGTCTGTAGGGATTGAAGTGTTTCAATTAGGTGTGATTTCAACTCCAGGAGTCGCTTATTTGACGAAATTACAAAAAGCTTCTGCAGGTGTTATGATTTCAGCTTCACATAATCCAGCAGAAGATAATGGCATCAAATTTTTCGGCTCTGATGGATTTAAATTAGTAGATGAGCAAGAATTAGAGATTGAGGCTTTATTAGATGCAGAAGAAGATACGTTACCTCGTCCTTCTGCTGAAGGTTTAGGATCGCAAGATGAATTTCCAGAAGGTTTGTTGAAGTATTCGCAATTTTTAGTGCAAACAATTCCTGGTGATTTAGCTGGATTAACAGTTTGTATTGATGCTGCAAATGGAGCGACAACAACTTCGGTCAATCGATTATTTGCTGATTTAGAAACTGATTTTTATACGATGGGTACAACACCGAACGGCATGAACATTAATGATGGTGTAGGTTCAACGCATCCTGAGAAACTAGCTGAGTTTGTTGTTGAAAAAGGTGCGGATGCAGGATTAGCTTTTGATGGAGATGGCGATCGTATCATTGCAGTTGATGAGTTAGGAAATATTGTTGATGGTGATAAAATAATGTTTATTTGTGCCAAATACTTAGCTGAGAAAAAACGATTGAAAAAAGATACAATTGTCACAACGGTCATGAGTAATTTAGGCTTTAGAAAAGCTGTTGAAGCAACTGGATTAAAAGATGTTATCACACAAGTTGGTGATCGCTATGTTGTTGAAGAAATGCGCAATAATGATTACAATTTTGGTGGAGAACAATCTGGACATATTGTATTTTTAGATTATAACACGACTGGTGACGGTATGTTGTCTGGTATTCAGTTATTGAACGTAATGAAACAAACTGGCAAAAAATTATCAGAACTTGCGGCAGAAGTAACCGTTTATCCACAAAAATTAGTGAATATTCGAGTGTCAGACAAAAATGGCGCAATGGATGTTCCGGCAATAAAGAAAATTGTTGAAGAAATGGAAGCTGAAATGGCTGGAGATGGCCGTATTCTTGTTCGACCATCTGGAACGGAGCCTTTATTGCGTGTTATGGCAGAAGCGCCAACAAAAGAAAAAGTTGATTATTATGTCGATAAAATTGCAGATGTTGTAAAAGCTGAAATAGGTATTAATTAATATAATAGCATTATTTATTACTCAAAGAAATTGGCTGAGCATTACAGAAATCTTTTAAGATTTTTGTGATGCTCAGTTTTTTTAACTAATAGATTTGATAGGCTTACTCATTTTTAAATCGGAAAGGTTAAGTTATGAAATGGTTGCTTATTTTTGCAGAAATTGCTTGTGATATTCCCACCTATTTTGACTTATAAAATAGCATTTAGGATTGGAACATTGGATGAAATTATTATTGTTCTGTGTAATAAAGGACTTTTGAACAGCTGCTAGAAGATAAAAAGCGATTTTTACTCGATTCTCATTCATTATAATTAGTTTTATACAATTTTTGTTATAATTATAATTGTGTATACCAATTTATTTATTTTTTGAATTGGGTTGACAGAAAATAGTTTGTTGTTGTACACTTATTGAAGTTTCTGTTATAAAAAAACGGAAGGAGATATATATACCAATTTTTGGATAGCGCCAGATCTGTGAAAGCAGATGACGAGGAGAGAGTTTATCGAAAATGTTCGGCGGATGGCTCTAGGGACTGCACTCTAAAAACTAAAAGAAAAACTAGTTGTGAAATTAGAACAAAAATTTAGTTACGCAGAACAGAAACGAGAAAAATAAAAAGAATTGAATAAATCGTTCATTTTACCGGATTATTAACTTATTTAAAGTTTAATTGATGGAATAATAATGATTTTTCTTAAGAAAGTAGGAAATTAAAAAGATGTGTGGAATTGTAGGAATAGTAGGAAAAGATAACGCGACAGCAACGTTGGTTCAAGGGTTAGAGAAATTAGAGTATAGAGGATATGATTCGGCTGGGATTTTTGTAACTGGAAATCAAAATCAAAGCTATTTGATTAAATCTCAAGGAAGAATTGCTGATTTACAAGAGAAAATCACTAAAGAAGTTAATGGAACCGTTGGAATAGGCCATACACGTTGGGCGACTCATGGAAAACCTAGTGAGCGCAATGCCCATCCTCATACATCAAGTAATCAACGCTTTATTTTAGTTCATAATGGAGTGATTGAAAATTTTGAAGAAATTAAACAGGAATATCTTCAAAATGAAACGCTGCTAGGTGAAACTGATACAGAAATCGTGGTTCATCTTGTTGAATATTTTTCAAACAACGGGTTAGCTACTAAAGAAGCATTTAAACAAGCGATTGGTGTTATTCAAGGCTCTTATGCGTTCGCTCTAATCGATAAACTTAATCCTGAAGTGATTTACGTTGCGAAAAATAAAAGTCCTTTGTTAATTGGTTTAGGAGACGGATTTAATGTGATTTGTAGTGATGCGATGGCAATGCTCCAAGAAACGAACCATTTTGTTGAGATATCAGATGGTGAAATTGTAACAGTTAAATCTACGAGCATTGAAATTGAAGATGAAAAAGGCAATGCAGTTTATCGCGAATCATACGAAGCTCAATTAGATTTGAGTGACATTGAAAAAGGAACATACCCTTATTACATGCTTAAGGAAATCGATGAACAGCCCGCTGTTATGCGTAAAATTGTTCAAGCCTATACACAAGCTAATGGTGAAACAATTATTGATGAAGAAATTATCAATAAAATCAAAACGAGTGATCGAATCTATATTATCGCTTGTGGTACCAGTTATAATGCTGGCTGGGTTGGAAAAAACAGTTTAGAAAAATTAGCTGGAATCCCTGTTGAAGTACATCTTTCAAGTGAATTTGGTTATAATATGCCGCTTTTATCAAAAAAACCTTTCTTTATCTTTTTAAGCCAAAGTGGCGAAACCGCAGATAGCCGCCAAGTGTTGGTACAACTGAATAAAAAACAGTTGGCATCATTAACGTTAACTAATGTACCTGGTTCAACATTATCTAGAGAAGCTGATTATACGTTGTTATTACATGCTGGACCTGAGATTGCGGTAGCTTCTACTAAAGCTTATACTGCTCAAATTGCAGTTTTAGCTGTATTAGCTAAAGCGATTGGCGATGCTAAAAATAACCAAGAAGCTCTTGAATTTGATGTTGCGCATGAATTAAGTGTCGCAGCTTCAGTAATGGAGACCATCATTGACGATAAAGCGTCGATTAGTGAATTAGTCGAAAAACAGCTTGAAGCGGCTAGAAATGCGTTTTACATCGGTCGTGGAGTTGATTACTATGTATCAATGGAAGCGGCTTTAAAACTGAAAGAAATCTCTTATATTCAAGCTGAAGGATTTGCTGCAGGTGAATTAAAGCATGGAACAATTGCCTTGATTGAAGAAAATACGCCAGTATTTGGCATTATTACGGATCAGAAAACAGCGGCTCATACACGTGGAAATTTAAAAGAAGTTGAAAGTAGAGGGTCACGTAATGTTGTGATTGCGTTAGAATCATTGGCTAAACCGACAGATCAGTTTATCATACCTGATATTCATTCATTATTAACGCCTTTAGTAAGTGTTGTTCCCACTCAATTAATTGCTTATTTTGCGACATTGCAACGTGGCTACGATGTTGACAAACCAAGAAATTTGGCAAAAAGTGTAACCGTAGAGTAGGAAGAAAGTATGAATCAGAAGAATTGTAAGTAATTAGCTTATTTCATTATTGATAGTAGTAGAGGTTGGGACAAAAGTGGTTAGCTCTGAGAAATAAGAAGGAATTTCCGAAAATTGTTCTTCAAATTTTTGGTAAATTTCGGCTTATTTCCGAAAGAGCTACTTTTGCACCACCGTTTTTTCGGTTTTAAAAGATAAAACAAAAGTGATTTTTACTTTTGTCTCATCCACGTCAAAACTTTATTTAAATTGAATGAATAAAAAACAAGAAATCCTAAGGCAATCAAAGATTGATTCTATGGATTTCTTGTTTATATTTTTTTGAAGTTACTCATAAATAATTAGAATTCATTGGTGGAAAGCAACCTAATTTCTTGATGCAAAGGTTACGAAGTGATTCTAATGCCAAAACTAGGTGCAAATGAAGCGACTGTACTAATTTCGACGACAGCTCCTGGGACTGGTGCGTGGATATAAGAACCGTTTCCCATAGAAATTGCTACATGATAAGAACTACCCTGACTGCCCCAAAAAAGTAAGTCGCCTTCTTGCGCTTCTTCTATAGAAATGAGTTCACCAGCCAATTCTTGATCTGTTGTTGTTCGTCCAATCGTCCGATTGACTTGAGAAAAAACGTATTGAACTAGTCCAGAGCAATCGAAAGCATCGGGACCGTTAGCCCCATATACATAAGGCTTACCAAGTTGTTCTTGTGCCTTATCTATAATAGTCTTTTTAGTATTAGCTTGTTTATCATTTTTATTAACTAATTCAATTTGTTGTTCATATATTGCCTGTTTTTCAACTAAACTTTTTTCTTCTTCATTTAATTCATAAACTATTTTTTCTAATTTATCTTTTTCTAGTCGCAAAGTAGCAAGTTGCTCTTTTTTATTCGTTAAAAAATCATTACGATTGTCTAGAATTTTTACTGAATGACTTAATAAATGAATAGAATCAATTTTTTCATTTTTTACATGATTTTTTTCAGTAAATAGAGGTATTTCATTTTTAGAGGATAGATCAGTTTCAATTTTTTGAATTTGTTTTGATAATTCCTCTAATTTTTCAAGTGTGATTGAATTTTCTTCGCTATTTTTTCGTTGTTGTAATGTTACTTCATCTATTTTTTTAGAGATATGTTCAATTGAAAGTTCAGTAGAATTTTCGGCGAAAGCTGATTCCCTAGATAAGAACAGAGTGGGAAAAATGACACTACTTATAAATAGTGTTGCAATCAGTTTATTGTATTTCATAAAAAGCCCCTTTTAAAAATTTTAATCAGTCTGTATTAAAACACATAATGACGAATTAGTCTGTATAAAAAGAGTTAAATTAGTGTGTCCGAAATTACATAAAAAGCATATTTATTTCGTAAATAAGTGAAATAATACAAAGCACTCTTCAATTGTTAGAAATAAATAGTGAAGAGTTGATTTTATTTTTTTGATGAGTTGCAATTCGTTTTTAATTCAAGTGAGGAATTATTTTCTTAATTAATTTAGAAGAAGATTATTAATCTTGCTAATTTATGTAGATAAAAATAGAGATGATTGTTTTTAAGCTAATTTTATGCAAAAAAAGATCTTATTAATAATTATATTAAGGTCCATTTTTGGGATTAAATAAGGTATACTAAAGTTACGAAATTTTACTTTTAAATATTCTCAAATGTCGAAAAAAGTAATTACTAATTTTTCTTGTTAATAAGATAAAAACAATTAAAAAATATTATTCAAGAAAAAGAGAGCTTTCATATATCTTATTGGAACTTTTAGTACTACAATCTTTTCACGGGATATAAGATTATAATGGACAAAATTGTAAAAAAAAGATAAGCTTAATTTTGATCACTTGTATCATTGATTGAGCAAATGTATATTGGAGGTAATTGGATGGAAAACAGAGTTAACGCCCTAACGTTTGGACAATTAAAAAAAATCATCAGTGATTTAGAGCGTGATAGCGGCATTACGAATGAAACGAAAGTCTTTATTGATACTGGTTGGGATAGCGTGCAAGAAGTGGAACCGAATGCATTTTGTGTGGAAAAAGTAATGGAATTTAAGGTGCAAGATGAGTGGACAAAAGAAACGTATTTTGGTTTTTCTCTAATTGAAAAAGCAGAACGAATGAAAGCGGATGGAGAACCAGAAACTGCAATTATTATTAGAAACTTGTATTAATTAGTTGGGAACAAAATAGTCAGTAGTCTTAAAGGAAGGCGGTATTTCTTTTGTCAAATAGGATTCCATTTCCCAAAAATTATGAACGTTTTATTCAGCTTGGAAAAGAAGCAACGAATAGCAATGATTTGAAAAAAGCAATTGATTATTTTCGTAAGGCGTATGAAATTCGCCCAGAGTTTTCATTGAATCTATTATTGGCAAATACCTATTTAGATGTCGGTGAAAATGACCAGGCGTTGTTTCTGGCTATGGATAAGAAAGAAGAGTATCTTTCTTGTATTGAATTTACCGAAATGTTTATACAAATTCTAATTCAAAATCAGAAATTCATTGATGCCCACTGTGTAATCAATGAGCGCATATTATTAGAGCAAACGGGTGAATTGAAACAGCTCATTTTATTGAAGAAAAAAGTTAGAGATACAGAACGAATGTATCAACAATTTGAAATGAGAAAAATAAAATTACTTGAGGATGAACTAGCAGATTTAGCTAATCACAACTACTATGAACAGTTATCTATTGTAAAAAAAGCAGGAAAATTACCACAAGAAGAATTTGTAGCGATTGGGAAAAAAATAGTGTTAAACGAACAAATTCATAATTTAGTTCGTTCATGGGTTTTAGAAGAATTTGCTAAATTACATATCAAAGAACCAATCGATTTTATTTGGCGTGATGCTGAAAGGTATCAAGTTATTCCAGTAACGGTAGGTAATTCTTTGGATTGTGGGGCTTATCAGAGGATATTACTTTTTTTGGAGAAAGAGCTAGTAAATAATAACCCCATTTTATTGTCGGATGTATTAGAAGAAATAAAACTTCATTTTTCATTACTGTATCCTTTAGCTGATAAAGTTATAGTAAATCCCAATCTATGGGCCGTTAGCTATTTAATAACATATGATAGTGAATTAACAAGCAAATACCAAACAGAAAAAAATAAGGAAGAGTTACTTGCTATTCAAAAAGTTCAGGAAGAAATTCGTGACGAACTGTCATTGCTGATTTGATTTCTCAGGAGCTATCAGGAATATTCGAGTATCTCAATCAACCGTTTATTGTAATTTGAAGGATTAAGTTGTACGATTATAGATCAAGTAAGCTTTATTTGCTTATTTGATTTTTTTTTCTTTTAAAAAAATAATCAAAGCCAAACTAAATGATAAAATAAAGTAAAGAAAAATTAATCCTTCAATCAAGACAATAATTAGTTCAATCATTTTTATATTCAACCACTTAATAGGGATAACGTATTTTAGTAAAATATCGATTATTATAAGCAAAACAGAAAACAGTAAAAGATTTTTGTGACGAAGACTCATAAATTAGTAACAACCTTACTTAGAATTTTTAATATTCTTTGATAGAGAAATTCTTTAAACGAAAGTGCTTGGTATTTTGAGAACAAATCATTTTTTTGATAGGTGTATATATTATATATAGTCAGAAACGTTTCTTTGAATCTGAAAAAGAGAACAGTAGATAGTGAAAAAATAAGTAACTTAAATAAAAAATAGGGAAATAAATAACCATTATTTTGCATTTCGTTTCCTTTTTTTATTAAATATATCCTTAAATGGAAGCTTTGTCAATGGTTTGTGATTTTTTTGTTTTTCGTTAAAATAACTAAATTAAATAAATATTATATTCGATTTAAGTTGTAAAAAAAACTTATGATAAAAAAATAAATGAAAAAAACTGTAATACAACAATTGATTTATTGTATTACAGTTAAAATATAAAAATGATTTGAAGTAACTACTTGCCTCGGTAATTGAAGATTTTATATAAGCATCATTCAAAGAAGTAAAATAGATAGAGCAAATAAAAATATGGTATAATCAGTTGTATTGTTAGTTGTATTGTTGACTAGACCAGAAGGGTAAATATATAAATAGTATAAAAACGCGTCCTGAGGGAATCGAACCCCCGTCTCAAGAACCGGAATCTTACGTGATATCCACTACACTAAGGACGCAAGCACGTTTAATAGTTTAGCTGATATTCAAAGAAATTACAAGAGGGAGGATGAAATTTTTAATGAAATTTGGGCAACATTTATCCCAACAACAAAAGCAAGTGCAAAAACTTGCCATGACACAACAATTGCAACAATCTATTCAAATCTTACAATATAATTCTGAAGAGTTATATTCCTATATTGAATCTAAAGTATTAGAGAATCCTTTGATTGATAATCAAACAGAAACTTCGTACAGTGATCTTTCTTTTTCTGGCAGTAAAGGTATTTCTGGGGATGAAGAGCTTAACTATATTAATCAAATACCAGATACACAAGTTTCTTTATTTGAATATTTAATCGATCAAATACATTTGAACTATCGGGCGACCTATCTTCGAAGTCTGGTCTTATTTTTAGTTGAATCGATTGATGTAAATGGTTATTTGACGATAAGCTTAGAAGAGGCAGAAAATCAAACTGGGGCAACGGCTATTCAAATGTTAGATGCTTTGACCTTAATTCAACAGTTAGACCCTGCTGGTGTTGGAGCAAGAGATTTGCGTGAGTGCTTGCTATTGCAAGTAGAACGTGATGAACAGGCACCAGATTTGGCCTATATTGTATTAGAAGAAGAATTTGACCATTTTGTTGATCGAAAGTGGTCATTGATTGCCAAAAAGTTTAAGGTAGAACTTTCAGAGATCCAAGCTATTTTTGATTATGTACAAGTTTTGACGCCGACACCGGGCAATGTCTTTGATCGAACAACGGATCTTTACATTCGACCAGATTTACTTGTAACTATCAAAGACGAACAAATTTATCTAGAATCCAATAAAAAAGGACGGCCGAATATTCAATTTCAGCAAGCTTATTTTGATAAAATGCAAGCAACTGAAGATCAAGAGGTGCAAGCCTACATTAAAGAGAAGAAAAATGAATTTGAATGGTTACAAAAAACGATTCAACAAAGAGGCGACACTATTTTGAAGATTGGGCTAGAAATTGTGAAAAGACAACAAGAGTTCTTTTTAGATGTTGAGCGGACCTTAAAACCAATGACTTTAAAAGAGGTTGCTGAAGTGATTGATGTCCACGAATCGACTGTGAGCCGAGCAGTAAATGGAAAATATCTACAGACAGAATTTGGCGTGTTTGAATTACGTTCGTTCTTTTCACATGGATTATCGACAGGAGAAAATTCAGTAGAAATCTCTACCAGTGGTGTAAAAAAACAATTGCAGGCATTAATTGATCTTGAAGATAAAGCTAAGCCATTATCAGATCAAAAACTAGTTGATTTACTTCAGAAAAAAGGGATTAAAATCTCAAGGCGCACGGTTACTAAATACAGAGAAGCGCTTGGTATTGCTAGTTCAGCTAAACGAAAAAGATATGATAAGTAAAAAGAAGAGCAGGGCTAAGAATCAAGTAGGTATGACACCTTCTCGTAGCCCTGCTCTTCTTTTTCGACGTTGTTGCAATAAGTGACAAATAATTAAAAAATGACAAAAAATACGAAAGGTTTCTATTCGATGTTGAATGATTTCTATTAGGTATTTGTCCATTTCTTGTTCTTTTTCGCTTATTTTCGTAGGAGTGACTCATCGTTAACCTAGGTCATAAAAAATCATTTAGAATCGAGCGATTAGAGGAGGTTGGAACAAAAGTGTTTTCTACTCTACTATCTCCGCCACATTTAATTGATTCTAATCGTTTTATGGTGTTTGTTTGATTTTAGAAGATAAAACAAAAGTGATTATTATTTTATCTTCTCCTTTTTTAGCAAGTCCTTATATTCTAGCTGTTTATCTGATTGAAAAAATGATTTTTGGTTCGGGAATTATTTTGCTCGCCAATAAAGATGTTCTGATGGTAGGCCTTCTTCAATTCCTTTCCAGACAGAAGTAAACCCATTTTTTAGTAATATTTTTTTGGAAGCTAAATTATTTGGATCAATAATTGCTAAAACTGGTACTTTCTCAAGTTGGGGAGAAGTTTGAATTTTGTGCAGCTGATCTCTAACAAATTTTGATGCGTATCCGTTTCCCCAATAGTTTGGCAGAATCATATAACCGATTTCGATTTCTTTTTTATCCGTCCATGAAAGTTTGCCAAAACCGATATAAGTTTCGCCAGCCATGATTTTGTAATAACCAGTTACGTCATGATTGATTTGATTGTAGTGGATAATTTTTTCAAAGTTATCTTTTGCTTCACTAGGTGTTTCAGCTCGCTCAGTGATGTAACGCATCACATTGATGTCAAATACCAGTTCATTGTAAAGTGATTGATCTTCGGTGCAATAAGGGATAAAACTAATTTTTTTATTTTGGTTTAACAAAGAAAGACCTCCTTGGTTATTAAGTTGATTTAGTGTTTAAATGAATTATTTCGATACTTTATTTTTGAAAAAACTAAAATGAATAATGAAAAGCTAGAAATAAAAAAAGCTATTTTTGATAATAAAGTATACGAATAGGAAACTTCAATCTCATTATTTCCATTATCAGATTCTAAAGTAATTAAAATATCTTTAGAATTGTTTCTGTCTACTTTTTTTCCATTTAGTTTAACCTTAAGTCCTTTATAACTGTATATTGGTAAAGTGATTTCTTGATTTTGCTCAGTAGTAATTTCAACAAAGTATTTATCAGAAGTTATTTTTTTGTTGTAATTGACGATTTGATTGTTTACTCTTACTTCATGATTTTTAACTTGATCTAAGTAATTTTCGAATTCTTTAGGCCTGTAGTCAAGGGATTCAGAATTTGTAGCTAAAGAAATGATTTGATTATTGTTTATAAAAGGGTCATTTTTTGAAAAAAGTCCTTCATAATTTAACATACTGTGTATTGATTGAGAATTGAGTAAAATCGATAAAATAGTAATAGTTATAAAAATAGCTGTCTTATGTGATGTTTTGAAAGAAAGTATAGAAATATATTTGCAGGCAAGAAAACACAAAATTAATGTTGCTATTCCAAGTATTCGCCAAGGAAACTGGATAATATTTATGGGATTTTTTTGAAGTAATTGCCAAGGAAAAAGCTTTGTAGATAGAAAAAGA
The DNA here is from genome assembly GCF_054871725.1 of Enterococcus sp. LJL99. Taxonomy (NCBI): domain Bacteria; kingdom Bacillati; phylum Bacillota; class Bacilli; order Lactobacillales; family Enterococcaceae; genus Enterococcus; species Enterococcus sp. LJL99. The sequence goes on from NZ_JBTXLT010000012.1 coordinate 61,692, forward strand.
GAAATAAATCCTACGATAGCCAAGTATTTATCAATTTTATTCATTTTAAAAAAAATGATAAGAATAAATAGTATGAATACAATCGGTATTAAACCAATAGAGTATGAATAAAGTTGATGTTTCATACCACCTTCAAAAAGATTATATACATTTAAAGCTCTATCTTTCAAAATGATTTCATGCGGAGGATTTATAGGTTTAAATAGCGATTGTTCTATCATCGGTAATATAAATGCAAGAGAAAGAAATAGAGAACATAAACCAGCTTTTGACATGTTTAGAGTAATAGATTGTTTAAAGCTATTTTTTGATAGCATAGCACTTATGTAGAAAAAAAGTATAAAAATAAAAACAATTAAACTTGAAAGTACATGAGTATAAATCAATAAGCTAAAGCTGATAGATAGCAACAACCAAGAATTCTTATTTTGTACAATAATTTGATAAGTAGCTAAGAATGCTAAAGGTAAGATGGTTAATCCGATGCTCTCACCAAGTGCTCCTCTATAAAAAATACATACAGCTCGATACATCGAAAAAGTATACGAAATCGAAAAGAGAAGGCTAGCGAATTTGTTAGAACAAATCGAATAAAAAGAAGAATGAGATATCAAAAAAGTTGCTAAAGTCAATAAAAATAGGAATAAATTATATGACAAAACAAGGTTTTTGGATAGAAAGTAAAAAAAATAAATAGGATAGATAGTCAACCAGCCGTAAAATAGATTAACTGGTAATCCAACAGAACAGTAAGAAGAAAAACTTATTGGGGAAGTCCAAATAGTTGATAATCCCATGATTCTGTTTAGATGGAATTCTGTATCATAATTTCTTAGAAGAATGTTATTGTTTATTTGATAATATAGATAAAAATAACTTAATAAAGAATATAACAGTAACAAAAAAATAATGGCAGTACTGTTATATGCTCTTTTTTTAGTATAATATTTTTTGTAATGTTTTCTTTTCACAAAAGCACCTCAGTTATTAGGAAATTTAATCAAAAATATATAAATTCTTAATCATTTAGCCTGTATCATATAATAAGATTAAGTATAAAACGGATTGTTTCTCGATTCAAGACTTAAAAAACTCTTATCTCTGTCGTGAGAAATAAGTGTTTCGATTGAGTTTATGTTTTAGGAAACAATATGGTCTTCTGCATAGAAAAAAGCTGAATTCTTTAAAAAAAGAACTCAGCCTTTTTTACTTTAAGCCACTTGACGGGCTTGAACCGTCGACCTCAGCCTTACCATGGCTGCGCTCTACCAACTGAGCTAAAGCGGCAATATGTTTAACACAAATAATAGAATACCCAATAGAAAGGGATTTGTCAATCATTCGTAGTATAATTTCTCGAATTAGATTGTTTTTCTTACGTAATTTTTCGGCGTTTTACTTTTTGCCTGTTTAGTGTCAAAATAAAGAGAAGATAGTGGACTATTTTATAGTCTAATCATCAATTTTAAGCTTAAATAATCTACTTCTAGATTATGATAATTGAAAGAGGAGTTAATAAATGGAAGTTAAGGAACTAGGACCATTTTAAAAACGAATCAAGAAATGATGTGTCTTTTAAAAATCATTCAGGAATTAAATTTAAAAGATTCTTGGTTATGTGCTGGGACGATTAGAAATTTTATTTGGAACTATCTTGAGGGGAAAATGAAACTAGATCGTATGACAGATATTGATATCATTTTTTTCGATCCATTGATTTCTTACTCAAATACACTTGAAATACAAACAAAACTAAGTGAAAAGGATCCTGAATATGATTGGGAAATCAAAAACCAAGTATTTATGCATAATCATAATCCAGATACAGAGCCTTATAAAAATTCTAGAGATGCAATTTCAAAATTTCCCGAAAAATGTACGGCTATTGGTACAAGATTATTGGGGGATGAACTTGAGCTTTTTTGTCCATATGGCATTGAAGAAATTGTTGAGTTCATAGTTAGCCCAACACCTTATTTTCAAAAAAATGAACAACGGATGATGGCTTATAAAGAAAGAGTGAACGGGAAAAATTGGTCTGACAAATGGCCTAATTTAAAAATAGTGGTTGATTGAATTAAAAAGTTAAATAAAAAAAGTAGTTGACAATCGAAAAAAAGTAACGTATTATCTTAATCACAAAGTAAATAGCACATCTGTTGAAGAGAAGAGTAAATGTGGAAGAACTTTTAAGAGAGTCTCGTTTGGTGAAAAGAGACAAGTGAAGAAGCATTGAATATGGCCTCGGAAGATAAGTTGTTGAAAGACAACTTCGGGAAGCACCCGTTATCAATGCAGCAAGTTCATATCGTTGGACTTGGCTTAAGATAAACAAATTGATTGTTATCAATTGTTTAAAAAAAGGTGGTACCGCGAATTTTCGCCCTTTACTAGATTAGTCTAGTAGAGGGCTTTTTTTGTCCAAAAAAATTAAATAATTAAAGCGACGAGATGGAAAGTACAATCGGAAATTTATTTGAAAGAGAGCTTGGGTAGCTGAAAACAAGCAATAAATGATAATTGGAAAATGGCCATTGAGCAGCGCTCCGAATGAATGTTTCATAAGGCAGCGACGGTTGCACCCGTTAATGTGCTAGAGTATCCTAAGCTGAAATTAAGGCTTGGCGTACTTGATAAGGATACCTATAAGAGTAGGTATTAAATAGAGGTGGTAACACGCGAAGTCGTCCTCAAGTGTATAGATACAATACACTTGGGGACTTTTTTTATCTAAAAAAATGGAGGAAAACAAATGAAAAAGAAAATTATTTTGGGAAGTATTTTACTTGGATTGGTTGTGTTTTCGGCTTGTGGGAATAAGAGTAGTGAATCTGAAGATAAAGAAGAACAGAAAAAGGAAATTCGAGTAGGTACTTCTCCAGGACCTTATAGTGAATTATTTACTGATGCGATAAAACCGATTTTAGAAAAAGAAGGATATGAAATAAAGGAAACTGAATTTACAGAATTGATTCAAGCAGATGTCGCATTAAGTGAAGGTAGTATTGATTTAAATGTAGATCAACATACCGCCTATCTAAATAATTTCAACGAAAATAAAGGAACTGATTTAGTCGGTATCACGTCGATTCCAACAGTTCCAGCAGGATTATTTCCAGGACGTAAACAGTCATTGGAAGAGGTGAAAACTGGAGATAAAATTGGGATTCCAGATGATGCTTCTAACACAGCGCGAGCACTTAATTTATTACAAAAGGCTGGTTGGATTGAATTAGATGGTGATACAGAATCAGTAAAAGTAACAACAAGTGACATTAAAAAGAATCTTAAAGGAGTGGAACTAGTTGAAATGAATTCTGCTCAAATCCCAAGAAGTTTGGCAGATTTAGATTATGCGGTAATCCCTGGTAGTATTGTTTACAGTGCAGAACTCAATCCAGAATCTAGTTTGCTCTCAGAAGATGTACTAAAACAATATGAATTGGTTGCTACTGTCGATGGAAAAAATAAAGAGACAGACTGGTCAAAAGCAGTTGTCGATGCCTACCATTCCGATGAGTTCAAAAAATATATCCAAGAACATAATAAAAATAATTATTGGTTTATACCCGAAGAATTGAAGGAGGAAAAATAAATGATTGAGCTAAAAAATATAGATGTTACCTTCTATCAAAAAAAGAAAAAAATCGAGGCAGTAAAACAGGTTTCTTTAACCATTAATCAAGGTGATGTTTATGGAATCGTTGGTTATTCTGGAGCAGGGAAAAGTACTTTAGTTCGGGTAATCAATTTATTGCAACGACCTAATGAAGGAGAAGTAATCATAAAAGGGAAAAACATTCTCCATTTTTCAGCTAAAGAATTACGCGCGCAACGAAAAAAAATCGGAATGATCTTCCAACATTTTAATCTAATGAAAGAACGGACAATCTTTGAAAACATCGATTTTTCTTTAAAGTATTCCGGTTTGAACAAAAAACAACGAACGGAAAAAATTGATCAATTACTTGAATTAGTTGGATTATCAGAAAAAAAAGAAGCCTATCCTAGTCAATTATCGGGAGGACAAAAACAACGAGTTGCCATCGCTAGAGCTTTAGCTAATGATCCAGAAATTCTATTGTGTGATGAAGCGACCAGTGCCCTTGATCCCAAAACGACGATTCAAATTCTAGACTTATTGAAAAGGTTAAATAAAGAACTTGGATTGACCATTGTTTTGATTACTCATGAAATGCAAGTGGTAAAAGAAATTTGTAATAAAGTTGCTGTGATGGAAAATGGGGAAGTGATTGAAAAAAATGATATTGTTTCAATTTTTAGTCAACCAAAACAAGCTTTGACAAAAGACTTTATTCGTACCGCAACTCATATTGATCAAGCATTTGAAACAATTGTTCAGCATCCAAGTTTGACGAAGTTGAAATCAAATGAAGAATTAGTTGAATTTTCTTATGTGGGAGAACAAACTAGTGAGCCATTAATCGCTCATTTATATAGTAAATTCCATGTAGTGACCAATATTTTATATGGAAACGTTGAAATCATCCAACAAGTACCGATTGGTAATCTGATTGTTATTCTATCAGGTGAGGAGAATCAGCGGAAAAAAGCGTTAGCCTATTTAAAAGGAAAAGAAGTTAAAGTGAAAATACTAAAGCTTGGTGAGAGTATCGACAATATCGTTCCTCTCCATGTTGTTTAAAAAAATAAAAAAGGAAGTGAAAAAATGCAAAACTTTATTGAAAAAAATTTCCCTCATGTGCTTGAACTAAAACAAGAATTTATTACTAGTACCATCGAAACTTTATATATGGTCTTTTGGACTGCATTAATAGCGGGAATTTTAGGGACGTTATTAGGGGTTATTCTAGTTGCTACTGGACCGAAAGGCGTATTGGAAAATCGGTTCGTTTACAATATTTTAGAAAAAATTATCAATGTTTGTCGCTCGATTCCGTTTATTATCATGTTGGCATTGATTCAGCCAATCACTCGTTTTTTAACAGGAACAACGATTGGAACAACGGCTGCATTAGTGCCTTTGGTAGTTGGCGTGATTCCCTTTTTTGCTAGGCAAATTGAAAATGCGCTATTAGAAGTCGATCCAGGTGTAGTAGAAGCAGCTGAATCTATGGGAACTAGCCCAGTCGGGATTATTTTTAGAGTATATTTGATCGAAGGTTTGCCAAGTATTATTCGTGTTTCGGCAGTAACAATCATCAATTTGATTGGCTTGACTACAATGGCAGGTGCAATCGGAGCTGGTGGCTTAGGTAATTTAGCGATTACTAGAGGATATAATCGATTTCAATCGGATGTGACAATCGTAGCGACGTTGATTATTTTGGTTTTAGTTTTTGCCAGTCAATTTATTAGTAATGTATTAATTAAAAAAACATCTCATTAGGAAAGAGGAATAAAAATGAAAAAATTAGGGAAATTATTTATCGGAATTATAGCATTAGGAGTCGTTTTAGTAGGATGTTCTACAGGTAACGCTAAGAATAATGAAAAACAAGTGGTAAAACTAGGAGTTGTGGGAGCCAATAATGAAGTTTGGGAATCAGTAAAAGATCGCTTGAAGGATCAAAATATCGATTTAGAATTAGTTGAATTCTCAGACTATACACAACCAAATGCAGCATTAGCTGAAAAAGAAATCGATTTAAATTCATTCCAACACCAAATTTTCCTTGATAACTACAATACTGAACATAAAACAGATTTAGTTTCTATCGGTAACACAGTTAGTGCACCACTTGGTATTTACGCAGATAAAATTAAGGACGTCAAAGAACTGAAAGACGGGGCAGAAATCGCTATCCCGAATGATGCAACCAATGGCGGACGTGCATTATTATTATTACAAAGTGCTGGGTTGATCAAAGTAAATCCAAGTAAAAAACAAACACCAACTGTAAATGATATTACTGAAAATAAATTAAATTTAAAAATTAGTGAACTAGATGCTGCGCAAACAGCCAGAGCCTTGAAAGATGTTGACGCTTCAGTGATCAATAGTGGAATGGCTGTGGATGCAGGCTTTGTTCCTTCAAAAGATGCAATTTTCTTAGAACCGGTCAATGATACATCAAAACCTTATGTGAATATTATTGTTGCTCGTAAAGAAGATGAAAACAATGAAACGTATAAAAAAATCGTTGAAGCTTATCAAAATGATGACACGGTTAAAGTAATCGAAGAAACATCAAAAGGATCAAGTATTCCTGCATGGGAAACATTTGGTAAAAAATAGGAGGAAAGCCGATGACTGTATCAATAAAAACATCGATTAAAGAAGATATTGCTCAAGGGAAAGAAGAAGTCATTCATTTAAGACGTCATTTTCATCAATATCCAGAAGCAAGTTTAAAAGAATACGAAACAATCAAAAAAATCAAACAAGAGTTAGATAAAATAGATATTCCTTATGTTTCAGTAGGAGAAACAGGTGTTTTAGGAACTCTTCAAGGGAAAAAAGGTAGCGGCAAAACGATTGTTTTACGTGCTGATATCGACGCATTAGAGTTAAATGACGAAACGGACAAGCCTTACCAATCTAAAAATCCTGGCTTGAATCATGCGTGTGGACATGATGGGCATGCTGCTGCTTTACTTGGTGCGGCAAAAGTTTTGAAAAATCATGAAGCCGATTTTGCTGGCACGATTCATTTTGCTTTTCAACCAGCGGAAGAAATTGGCGCAGGTGCTAGACAATTTGTTCAAGGAGGCTATCTTGATGAAGTAGATCAAGTTTTCGGGATTCATTTAGACTCTAGCGTTCCAGTTGGAAAATTAGTTGCGACTAAAGGGGCAACCAATGCTTCATGTGATATTTTTAAAATCGAAGTTGAAGGATTCAGTAGCCATGTGGCTCAACCCAATGTCGGTAGAGATGCTGTTTTAGCTGCCGCAAGTATTGTTGTTGAATTACAAAAAATCGTGGCTAGAGAAGTCAGTCCCTTAGATCCAGTTGTTGTCGGTATTGGTGTCTTGGATGCTGGGACACGCTACAACATTGTCGCTAATCATGCAAAAATCGAAGGAACCGTACGTGCCTTTAGTCATGAAACACGCGCATTTGTTTTACAACGAGTAGAAGAAATAGCGAATCAAGTAGCTGAAGCGCATCGAACGAAAATTGCTTCATTTCATGTTCATGATGCAGCAGCTCCACTAATCAACAATAATGAAGCAACAGATTTAGCACAACAAATTGCTTCTGAAATCGTTGGTAGCGAAAATGTAGTGACCGATCATCCTAAAAGTTTAGGGGCAGATGATTTTGCTGACTTTCTAGCTAAAGCGCCTGGTGTATATGGGCGTGTAGGAACAAGAAATTTGGAAAATACAGATACCCATTACGGGCACCACCATGAAAAATTTGACATTGATGAAGCCGGATTAGCATTAGCTACAGAATACCATGTTCGATATGCATTGACTTATTTAGATTCCATATAGTAGGATAGATAGAGCATAAGTGAAGAAGAAGACATTTCTTTCACTTATGCTTTTTTTGTTCATTTTAATTAAGGAGGCAGAAAAATGGATTGTACATTTCAAACGGAAAAAGGGCGGTTCAATTATCGCGTAGGCGCAATTATTACGAGTGAGATAGGACGGTTATTTGTCAAGAATTCTAAAGAGCCTTATTTTTATTCTATTGGGGGTGGGGTAAAATTACAAGAAACAATGGATGAAGCAATCGAAAGAGAAGTTTATGAAGAAACAGGTGTATTAATTAAACACAAAACATTAGGGTTTATCCATGAAAATTTTTTTACTTTAGATTTAACGGGAGAAGATTACCATGAAATTTCTTTCTATTATTATATCGAACTTATGGAAGATACTATTTTAAAGGCTTCAGATGAGTTGGAACATTTGTCATGGATTCCTTTTGAAAAGCTTCCTCAAACAGATATAAGACCCGCATTTCTAAAAAAATTAACAAAAGATCAAAAAATGAACATCCAACATCTGGTAGAGAGAGGGTAGGGAGTTATTGCTTTTCAAAATAAATATGGTAAAATATCTGGTATAAAGAAAGGTGATTAAGAATGTTTTTTCTTTCAGATAAATTTACCAAAAGAATCAGCTCCCAACAAATGAATGTGATGAAGCATTGTTGTGGAGCCTAATAAAATGAATTCTTCATCGTTTAAAAACGAATCCTAAATTTTTTGAGACTAAAAGCTAGTCTTATTTAGTGTTGTTTTTTTACGGTTAAGTTTGATTTTACTAGTGTTGCTAAAAGGACAACGTGTTTCGCGCGTTGTCCTTTGTTTATAGAAAGCAAGGGAGAAAATAGGTTGACCTATTTGATTCCTTGCTTTTTTGCAATTATCTGATTTTTTAAATAATTTAATCATGAAATGAGGAAATAAAATGAATTTATTAACGATAGAAGCATTAACACAAAATTTCGGTGAAAAAATACTCTATGAGAATGCCACACTAAGAGTCAATAAAGGTGAACATTTAGGTGTGACAGGACAAAATGGTGCAGGGAAATCTACTTTGATTAAACTTCTAACAGGCGAAATTTTAGCAGATGAAGGAGCGATTACTTGGCAAAAAAATATCAAGCTAGGTTATCTAAGTCAATATGCAGAAATCAGTGAGAACAGCACCATCAATGAATTTTTACATCAAGCATATCGCTTGCTTTATGAAATGGAAAAGAAAATTAGTGAGCTATACGTTGAATTTGGTGAAACTGGAGACATGAAGTTACTTGAAAAAGCAGGGAATCTGCAAACACAATTAGATGAGAGTGAGTTTTATCAAGTTGATACGATTATCAATGATCTTTCAAATGGACTAGGAATTGAAGGGATTGGATTAAATCGACCATTGAAAGAATTAAGTGGTGGACAGCGTTCAAAAGTTATTTTGGCTAAACTGCTTTTGGAAAAGCCGGATGTGTTACTGTTAGATGAACCAACAAATTATTTAGATGATACACATATTCAATGGTTGATTAATTATTTGAATGAATTTACTGGAACGTTTATTTTAGTTTCGCATGATTTTCATTTTTTGAATGCCGTGACCAACTGTATTTGTGATATTGAATTTGGAAAATTAACGAAATACACAGGGAATGTAACAAAATCGTTTGTGCAAAAAGAAAAAAATAAAGAAAGTTACTTAAAACAATATTATGCTCAACAAGCGAAAATTGAAAGAAATGAAGCCTTTATTCGAAAGTTTAAAGCCGGAACGCGTGCCACGATGGCAAAAAGTCGTCAAAGACAATTAGATCGTATCGAACGACTTACGCCACCCAGTAATTTACGAAAGCCACAAATTCTATTTCCATATCAACCAATTGTTGCAAATCTTGCTTTGTCGACTGATCGATTAGTGATTGGTTACAATGAACCACTTTTAGCTCCCATAGATTTATCCATTCATTGTGGTGAAAAAATTGCCATCAAAGGCTTTAATGGGATTGGAAAATCAACGTTGGTAAAAACATTAACAGGAAAAATCAAACCAATCAATGGGGAGTATCAATATCCTGTAAATACTAAAATTACTTACTTTTCGCAGGATTTGATTTGGGAAAATGACTGGGAAACACCATTAGCTTATTTGAGTAATCAATTTCCTAAAAAGACGGTTAAGGAAATTCGAACGTATTTGGCAAAATGTGGTTTGCCCGATAAATTAGTAAATCAACCAGTCCGCTTATTAAGTGGAGGAGAGAAGACAAAGGTAAAACTTTGCGAATTGACAATGGCTTCAAGCAATTTTATTTTTCTTGATGAACCAACGAATCATATTGATGTTTTAGCAAAAGAAAGCTTACGTCAGGCAATTCAAAAATTTCAAGGAACAATCGTAATCGTCTCACATGAAGAATCATTTTATAAGGATATTACTGATCGAATAATCGATATAGAAAATCTGGTTAAAGAAAAAAATAGATAAAAAAATTTGAACCAAAAAACGGTGCAAGTAACTTATTTAAAAGGAACTTACACCGTTTTACTGTTTTTATTTTGACAATCCTTCATGGATTTTTTCGAGATTCCATTCCATCATTGAATAATAACTATCACCATCTTCGCCTTTTTTAGCGACTGAATCAGTGAAAATGGTACTAGCGATTGGTAAATCAGTTTCCTTAGAGACACGTTCCATGCTACGTTTATCGACACTCGTTTCAACAAACAAACACGGAACTTCAGTAGCTTCAATCTTATCGATTACTTGCTTCATTTGATCAGGTGTTCCTTGACTTTCAGTATTGATTTCCCAAATATAAGCAGCAGTTAGGCCGTAAGCTTTTGAAAAATACTTAAACGCTCCTTCACTTGTCACAAGTAATTTTTTGTTTTCTGGAATATCAGCAAATTTTTCTTTAGCTTCTTTATCCAAAGTATTTAATTTATCTATATACTCAGTAGCATTTTTTTCGTAATCAGATTTATGTTCAGGATCTTTTTCAATCAGGGTTTCTTTGATAACTTCTACGTAAGAAATTCCGTTTTGAATATCTAACCAAGCATGAGGATCTTCTTCGTTTTCACTACCTTTGCTAGTCAGATAGAGCGGTGTAACATTTTGACTGACAGAAAAATAATCCACATTTTCTTTTTTCTTAGCGGTTTCCATTAATTTTTTAAACCAACCATTTCCGCCAGTTTCTAAATTTAAGCCATTAAAAAATAGTACATCGGCTTCTGTTGCTTTGGCGATATCTTCAGGCAATGGTTCATATTCATGTGGATCAGTACCAACAGGAACAATACTATGCATATCGATATGCTCCTTACCGACATTTTCGACCATATCCGCTAAAATCGAATTTGTTGCAACGACATTTACTTTCTTTTCTTTTGAATTATCTGTTTCTTTTGTCTGGCAAGCGGCTAATAAAAAAGTAGCAGCAAGTGCCAATACGATTAAAAGTTTCTTTTTCATTCAGTTTCCCCCTCTGTCTTTTTTTTATTTGCAAATAGAAGCCCTTTTTTCGGTGAAAAGAGAAACGCGATAATGAAAAAAAAGGCTGCGGTCAAAACAATAGTTGCTCCAGAAGCTAAATTATAAGAGTAACTAAAGAATAGACCAATAATTGAACTTAAAACACCAAATGTTGAGGCTAAACAAATCATAGTTGGTAAGTGATTTGTAAGTAAATACGCGGTTGCTGCGGGCGTAATCAACATGGCAATCACTAAAATCGTTCCGACCGTTTGTAAAGAAGAAACGGCAACTAAAGTCAGTAAAAACATCAATGCATAATGGAAAAATTGAACATTCAGTCCGTACGCTTGTGCCATCGTAGGGTCAAATGAAGTGATCTGAAGTTCTTTGTAGAAAATCAAAACGAATAGAATTACTAAGACACCAACGATTGCTGTAATCAAAATATCTGAATCACGAACAGCAAGTACATTTCCGAATAAAATATGGTACAAATCGGTCGAGCTTTTAGCAAAGGAAATCATGATGATTCCTAAAGCAAAAAAGGAGCTAAAGACAACACCAATTGCGGTATCATTTTTCAATTGACTTTTTTGTGTAATAAAGCCAATCAGTAAAGCCGCTAAAACACCAAAAACAGAAGCACCAATAATATAGTTCATGCCAAGCATATAAGAAGCTGCAACGCCAGGTAATACAGCATGAGAAATGGCATCGCCCATCAAGGACATTCCGCGTAATACAATAAATGAACCAATAATGCCAGAAACCAATCCAACAATAATCGATGTGATTAAGGCATTTTGTAAAAACTGATAACGGACTAATCCGTCAATAAAATTTGTAATCATTCGTCAGCCACTCCTTTGATCATAATATCACCCATGGTCTCTCCATAAGCTGCTTGAATATTTTTATTTGTAAAAGTTAATTTTACAGGGCCTGCAGCGACTAAGTGATTTTTTAAAATAATTACTTCATCAAAATACTCTGTTACTTTGTGTAAATCATGGTGAACGATAATAATTGTTTTACCTGCATTCTTTAATTCTTTTAAAATCGTCATAATAACTTTCTCGCTAGTCATATCAATTCCTACAAACGGTTCATCTAAAACAATGATATCGGCATTTTGAGCTAAAACTCGAGCCATAAAAACACGTTGTAATTGTCCGCCAGATAGTTCGCCAATTTGTCTTAGCGCAAAGTTTTCCAATTGAACAGTTTTAAGGGCAGATAAAGCTATTTCACGTTCTGCTTTTTTAGGGCGATGAAAGAGTCCTAGTTTTGGGTAAGTTCCCAATAACACAACATCGAGTACGCTAATTGGAAAACTTAAATCTAAAGCACTTCGTTGTTCCACGTAAGCGATCCGTTTTTTTTGCAGATCGATGGGTTGTTCATCCAGTAAAACATTTCGTTCATCTGTTTTGATAAGACCTAACATTCCTTTTAAAAAGGTTGATTTCCCAGCACCATTAGGTCCGATGATTCCAGTAATTTTTCCTGGATTTATAGTTAGTGAGAGATTATTTAGGACTTTTTTTCCTGAATAACTCACGGTTAATTGATGGATTGTTACTTGATTTTTCAAAAGAAAAACCTCCTTTTTAGGTTAGCCTTAAAATTATTATAGTATAAAACTAAAATAATAGCAATTCTAAGTTAGGCGCACCTAAATTTTACAGATTAAATGAAAACTAAAATAAAAAGAGCAAGAAATGATTAGTCGAAGTTATCATTTCTTGCTCTTTTTATTTTAGTTTAAAATTCTTCAATTATGATTCAGTAATCAATTGAAACAGATTTGTTCCCAAAGTTTGATAAGTAGAATTTTTAGGATACTGATTGGTAAATAAAATTACTGCATTTTGGCAATCTTTTGACATATAGACGACTGTTTCAAATCCGTCTTCAACACCATGTCCTTTAAAAGAGTCAGGAAAATTATAGATGCCACCCATATATGAGCCATCTCCATTAGGAGACCAAACACTATTAAAAGTATCAGATGTGAGTAATTTTCCATTTAACCAAGAAGAATAGTACCAATATAAATCACCAACCGTCATTCCAACACTGCCAGTACCGACTTCTTGTTTAAAAGTCAATGGAGCATCTGGAATTGTCGTCGCGTAATTTACCTTATCATTTGCAGCATAGGTGTATGTTCTGTTTGGAGCAGAAATAAAATCATTATAAAACATCGTGTGACTTAGCGATAGCGGCTTAATATATGTATTATTAAATAAAGTTCTGTATTTTTCTCCAGTAATTTTTTCAAGTATTCCAACTAACAGATAATAATTAATCGCATCGTAATTGTATTTTCCGTATGTTCCCATAGATGAATTAGAAATCGCAAAGGAAAGAAAAGCATCATCAGACATATCGATTGTTGGTTTTTCTCCATGCTTAAGTCCAGAAGTCATTGACAATAGTTGCTGGATTGTAATTTGATTACTTAATGGTACATTTGGATAAAATTTGTCTAAAGTATCTTCTAAAGAAAGTTTGCCTGCTTGAATTTGTTGAGCGATAAGCGTTGCAGTCATTCCTTTTTGAATTGAACCGATTTGGTAAATTGAATGATAAGTATTAAGTGTCTCATTTTGAGCATTACTGTAGCCATAACCTTTTTGTAAAATGATTATTCCTTCATGAACAACCAAAGCAGTTCCGATAAAATTCCCATTTTGAAGATCTTGATCTATTTGAGTAGATAGATCTGAAGTTGGTAATACCTCTTGATTGAAATTATCAATTTGATCAGCACTAGTCGTTAATATTTTTTCTTTTTTAGGCTGTTCAACTATTGTTTTCTCTTTTGTTGTTTCAATGGTTTCTGTTGTTTTTTTAGTAGTAAAATCAAATATCTTCTTTGGGTTATCAATAATAAGATAACATTCTGCAGCTAATAATAAAATCAGAAAAATAATGATTAGGAACGGTAAAAATTTCCTGCTTTTTTTACGATGTTTTCTTCGATGTGGCATAGCGTGACCTCCTAATATCTCTTTCATTTTACGTTTTATCTTTAAAAAAGCAATTACTTATTAAGATATAGGTAGTTAATTCAACGAAGTTTAATCTTTATTTAAACAATAAAAGAAACATTGCAGAAGAAGGTAAAAAGGAAAATTAGATTTTATACCATAGCGATTTTGGCTAAACATTAGCATGAGTTAGTAATTTTGATAAGTCAGTTAGAATGAGAGATAATTTAATGAGCAAAATGTTAGTGGATTTTTTATCGAAAAGAGATGAATCAACAATAAAAGATTCAAGCTTTTTTTATGAAAAAATGCTAAAATAGATGTAATGCTTTTGAAGCTGAAAATTATTTAATTTTGGAGGAAACCATGACCCATACATATCAAGATGAAACATTACGAATATTTAGCCTAAATGCTAATCGTCCTTTAGCAGAAAAAATCGCTAAAGTAATCGGAACTGAATTAGGAAAAAGTACTTCACGACAATTCAGTGATGGAGAAATTCAAGTAAATATTGACGAAAGCATTCGTGGTGACCATGTTTATCTTGTACAATCAACCAACTTACCTGTTAACGACCATTTGATGGAATTATTAATCATGATTGATGCTTTAAAACGTGCGAGTGCGAAAACAATCAATGTTGTTTTACCGTACTATGGCTATGCGCGTCAAGATCGAACAGCAAAACCTAGAGAACCAATTACGGCAAAATTAGTAGCAAATATGTTAGAAGAAGCAGGCGCAACTCGTGTGTTGACTTTGGATTTACATACAGTACAAGTACAAGGCTTTTTCGATATTCCTGTTGACAATTTATTTACAATGCCTTTATTTGCTCATCATTATCGAAAAGCAGAGTTAGTTGGAGAAGATATCGTGGTTGTTTCTCCTAAAAATAGTGGCGTCCAACGAGCGAGAAGTTTATCAGAATATTTGGATGCAACCTTAGCGATTGTCGATCAAGAAGAAGTAGACGGTGTACGTAGCGGCTATGTGATTGGTGATATCGAAGGGAAAACTTGTATTTTAGTGGATGATATTTTGAATACAGCTGAAACAATAGTGACAGCTGCAAAAATCTTGCAAGAAAATGGTGCAAAACGTATTTTCGCATGTGCTTCTCATGGTTTGTTGACAAAAAATGCCAAAGAATTGCTGGATCAGTCTCCTATTGAACAAATTTGTATAACAGATTCAGTATTTTTAGCAGAGGATAATAAACCAAATGCTTTACAGGTTGTTTCATGTGCAGAATTGATGGGAGAAGCGGTTAAACGAATTCATGAAAATACACCAATGAGTCCATTGTTTAGTTTGGAAAAGAAAAAGTAATTTGTATGTTTGCTTCAAATTTATATACTAAGAGTTTAGTCTCATTTCACATTAAATATTCTAATTTATATTTTTAATAGCTTTTAGAACGTAGCCTGGCTTTATTTAAGAGAGTAGTAGACGATATATTAATGTCGTCTGACACTCTTTTTCTTTATAAAACAATGCCATGATTATTCGAAGTGTTTATATTATTTCTGAACAAAAAGTTCAGATGGACGGGGGTTAAGTGTGGAAGGTCAGAAAAAAGGAATTTTGTTAGGCTTTTGTGCGTATATTCTTTGGGGAATTATTCCACTATATTGGAAATTATTACCGGATGTCACAGCCATTGATATTTTATGTTATCGAATCATTTGGTCATTTATATTTATGTTACTCTATCTTCTTTTTACTAAAAAATGGACAAGTTTTTTAGTAGAGGTCAAAGCAGTTTTTAAAGACAAAAAGAAACTATTTGCTATAAGTTGTGCTTCAATTTTGATTTCAATCAACTGGTTTACGTTTATTTATTCTGTTAGTCATGGGCATGTGACACAGGCAAGTTTAGGTTATTACATGAATCCTTTAGTAAATGTACTTTTAGCTACGTTTGTTTTAAAGGAAAGATTAAGTCGTTTTGGCTTAATTGCTTGTTTGCTTGCTTTTACAGGCGTTATTTTACTAGCGATACAAACAGGTGAAATACCTTATGCTTCATTGATTATGGCGTTTTCTTTTAGTATTTATGGTTTAATCAAAAAAAGAGTTGCAATTAGCTCTTATACAGGGTTAACTATTGAAACCTTTATTATTTTACCGATTGCTATGATTTATCTTTTCTTTTTTTCAGATCAAGGATTTATGACGTATTCTGTATCAACTAATTTATTATTAATGGGGGCAGGTGTGGTCACGGCGATTCCATTACTATTGTTTGCGGAAGCAGCGAAAAGAATTTCTTATATTATTTTAGGCTTTATTCAATATGTAAACCCAACAATCATGCTTTTATTTGCGGTCTTTTTATTCCATGAACCGTATTCTCAGGCGCAATTTTTCTCATTTAGCTTTATCTGGGCTGGAATTGCAATTTTCACTTACGGAAATATTTACCTTTATCAAAAAGAACAAAGCTTGAAAAAAATTCAGTAACTGATTTTGAGGAACAAGTAGTTTTATGCTAAAATAATTTCAGTAAAAATGGATCAGAAAGGATGAGCAAATTGGAACGAATTTATTTAGATCATGCAGCTACAACACCGATCCATCCCGATGTTGTTCAAACGATCCTAACCGAAATGAATGAAAATTATGGGAATCCTTCTAGTATTCATTCATTTGGTAGACAAGCACATAAGACATTGGAAGAAGCACGTCAAGTGATTGCTACAAATTTAAACGTAAAACCGCACGAAATTATTTTTAATAGTGGTGGAACGGAAGGGGATAATACAGCAATTATTCAAACGGCTCTTTCTAGAGCAGAGCAAGGGAAACACATTATTACGACTGCAATTGAACATCCAGCGGTACTTCAGTCAATGGGATACTTAAGCCATTTAGGTTATGAAGTGACTTATCTTAGTGTGAATAAGCAAGGTCAAATTTCTTTAGCTGAATTAAAAGAAGTCTTAAGAGAAGATACGACCTTGGTATCTATTATGTATGGGAATAATGAGATTGGAAATATCTTACCGATTCAGGAAATTGGTGCGTTACTAAAAGAACATTCAGCGGTATTTCATACGGATGCTGTTCAAGCTTTTGGTTCTGAGCTAATTAATCCTTATGACTTAGGAATTGATTTATTGAGTATTTCCGCTCATAAAATCAATGGACCTAAAGGAATCGGCTTTCTATATAAAAATGATGCGATTAATTTCCCACCATTTATGCGTGGAGGAGAACAAGAAGAAAAGCGTCGTGCGGGAACAGAAAATGTAGCGGGAATTGCTGGTATGGCAACTGCCGTTAAACTATTGACGGATGAAAAAAAACAGCAACAAAAAGAACGATACAGCTATTTCCAAGAGTTGATTCTTCGTGAATTGAATGAAGCGGAAATTGATTTTGAAGTCAATGGAGATCGTGAACATAATTTAGCTCATATTTTGAACTTGTGGATCAAAGGTTTCCCTAGTGAATTATTGCTAATGCAACTTGATTTACAAGGACTTGCGATTTCAACAGGATCTGCTTGTACAGCAGGTACGATTGAACCTTCTCATGTCTTAGAAGCAATGTATGGCAAAGATCATCCTGCGGTCAAAGAATCGGTTCGCATTAGTTTTGGACTAGGTAATAAGGAAGACGAAATTCTTCGTTTTAGCGAAACATTGATTAAAATAATAAAAAGATAACGTTCTAAAAAAGTAGTAGAAAACAAGATTTTCCCTAGTCAAAGTGATGAAGAAACACTATAATAAAAGTAGATAAGAAAAAAAGAGGTGGAAGAATGGCATTTAAAGAAACAGCAACGGTTGAAGGTGCAGCGGTTGTCTACAAAGTCAATGCGAATGCAAAAAAATATACATTAAAAGATAATGGTTTTTCTGAAACTAATTCGGGGAATTTCCAATTGATTCGTCCATTGGATGCAACACCACAAAGTAAAGAAGGCTTCAAATTAAAAATCACAATTGCTGGTGATTTAAAAACATTGAAAATGTCAATCACAACAGCAAATGGCTTAAAATCAATGAATATTTTTAAAGGAACACAACATGATATGAGCCAAGAAAAATTTTACTTTTTGATGGATGGTATGATCAGTCGTGGCGTTTTAGAAAAAGTTTAGTATTTTTAGAAATGAATAAAGGGCAGTGGTGGATGAAAGTTCATTGCTGTTTTTTTGTTTAAAGATGTTAGTAAATTTTTGAAAATATGAAAGTTCTTTTTTTATGAAAGAAGCAAGAACGGTCTTTTAAAAGGATTTAGTAAATATAAATTTTACAAGTATCCATTTTTTTTAAATCGTAGTATAATAAAATTTACTGAAAAGTTGCGACCTTCAAATCGTAGATGATTTCAGAATCTAAATTGAAATGATGGTGATCAAATGACAGATAACAGCAAAACGCGTGTCGTTGTCGGCATGAGCGGTGGCGTTGATTCTTCTGTTACAGCATTGCTTTTAAAAGAGCAAGGCTACGATGTAGTTGGTATCTTTATGAAAAATTGGGATGATACCGATGAAAATGGTGTGTGTACAGCAACCGAGGATTATAAGGATGTGGCAAAAGTTGCCGATCAAATCGGAATTCCCTATTATTCTGTAAATTTTGAAAAAGAGTATTGGGATCGTGTCTTTGAATATTTTCTTGAAGAATACCGTACGGGTAGAACCCCAAATCCTGACGTTATGTGTAATAAAGAAATTAAATTTAAAGCTTTCTTGGATTATGCGATGCAATTAGGTGCCGATTATGTTGCGACAGGACATTATGCGCAAGTTGAACGCCAAGCAAATGGTGAAGTCAAAATGTTGCGCGGTGTGGATAATAATAAAGATCAAACGTATTTTTTAAGTCAACTATCACAAGAACAATTAGCGAAAACAATGTTTCCTTTAGGTGGGATGGAAAAATCAGAAGTTCGTGCTATTGCTGAACGAGCAAATCTAGCGACCGCGAAGAAAAAAGATTCCACTGGTATTTGTTTTATTGGCGAAAAGAATTTCAAACAATTTTTAAGTAACTATTTGCCTGCTCAAAAAGGGAATATGGTTACTGAAGATGGCGAAATCAAAGGGCAACATGATGGGTTGATGTACTATACAATCGGGCAACGTCAAGGACTAGGGATTGGTGGTAGTAAAGGATCTCAAGAACCTTGGTTTGTAATTGGCAAAGATTTAGCGTCGAATACTTTATATGTGGGGCAAGGATTCCATCATGAAAAATTATATGCAACACACTTAGATGCCAGTCAAATCCATTTTACAGTTGATAAAGAAATGCCACGGGAATTTACTTGTACCGCTAAATTCCGTTATCGTCAACAAGATGTTCCGGTTAAGGTATTTTTGAATGAAGATCAAACAAAAGCAAAGGTCATTTTTTCAGAACCTGTTCGTGCGATTACACCAGGACAAGCGGTTGTTTTCTACGATGGAATGGAATGCTTAGGTGGCGGCTTGATTGATTTCGCGTATCAAGATGAAAAGACGTTACAATATATTTAAACTAAAAAAGTGGTCTGGACAGTTTTTCTTTGTGTCCAACCACTTTTTCAATTAAAGGCATTAACAATTTTTTAAATACTCTCTAGATTTTGGTGAAAGCACTAGATAAATAAAAGCCACTAACTCAACCAAACGAAACGGCTGCATGATGATTTTTGGAAACATGCTGACCATTAATGGTGGGTAAAAATAAAGAAAAACGATAAAAGGAATAAATAAAACGGCTAGGACATATCCAATCTTACCGCCCATAAATAAACCAGCAACTACGAGTAAATAAATAATGAAAACAAGAATCTGGTACCAAACTGCAGATGAAAAAGTTGCTGTTCCTTCGATTAAAGCTTTCATAGACAAAATCAGTGAAATGATCAATAAAATATTATTATATAATAGAAGATAAATTCCGATAGAATTCCAAAAAACTGGTTTATTCATATGTAAAAAAAATCCTTTCCTTGTTTTAGTTAGTGTAGCAAAAGCGGGCGATTTTCGCAATCACAGTGTTGCTTAGGAAAGTCGATTTTTATGTCATAAAAATGATAGAGAATAAAAAACAGCCTTTTTTTATTAAATGAGCTTTTCACAAGCGCGTGAGTTGCATAAAAAGACAGCACTGCTTAAAATAGTGAGTGTAATCAAGAATTGGAGGAGAAACTATGTATCAAGTTATTATCATGTATGGTGATAACGAGCCATGGTGGTTTTTTGAAGAATGGCAAGAAGATATTGTTGAAGAAGAAGAATTTGATTCTTTAGCTCAAGCAGAATGCTATTATGTAAAAAAATGGCAAGAGTTATCCTCATCATATACATATATAAATACCAAAGCAAATTACTTAGCGGCCTTTTGGAATGAAGGGGATGAACGTTGGTGTGATGAATGTGATGAAGATTTACAGCAATATAAAGGATTGGCCTTACTAAAAGACTATCAGGCAGTAACTTTTGAAAGTGGCAATGATTTTACGAAAAGAACAAATGATTGCTGTAAACCCAAAAGTTGTCAACGAGTAAACAACTAACTGGAAAAGCAAAGGTGCGCAGAATCAAAATAAAAAAGCAACGGACAGGGAAATATTCATTTTGGTAAGAGAACCAAAGTGAAATAAATTGCTGAAACGATTGCTTTTTTTGTGCATAAAGTAGTTTTTAATTCAAAATAAAGGTTTAGTTAGAAGATTTAAATTTAAAGGCAGGAATGATATACTAAATAAATCAAAAGAAATGAGGCAAAGTTTGAAACCGATAAAAATTCGAATGTTCAGATTAACCGTAAACAAGGAGTCTAAAGATGGTAAAACAATTAATCATTGCTGAAAAACCAAGCGTAGCAAAAGATTTGAGTAAGGTTTTAGGAGCAAATAAAAAAAATAAAAACTACTATGAAGGATCCAATGTAATTGTAACTTGGGCGCTAGGTCATTTATTAGGACTGAAAATGCCTGAGGATATTAATAAAGAATGGCAATCCTGGCAAATGGAAACTTTGCCAATGATTCCGAAAAATCTTGGAATCAAACCTTTACCAAAAACAGGGCATCAATTAAAAGCCATTAAACAATTGGCCAATCGTAAAGATGTCAGCGAAGCAGTAATTGCGACTGATGCAGGTCGTGAAGGGGAACTGGTTGCTCGCTGGATTTTGGAATACGTTCATTTTTCTAAACCAGTGAAACGTCTTTGGATTTCATCACAAACAGATCGAGCAATCAAAGATGGATTTAAAAAATTGCGACCAGCAAAAGAGTACGATAATTTGTACTATTCTGCAATTGCCAGAGCTAAAGCAGACTGGTTAGTTGGCTTAAATGTGACCCGTGCTTTAACGGTTAAATATCAAGATAGTTTATCAGCAGGACGTGTTCAAACGCCAACGTTAGCATTAGTTCGCCAACAAGAGAAAAAGATCGAAGTCTTTCGTCCACAAACTTATTTTTCTGTAGAATTACAAGTTGAAAAAGAAACAGGAAAATTGGTGCAAAAAAATCCTTATGCTTTTAAAGAGCGCAATCAAGTCGAAGCTTTTGTTAAAAAATTAAGCCAAACCAAAGGAAAAGTTACGGCAATTGATGAAAAAACAAAGACAGAGCAAGCGCCATTACCCTATGATTTAACTGAAATTCAGCGTGAAGCAAACCAACGATATCAATTTTCAGCAAAGAAAACTTTGTCATTGGTTCAAAGTTTGTACGAATTTCATAAAATCGTGACCTATCCAAGAACGGATAGTAAATATTTAACCACCGATATGCGAGTAACAATGAAAGAACGTCTGCAAGCCATTAGTGATTTTGCTCCAGAAGTGAAAAACTATTTAAAAAATGGTGCCCAAGTCAAATTAACTAAGGTTTTTCAAAATGACAAAGTGACAGATCACCATGCGCTGATCCCGACTGAACAAAAACCACGTTATGAAAAATTAAGTAATGATGAGCAAAAAATATATTCAATGATTGTTACTCGTTTTTTGGGTTTATTTGCAGAACCTCATAAAACGAAACAAACAAAAGTAACAGTTGAATTTGACCAAGAAAAATTTACATTCCAGCAGAGCAAAGTGGAACAAATTGGTTGGAAAACAGAAAAAGAAGCGGTACTTTCTTCGGTGGATTGGGTTAAAGGGAAAATAATCCCACCTAATTTTACGATTAAGAAAGAATTGACTTCACCACCAAAACCTTTAACAGAAGGAACTTTGCTTGGTTTGATGGAAAAACATAGTTTGGGAACTCCAGCTACGCGAGCAGAAATCATTGAAAAACTGATTAAATCAGAGTTAATGGAGCGTTCGCCGAAAGGTTTGCTCGTATCACCAAAAGGAAAACAATTATTAGAATTGGTTAATCCATCTTTAGTAACGCCAGAATTGACTGAAAAATGGGAAAAAACCTTAGAAGCCATTGCTAAAGGGCAAAAGAATAGCCAACAATTTCTAAAAGAAATTGAACAAGACACGAAAAAATTGGTCAGTGAAATCAAGCAAAGCGAAAGTAAGTACCAAGACTTTTCATTAACACAAAAGAAATGCCCAGAATGTGGTGCCAATTTACGTGAAAAAAATACGAAAGACGGTAAAATCTATGTTTGTTCGAGCCAAGAGTGTAGTTATCGTCGTAGAAAAGACCCTAAACTTTCTAATCACCGCTGTCCTCAATGCCACAAAAAAATGGAAATCATTGAAGGGAAAAATGGCGCATATTTCAAATGTAAGTTCTGTTCGATTACAGAAAAAATGCACGATAAAAAAGAACGTAGCAAAAAATTATCGAAGCATGAAGAACGCAAGCTTATGAAGAAATACGCACAAAAAGAAGAACCCGCAGAAAGTGCTTTAGCACAAGCTTTAAAAGCAGCAATGGAAAAAGATTGATGAATTACTGAGAGAGAAGTAAGAAAACCACTAAAAATCATTTCTTAGATCCTATATTCTAAGCGATGATTTTAGTGGTTTTTAAAATTTATCAATCGTAATTTTATCAGTTCGATTTATGAATGTTAAGAATAAATATTTTTTGTTAGCTCTTGTTTTAACAAAATTCTATCTTCCAGACCTAATTTCACTTGTTATTTATCAAAACTTACACTTATTAAAAAAAAATACGAATAAATGATTGGAAATTTGTCAATAAAGGAGTATACTCTAATTTGTAATTATTCTAATATTAATAGAAAGTTTTCACAAGCTCTAGTTGGAAAAGTTGATTTGATTTTTGACCTGGTTTTCATCATTTGATGAACTTAAGAGGATTGAAAGTCAAATAGGCTTCTTTCTTTATGTGAAAACAAAAAAGGGAGGATTTATTTTTATGTTAGATATTGTTTCATTAGCAAGATTCCAATTTGCAATGACAACTGTCTTTCACTTTTTCTTTGTTCCGTTTTCGATTGGACTAGCGTTAGTCGTAGCGATTATGGAAACCATGTATGTGGTAAAAAAAGATGAGCGTTATCGTAAAATGGCAAAATTCTGGGGGAATATCTTTTTATTAAGTTTTGCTGTGGGAGTTGTGACAGGAATCATTCAAGAATTTCAATTTGGGATGAATTGGTCAGATTATTCGCGTTTTGTTGGTGATATTTTTGGAGCACCATTAGCCGTTGAAGCATTACTTGCATTCTTTTTAGAATCAACATTCTTAGGCTTATGGATTTTTACTTGGACAAAAGTAAAACCAAAAGTACATGTTACATTTATGTGGTTAGTGGTTTTTGGTTCTTTGATGTCAGCATTATGGATTATCATTGCCAATAGTTTTATGCAACATCCTTCAGGCTATGTGATCAATAATGGGCGTGCTGAAATGGTTGATTTCGCAGCCTTGATTAAAAATCCTCAAGTTTGGTATGAGTTCTCTCATGTTATTGCAGGCGCAGTGACAATGGGTGGAATGATTGTAGCAGGTCTGGCTGCATTCCAAATTTTGAAAAAACGTGATGTTTCATTTCATAAAGTTTCAATGCGTGTTGGATTATGGGTGGCACTAGTTGGTTCTTTAAGTGTTCTTTTCGCGGGAGACCTTCAAATGAAAGCATTGATTGAAGATCAACCAATGAAATTTGCGGCAATGGAAGGTGCTTACGAAGATTCAGGCGATCCAGCTGCATGGACCTTGATTGCTTGGGCGAATGAAAAAGAGCATAAGCAAGTCTTTGGGATTCAAATTCCATATGTATTAAGTATTTTATCTTACGGTAAACCATCTGGCGCTGTTGCTGGAATGGATTCAATCAATAAAGAATTAGTAGAAAAATATGGAGATAAGAACTATTACCCACCAGTTAATACACTATTTTGGAGTTTTAGAGTGATGGCTGGTTTCGGAGTATTAATGTTCTTAGTCTCACTATTCGGTTTAATCTTTACACGAAAGAAAAAAGCTTCTTTATTCGAAAAACGATGGATGCTTTGGATTATGGCGTTATGTACGTTTGTTCCATTTATCGCGAATACAACAGGCTGGTTGATTACTGAATTAGGTCGTTATCCATGGACTGTTTACGGATTATTCACAATCGAAGAAAGTGTTTCACCAAATGTTTCAGTGAATTCTTTATTATTCTCTAATATCGTTTACTTCTTATTATTTGCTGGATTAGGAGCTGTCATGGTTTACTTAATCACTGTTGAATTGAAAAAAGGGCCTGATTACGAAGAAAAACAGTTAGCCAAAAATCAATCAGCAAATACAGATCCATTTGATAAGGAGGTCTTTGAAAAATGAGTTCATTACAATTATTATGGTTTGTTTTGATCGGTGTGTTGTTCTCAGGTTTCTTCTTTTTAGAAGGATTTGACTTTGGCGTTGGAATGTCTGTTGAGACATTAGCTCATAACGAAAAAGAAAAAGATCAAATCGTTGAAACAATTGGACCTGTTTGGGATGGCAATGAAGTTTGGTTATTAACAGCTGGGGGCGCAATGTTTGCTTCTTTTCCTTATTGGTATGCGTCTTTATTTAGTGGCTATTACTTGATTTTATTTATTATCTTAGTTGGTTTAATCATCCGTGGCGTATCGTTTGAATTCCGTCATCGGATGCCTGCTGGTAAAAAGCAACGCTTTTGGAACTGGACCTTAGCGATTGGTAGTTTTATTGTACCGTTTTTCTTTGGTATTTTATTTATCAGCTTGGTTCAAGGAATGCCATTAGATGCAAAAGGAAATATGGTTGCAACGTTTACTGACTATATTAATCCATTCTCTGTAGTTGGTGGAGTGGCATTGACATTATTATGTTATTTACATGGATTAAATTACATTGCATTAAAAACAGATGGTCCAATCAGAGCTCGAGCTAAAAATTATGCAAAATTATTGTACTGGGTTCTTTATGTCGGTTTAGTTGTTTTTGCACTGTTAATGTATTTCGATACAGATTTCTTTGAAAAGAACTTTTTAGTTACATTATTGCTAGTTGTCGCAATCGTTATTTTAACGGTTATCGCAAATGTGAGTGTCTTCAAAGGCAAAGAAATGGCTGCTTTTATTGCAAGTGGTTTAACAATGGTTGTTTTAGTGGCGCTATTATTTAGCGGGCTATTCCCACGTGTTATGATTGGAACAGAAGGATTTGATATCTTGATTAAAGATGCATCAAGTACACCTTATACGTTGAAAATCATGTCATGGGTATCGTTAACGATCTTACCATTTGTTTTAGGTTATACTGCTTGGTCTTACTATATCTTTAGAAAACGAATTACTACAGAAACCGTATCAGAGGGGTATTAAACAAATGATGGATAAGGCGATTTTCAAAATGCCTAAAATCAAAAAAATTCTTGTCTTGCTTGCAGGTTGTTCTTTCCTGCAAGCAGTCTTTATAATTGGGCAAGCAATTTATCTTTCTAAAGCAATTACTGGCTTATGGAATGGTGGGCATTTTACACAACAATGGGGCAATGTATTGTCTTTTTTTATTTTTTTTACAGCGCGCCATTTAATTACTTATTTGCGTGAAAAAATGGTTGATCGCTTTAGTTATGATTCTGCTAAAGAACTTCGAGAAGAATTATTGCAAAAGATTTTCCGTTTAGGTCCGACTGTTGTTCAGAAAAAGGGAACAGGGAATATGGTCACAATGGCATTGGAAGGAATCCAACAAACGGAAACCTATTTAAACTTGATTTTAGTGAAAATGATGAACATGATGATCATTCCTTGGTTGATTTTGATTGTTGTCTTCTTTCTAGATATTCGTTCTGGAATTATTTTGTTAGTCGTTTTTCCCGTGATTATTCTTTTTATGATTGTCTTAGGCTATGCGGCTCAGAGCAAGGCGGATAAGCAATACAAAGCGTTTCAAGTGTTGTCTAATCATTTTATTGATTCATTACGTGGATTGGATACCTTAAAATTGTTTGGTTTAAGTAAAAAATATGCACGCAGTATTTATGCTACTAGTGAGCGCTTTAGAGAAGCGACAATGAGTACGTTGAAAATCGCGATTTTATCCACCTTTGCGTTAGATTTTTTTACCACTTTATCTGTTGCCGTGGTAGCAGTATTTTTAGGGTTAAGTTTATTGAATGGGAACATGCTATTATTTCCAGCGTTAGCGACGTTGATTTTAGCACCAGAATTCTTTTTACCAATTCGTGATTTTGCCGGCGACTATCATGCAACTTTAGATGGTAAAAATGCCTTTCAAGCGATTCAAGCCGTTCTAACTATTCCTGAAATGACGAATACAGACGCTTTAACTTTAAATGAGTGGACGGAGGAAGACACATTATCTGTTAATCATTTATCTATTCAATATGAGGAAGCAACACAGTTGGCATTAAAAGAGGTTGCCTTTTTAGCTAAAGGGTATCAAAAGATAGGAATTATTGGTGCAAGTGGTTCAGGGAAATCGACATTGATTAATGTATTGAGTGGTTTTTTAGAACCGATACAAGAACCAATCGATATCCAAATAGAGCAACAAAAAATCCCTCATTTTCTACAAAAGGATTGGCAAAAGCAAATTATATATATTCCTCAATCACCGTATATTTTTCAAGAAACCTTGGCAAATAATATTCGTTTTTATACACCTCAAGCAACAGATGAGCAAATTATTGAAGCGATTCAGTTAGTTGGTTTAGAGCCGTTACTGCATGAATTAGAAGATGGAATCGAAACCGTCATTGGAGAAAGTGGCCGAATGCTTAGTGGTGGACAGGCGCAAAGAGTTGCTTTAGCACGAGCATTTGTGGATCAAGAACGACGCGTGTTGTTATTTGATGAGCCAACTGCACATTTAGATATTGAAACAGAAGTTGAAATTAAGGCAAGAATGTTACCATTGATGGATAATCACCTCGTTTTCTTTGCTACACATCGTCTACATTGGATGGCAGAAATGGATTTTATTTTGGTGATGGATAAAGGACAAGTGGTTGAAATGGGTACGCTAGAAGAATTACTTGCCAAAGATGGCTATTACGTAAATCTAATGAATAAAATGAGGGGGACGAATTAATGGAAAAAGCCCCAATTAATAGAAAAATGCTTAAAAACGATCAATGGGTTAAACCTTTTTTGAAGAGATATCGAGGGATGCTTTATCTTGCTCTTTTCCTAGGTTTCTTAACTTTTTTTAGTGCAGGAGCCTTGATGTTCAACTCAGGTTATTTGATCAGTCGCGCAGCTTCTATGCCAGAAAATATTCTACTTATCTATATCCCAATTGTTTTGACACGAGCATTCGGGATCAGTCGACCAGTCTTTCGTTATGTGGAGCGATTAGTCAGTCACAATTGGGTATTGAAAATGACTTCAGAATTACGGCTGAAACTTTATTTAGTGTTAGAAAAAGATGCTATTTTTTTAAAATCAAAATACCAAACTGGTGACATTTTAGGTCTTCTATCAGAAGATATCAATCATATCCAAAACTTATACTTACGTACGATTTTTCCAACAGTGATTGCATGGATTCTTTACGTGTTTATTGTAATCGGACTAGGTTTCTTCTCTTGGTGGTTTGCCTTATGCATGTTATTGATGCTCGGCATCGTGATTTTCTTATTACCGTTGATTTCAGTTTTAGTCAATGGCGCACGCCAAGAAAAACAAAAAGTTTCAAAAAATGATTTATATAAAGTACTGACCGATAATATTTTAGGTGTTTCAGATTGGGTATTTAGTCAAAGAGGAACTGAATTTGTTCATTCTTATGAAGCGAAAGAGGCGAAGGTACGAGAAATTGATGATAAAATCAAGCGCTTTGATCGTTTTCGTGATTTAGTCTTACAAATTTTATTTGGCGTGATTACTGTTGCAATTTTGGCTTGGACAAGTGTCAGATTTCAAGGAAATCATGGAGGAGCAGCCAATTGGATTGCCGCTTTCACCTTAACTGTTTTTCCATTGATTGATGCCTTTGCTCCATTACCTGCAGCAGCGCAAGAAACAACGATTTATAATGATTCTATCAAACGTTTAAATGCTTTGCCTGATGAACAGCAGGTAGAAAATGAAAAAAATGTTCAAACAATCTCTAATTTTGATTTGAAGATTGAAAATGTTTCATTTACTTATCAAGGATCTAGCAAGAAAGTACTAGATCAATTGAATTTAACTATTGCTCCGAAAGAAAAATTAGCTATTTTAGGTCGTAGTGGTTCTGGAAAAAGTACACTAGCAACACTGATTCGCGGTGATTTAAAACCAACAAGTGGTATGATTCAATTGGATCATACATTAACGTCTGATCTTGGTGATAAAATCAGTGAGTATATTGGTGTGATTCATCAATCGCCTTACTTATTCCATACAACAATCCTAAATAATGTTCGTTTGGGAAAAGAATCAGCGACAGAGGAAGAAGTTTGGGCTGTGTTGGAGAGTGTTGGACTGAAAGAAATGGTGATGGCCTTGCCAGACACGATTTATACCATGGTGGATGAGGCTGGTTTACGGTTTTCAGGAGGCGAACGTCATCGCTTATCCTTAGCACGAATTTTACTGCAAGACACACCAATCGTTTTATTAGATGAACCAACAACAGGTTTAGACCCAATTACAGAGCAACGATTACTAGAGACGTTCTTTAATACGTTGCAAGATAAAACAATTATTTGGATTACCCATCATCTACAAGGCGTGCAAATGATGGATCGCGTGATTTTTATTGAAGATGGTAAATTGGAAATGAGTGGTTCACCAGAACAGCTATTAAAGGAAAATAGCCATTACCAAGAACTTTATGCAATCGATCGTGGGACCAATTCGATTTAGGATGTTAAAAGGGACTGAATAAAAAACAGCAAAGCATGTTTTTTCCCAGTCCTTTTTTATTTTTGATAGCTAATGAATTAGAAGGTACGCAGTAATAATAGCTCTGTCAATTGTGTTAGCTGTTCTTTTGCAAGACAATCTGGTAACTTATTAATATCGGTTAGTGCTTTTTGAGTGACTCTAGTAGCAAATTTTTTCGCTTCTTCAACACCATCTAAACGATGGACAAGTGAGGCTACTGCTCGAGCTTCATCTGATGTAATTTGAGCTTTTTTATCTAGATACAGTGAAAAAAGATCAGGTGCTTTTTCAATCGCAAACAATAGAGGTAAGGTGTAAACGCCTTGAGATAAATCTTCTAATACTGGTTTTTTTAAGGTATCCACTGTCGCAGAATAATCTAAAATATCATCATAAATTTGAAAAGCGATTCCTATATGACGCCCGATTCGTTTAGCTAAGCGTTGCGTTTCTTTTGAGGAATGACCAAAATGGGCTCCCTCTAAGCAACTTAGCGAAAAGAGTTCAGCAGTTTTTCCAACGACACTTCTTAAATAATCAGAGAGTCTCATTTTTTGATTATAGCGAGTGTGCATTTGATCCAATTCGCCTAGTAATAAACGTTTCATTGCTTTAGCATTGATTTGCAAAAAGCTTGAACCATTCATTGCCTCAGCTAGTAATTCAAAAAATTCAGTAAATAGTAGATCACCAGTATAGACAGCAATATCTTTTCCATACTGTGACTGTACCGTAATCGTGCCACGGCGCAAAGGTGAGTCGTCAATGATATCATCATGAATCAAGGTAGCCATATGCAAAATTTCTAGTGAGGCAGCAATTTTGATTAGCTGTTCTTTATCTTGTTTCGCTTCGTTTCCTAATTGTGAAAATAAAAAGAAGAAGGCGGGACGAAGTAATTTTCCACCAGAATATGTAAGTTTAATCAGCGCACCTTCGATTTCTTTATTTCTAACTTTCATTTTCTTTTCAATTAATAAACAGGTTTCAGTCAGCGGCTGCTGAATATTTGGAAAGTCATTCCAGTAGTCATTCATAAAACATTTGTCCTTTCGATTCGTCAATACTATATGATTGTATACGAAGTTCCGCTAGAAATACAGTAAATCATTCTGAAAGCATAAAATGACCTAAAAAAAGCAAGGAGGAGTATAATTTGAATAGAGAAATATTTTTTGAATTAGTAGAGTTAAAAGCGAAAACGGCCAGCGTATTTCCCTTTCTTTTAGGGATTTGTTATAGCTGGTATAATTACCACTCGCTGAATATCCTTTACGTATTCATTTATTTTGTTGCGATGTTTATCTTTAATATGGCAGTTGATATTTTAGATAACTATAACGACTACCACCATGCCAAAGAAGGACATGATTATAAGGAAAAAACCAATATTATTGGACGGGAGAATCTATCCTTAAAAATGATTCGAAAAATGATTTTTTGGATGGTCTTGCTTTCTGCTTTAATTGGGATTGGCCTTTCCTTTGTTGTCGGGTGGCCATTATTGTGGATGGGTTTGTATTGTTATTTGATCGGTATTTTTTATTCTTCAGGACCTAAGCCATTATCTAGCTTACCATTGGGGGAGTTTTTTTCAGGCTTTACAATGGGATTTATGATCACATTAATTTGTGTTTACATCAATACTTTCCAAACGTTTGAATGGACACCTATTGCTATTCTACAAGTATTTATCATTTCACTACCGAATACTTGTTTGATTGCTAATTTAATGTTAGCGAATAATATTTGTGATTTAGAGGAAGATGAAATGAATCATCGATATACACTCGTTCATTATCTTAAAAAGCCAGCAGCGATGGTTTTATATGTTGCGTTAATCATCATTGCTTTTTTGGCAATTGCTTTAAGTGTATTACTGAAATTAGCGCCGATTACGTTATTAGGTACTTTTTTAATCCTTCCGTTTGTCTGGAAACAGACAAAGCTATTTTTTAAAGAGCAAATCAAAACGAAAACGTTTATTTGTTCGGTTAAAACATTGGCGGTCGCAGCCATCGCACAAGTAATATTTTTCGCTATTGGTTTATGGATAAAATAAGAGTATAGAGGAGAAGTGTAAAATGAGTAAACATGTTGTTATTTTAGGTGCAGGCTATGCAGGTTTGAGAACGTTACATGAATTGCAAAAAGGAAATCAT
Organism: Enterococcus sp. LJL99; assembly: GCF_054871725.1. Classification (NCBI taxonomy): domain Bacteria; kingdom Bacillati; phylum Bacillota; class Bacilli; order Lactobacillales; family Enterococcaceae; genus Enterococcus; species Enterococcus sp. LJL99. The sequence goes on from NZ_JBTXLT010000012.1 coordinate 93,006, forward strand.
GAACTAAAGATCACCTTAATCGATCAGAACGATTATCATTTTGAAGCAACTGATATTCATGAAGTTGCGGCAGGGATTCAAACATCAGAAAGAATTACCTATCCTATCGAGGATGTTGTAAAAGACTCATGTACGACATTCTTACAAACGACAGTTGAAAAAATCGATAAAGGAAACCAACAGGTTCATTTAAAAGACCAAGAGCCTATTTCCTATGATTATTTAGTTGTTGCGCTAGGTTATGAATCTGAATCATTTGGGATTCCAGGAGTTGAAGAATTTTCATTAAAAATGGTTGATATTCCAACTTCAGAAAAAGTTTACCAACACCTTACCGAACAAATGAACGTTTATCGGGAAACAAAAGACGAAACAGCTTTAAAAATCGTGGTTTGTGGTGCTGGTTTTACTGGAATCGAATTATTAGGTTCGTTAGTAGAAGGAAAGAAAAAATTAGCTGAAATCGCTGGTGTTGATCCAGAAAAAATTCAAATCTATTGTGTTGAAGCGGTGACTCGCTTACTACCAATGTTTAGTGAAAAATTAGGTGCTTACGGGATTGATCATTTGAAAAAATGGGGCGTACAATTTTTAGTTGGTAAACCAATCAAAGAAATCAAAGAAAATACAGTTGTCTATTTAGATGATCAAGAAACGAATCAATTAACCGAATTAGAGGCGAAAACAATTATTTGGACAACGGGTGTCAGCGGTAGCCATGTCGTTGGCGATTCAGGTTTTGCTGCTAAACGTGGTCGTGTCATGGTTCGTCCCGATTTAACGGATACTGATAATGATAACGTACATATTATCGGTGATTGTTCAGCTGTGATGGATCAAGAAACCAACCGTCCATATCCAACAACAGCGCAAATTGCGTTAAAAATGGGTGAACATACAGGAAAAAATATCAAGGCCCAAATCAAAGGCGAGCCAACTAAAGAATTTACGTTCAAATCCCTTGGTTCCGTTGCGTCGATAGGTAATAGCCATGCGTTCGGTGAAGTTGGTAAAGTCGAAGTTAAAGGCTACCCAGCTTCATTTATCAAAAAAGCGATCATGGACCGTTCGTTGTTAGAAACAGGCGGTATTAAGGAAATGATGGCTAAAGGTCGCTTTGATTTTTACCGTTAAATAAAGTTTTGCCAAAAGTAGTTGCACCATTATTATTGAGAAATACAAATTTCGAAAGTTACTTTTTTCCATTTTTAGTTTATAAATAGAATTTTGGACAACGTTTTTAATTTATTTTTATTTGTCTTCTTTGTGTGTCATTTATCAAGAGCCAAATACTATAGTATCTCTACACTTTCTAAAAATTTAAATAGAAAGTATAGGGGTACTTTTGTTCGTCTCTACTTTTATGTATAATAGAGAATGATAGAGAGAGGGATGTTTAATGGCACAAAAAAGAAAAACTGCGAAAAAAAAGAAAACAAAAAAACAGCAACAACAACAAGAGCATCTTAATTTCATTATAATCGGCCTCTTTTTTGTTTTTTTTGGCTTATTTGGACTTTTAAAATTAGGTTTTTTAGGCACCTTGATTGCCAATAGTTTACGAATGGTCGTTGGAAATACCTATTCGTTTGCAGCGATTTTATTAATGATTTATGGGTTCTTAATTATCATTTATGGAAAAAACTTCCCAATAAAGAAAAAAAGACCAATTATCGGTGGCTTTATTTTTTATTTAGGTGTTTTACTATTTCTGCAAGCACAAATGTTTCGCAATCTTGTCGGTCAAGCACCTGATATTATTGGGATGACTTGGGATTTATTGTTTGTTGATTTAAAAGGAAATATGGTTTCTCAAAATGTTGGTGGGGGAATGATTGGTGCAGTTTTATACCGTGGCACGTACTTTTTAATTTCTCAATTGGGTAGCTATATGGTGGCTGTGATTTTAATGTTGCTAGGCGTTTATTTAATCAGTATGCTTGATTTCCAACAAGTAACCAATGGTTTGCAGCAAGTGCGCGAAAAGCTTAACAGTCTTTTAGCTCAAAGCGAAGAAAAGCAGGCACAAAAAGAAGCGAAAAAAGCACAGAAAAAAGCTGAAAAGCAAGCGAAGATTGAAAAGCAAGCACAAGAAAAAATGAAAAATGATGTACGTGAATTGACACCAGGAGAAAAATTAGCACAAGAACAAAAAGAGCTTGTTCCACAATCCGAAGCTGATGAGCCTGAACAACTTACGTTAGTACCAATCGACACGTTTCAACAGCAACCAACTGAAACAGTTAAAACAAAAAGTGAACCTCAGTTGGCACCAGAAGTTGAAGAAAGTGGCGAGCTTGATTTTGAAATTTCAGCTGAGGCAGAAGATCGTGATTATCAATTGCCACCATCTACACTATTGGATTCGATCCCATCTGCCGATCAAAGCGGAGAATATAAAAAAATTGAACAAAATATTGGCGTATTAGAGCAAACCTTCCAAAGTTTTGGTGTCGATGCGAAAGTCGTTAAAGCTAGTTTAGGACCTGCTGTCACTAAGTTTGAAATTCAACCTGCTGTCGGTGTAAAAGTTAGTAAAGTAGTTAGTTTAACTGATGATATTGCGCTAGCTTTAGCCGCAAAAGATGTTCGGATGGAAGCACCGATTCCAGGAAAATCATTGATTGGGATTGAAGTACCAAATACGTCGGTGAGTACCGTATCGTTTCGAGATATTATTGAATCACAGCCAAGCCATCCAGATAAGTTGTTAGAAGTACCTTTAGGTCGTGATATTTCTGGAATGGTTCAATCAGCAGACTTGACTAAAATGCCGCATTTACTGATTGCAGGATCAACAGGTAGTGGGAAATCAGTCGCAATCAATGGCATCATCGCAAGTATCTTGATGCGTGCGAAGCCACACGAAGTAAAATTGATGATGATTGATCCAAAAATGGTTGAGCTGAATGTCTATAATGGTATTCCTCATCTTTTGACTCCTGTAGTGACTAATCCCAGAAAAGCGGCTCAAGCCTTGCAAAAAGTAGTGCAAGAAATGGAATTTCGTTATGAAAAATTTGCAGCGACAGGGGTTCGAAACATCACGGGTTATAATGAATTCATTACGCAAAGAAATTTGGAAATGGGTGAAAATCATCCCTCTTTACCGTTTATTGTGGTTATCGTTGACGAGTTGGCTGATTTGATGATGGTAGCTAGTAATGAAGTAGAAGATGCTATTATTCGTCTAGCTCAAATGGCTCGAGCAGCAGGAATTCATATGATTTTAGCAACCCAACGACCAAGTGTGGATGTTATCACAGGGATTATCAAAGCCAATGTACCTTCACGAATTGCCTTCGCCGTTTCTAGTGGAACGGATTCAAGAACGATTATCGATAGTAATGGCGCTGAAAAACTGTTAGGCCGTGGAGATATGCTCTTTTTACCAATGGGAGAAAATAAACCAATTCGGGTACAAGGGGCCTTTATCTCTGATCAAGAAGTAGAACGCATTGTTTCATTTGTTACAGATCAACAAGAAGCGGATTATCAAGAAAATATGATGCCAACGGAAGAAGTCGCTTCAGAAAGTGGCAATCAAGCTTCACAAGATGAACTCTATGAAGAAGCCAAAAACTTAGTAGTAGAAATGCAAACCGCTAGTATTTCGCTCTTACAACGTCGCTTTAGAATCGGCTATAATCGAGCAGCGAGATTAGTTGATGAGTTAGAAGAACACGGAGTGATTGGTCCTTCTGAAGGCAGTAAACCAAGAAAAGTATTTCTTGAGCCTGAACCAGAGGATTTGTTACCAAATGAACCTTTAGAATAACCCAACAGGTTGCTTACAATTTTGTAAGCAACCTGTTATTTTTTTCGATGGTAGATAGTTTTAAATTCATTTACACTATGAATGAGAAAAAAAAGCCAGTTAGAAAAGGGGAATAAAAAATGTTACAAGTAGAAAAATTAACCAAAACATACGGAACTGAAATTAAATATCAAGCCTTGAAAGGAATCAATTTAACTGTAGATGATAGTGAATTTATTGGAATTATGGGACCTTCAGGTAGTGGGAAAAGTACCTTTTTAAATTTATTAGCCACTATCGATCAACCAACCTCAGGTAAAATTTTATTGAATGGTAGTAATCCAAATGAATTAAACCAAGAAGAAATTGCTAAATTTAGAAGAAGAGAATTAGGCTTTGTTTTTCAAAGTTTTAATCTGATGCCTACGTTGACCGTTGAAGAAAATATTGTTTTGCCATTAACCTTAGATGGTGAAAAAATTTCAGTAATGGAAAAGAAATTACATGTTTTAGCAGAGCGCTTAGGTATTTCTGCATTATTGAAAAAAAGAACAGCGGAAATTTCTGGTGGACAAGCACAACGAGTAGCAGTAGCTAGAGCGATGATTCATCAACCAGAATTATTATTAGCTGATGAACCCACTGGAAATTTAGATACTAAATCATCCAAAGATGTGATGGAGTTATTACAACAATTAAATGAACAAGAAGCAGCAACGATTCTAATGGTGACTCATGATCCTTTAGCGGCAAGTTACTGTAAACGAATCGTATTTATCAAAGATGGTGAATTAGTAGACGAAATCCATCAATTAGGCGACCAAAAACGATTTTATGAAGAGATCATGGTGAAATTAGCTGAGATTGAGGGTGTAGATCATGAATTTTAATCAATTTGTTATTCGAAATACAATAAGAAATAAGCATTTATACATGGCCTATTTCTTAAGTACATTGTTTTCAGTGATGGTCTTTTTCACGTTTACCGTTTTTGCTTTTCATCCTGCTTTAGCAAGTGGTTTGAATGAGAATGCTCGCATTGGGATGCTGACAGCCGCCGTAATCATTTATGCGTTTGCCTTTTTCTTTGTTTTATATTCAATGGATGTCTTTATCCAATCCCGAAAAAAAGAATTTGGGACATTGATGATTCAAGGGATGAGTCCTAAACAATTGAAAAAAATGGTTTTTATAGAGAATTTGGTGATTGGTTTCTTTGCAACCATCATTGGAAGTATTGCAGGTATTTTATTTTCTCAAATCATTTTATGGTTGAGTAATCAATTAATCCATGTCAATTTTTCTTTTTATTTACCTGTTAAAGCATTTGGCGTGACGTTATTGTCTTTTGCAGTTTTATTTTTAGCGATTTCTTTTTTTATTCAATTAAAGTTACCGAAACTAAAATTACAAGAACTATTAAAAGCGGGTGATTTAGGTAAAGGAACCATTAAAAGCTCTAAAATCAAAACAGTTTTAGCGGTTGTTTTAATCGCTTTAGGTTATGCAATTGCTTTAGTAACTAAAGGAACAATGATTATTTTTGTAATGATTCCAGTCATTCTCCTTGTGGTAGTCGGAACGAGATTTTTATTCAATCAATTAAGTGTTTCAATTATTGAAGGTTTGAAGAAAAAGAAATCGATTTTTTGGAAAAAAACCAATATGGTGGTCTTCTCTGATTTAGCTTTTCGGATGAAAGATAATGCACGTTCATTTTTCTTAGTTTCAATTATTTCGACCGTTGCATTTGCCGCAATTGGGACATTGTATGGTTTTAATAATATGATTTTAGGATCAGTCAATGAAATTCCTTATGAATTTGAAGTTTCTGGTAAGACAGAGGATATTGCCAGTTCAGATCAGGAATTCAGCAAATATCTAGCAGATCATGATATTCAAGCGGAGAAAATTTCGATTTCATCATTTACGAATCCAACAGAAAATGTAACTTTCGTGAAGGCTTCAGAATATAATCAATTAGCAAAACTAATCAATCAAAAAGAACTTGATCCAACAAAATCGGCCATTCAAATTGAATCAGGTAATTCTTTTAACATGAATAATGAAAATAAATTAACCACCATAACGTTACCAAATCAATCAACGTTATCTGTTGAAGCTATTGAAAAAAGTACGGTTTTATCTGTCTATAACCCAACGGTTGTTGTTCCAGATGAAACAGACTTAAATGGACTCGATGTATCAACAACAACCGTTTGGCAACCCAAAGACGTTAGTTACGATCAATTGGTAGCAATCGGTAAATCACAAGAAAACAATCATTTATTGTGGGCTAAAACATATATGAAACAATCGATTACCGATAGTTTTGCCCCTATTCTTTTTGTGGGAATTTTCATCGGCATTGTCTTTTTCGTCTCTGCAGGAAGTTTCCTTTACTTCAGATTGTATAGTGATTTAGATGTGGATGTAGAAAAATTCAAAATGATTTATAAAATGGGCCTATCAAAACATGAACTTAAAAAAATGATTAATCAACAAGTAGGGATTCTATTCTTTACCCCAATCATTGTTTCTGTCATTCATGGAGCAGTGGCCTTAACCGCGATGTATCATATTTTCAATCAAGGAATGCAATTAGCCGGTTGGCAAGTTTTAGGGACCTTTATCTTGATTCAAGTTGTTTATTACTTGATTGCTCGAATTTTCTACTTCAAAAAAGTTTATCGTTTAGTTCAAGGATAAATCTAAAGCAAACAATTAAGAGGAAGCGCACAAAAATAGTTCCAAATTTTTGTGAAGCTTCTTCATTTTTTTTATGAGAAAATACTAGAGCTACTTGCATTCAAGTATAGAATAAGTTATAGTATGAAGCGAATCTTTTATCGTAAGAAATGAGGAGAAATAGTGGAAAAACAATCCATTTTTGGTTTAACGAAAGAACAACTTATTGAGTGGTTTATTGAGCATGGTGAACGTAAATTTAGAGCGACACAAGTTTGGGAATGGCTTTATATTAAACGTGTGACTGCTTTTTCTGAAATGACGAATATTTCTAATGAGTTGATTGAATTATTGGAAGAAAATTTTGTGATTAATCCTTTACGTCAAATAATTGTACAAGAAGCAAAAGATGGAACAGTCAAATATTTATTTGAACTACCAGATAAAAATATGATTGAAACGGTATTGATGCGTCAAGAATACGGGATGTCTGTTTGTGTAACGACTCAAGTAGGATGTAATATTGGCTGTACTTTTTGTGCCAGTGGCTTGCTGAAAAAACAACGAGATTTGACAGCGGGAGAAATCGTGGCTCAAATCATGGCCGTTCAACATTATTTCGATCAACGTAAACAAGAAGAACGTGTGAGTCACATCGTTGTAATGGGCATTGGGGAACCTTTTGATAACTATGAGAATTTATTGAACTTTTTATCGATTATCAATGATCAAAAAGGCTTAGCTATCGGGGCTCGTCATATTACTGTTTCAACTAGTGGTATAGTTCCTAAAATCAAAGACTTTTCTGAAAATGGCTTGCAAGTCAATTTGGCAATTTCTTTACATGCTTCAAATAATGAAGTTAGGACTTCAATTATGCGTATTAACCGTAGTTTCCCAATCGAAAAGTTGATGGAAGCAGTCGATGGTTATTTAGAAAAAACCAATCGACGCATTACGTTTGAATACATCATGCTAAAAGGAATCAATGACCGTCCAGAACACGCAAAAGAATTAGCTGATTTACTGCAAAACAAGAAAAAATTATCCTTTGTCAATTTAATTCCTTATAATCCGGTTAGTGAACATGATCAATATAGCCGTAGTGACAAAGAAGATGTATTGAAATTTTATGACATTTTGAAAAAGAATAAGATTAATTGCGTAATCAGAAAAGAATACGGGACAGACATTGATGCAGCGTGTGGTCAATTAAGAAGTAAGCAAATCAAAAAGACCGATAAAGCTCTTGCTGAAAAATGAGGTTGGGACAAAAGTGGTTAGCTCTGAGAAATAAGAAGGAATTTCCGAAAATTGCTCTTCAAATTTTTGGTAAATTTCGGCTTATTTCCGAAAGAGCTACTTTTGCACCACCGTTTGTTCGGTTTTAAAAGATAAAACAAAAGTGTTTTTTACTTTTGTCTCACCCACTTTCAAGATTATTTAATAGTAAAAGCAGCTCTGAAAAAGAGCTGCTTTTTTGTACTTATTTAATGAATTTACAAGTTACACACTTTACCTTGAAACTAAAACACTACAAGGAGCATTATTTACGACATAGCTAGCTACGGAGCCAATAGAAGTATTCATTAGAAAATGTTTACCATTAGCACCAATAACAATTAAATCAGCTGCAACTGCTTCAGGAATCGTCGTTGTTAAAAGATGTTTAGGACTACCGACTTCAACAACTGCTTTGATTGGTGTCGTTAGACCTAAATCTGCTGATCGTTCGATATACTCATCGATATGTTCATAAGCTAATTCTTTTTGAGAAGCAACCGTATCTTTAGGCATAGAAGAATGCAAATTATCAACGATTTCTGTTACGTGAAGAGTCGCATTTGATCTCTTAGCAATTTCAACCGCTTCTGTAAATGCAATGGAAGAACTATCTGAGCCATCTACTGCTACTAAAATATTTTTATACGTACCTTTTATTGCCATTATTTTTCCTCCTAGAAATCTTCTTAATAAAATAAATTGAGATAGTTGAGAAATCAGAAAAAAATTAATTGAGTTCATGACTATTCATATATCAATAATAGCTAACTATTTATTTTTCGTCAAAAATCTTAGAAGAAAATAGCAGTTAATTTCTTTAAAAAGCATGAATAATTAATAAAATGTTAATAAAAAAAAGTAGCTTTAGGAGATAATTCTAGTAAGTTATTCTTATTTTTGTGATTTATCGCTTATTTTATATTCACTTTATGATTTCTGTTCGATCAGGATTACTAGATCACTGTCAAATTTCATAATATAAGCTTACTAACTTAAGATAGAGATAACCCAATAGTAAACCAACATTTTTCAACGTTTTATCCCTTCTATAAAAAAGAGTAGGTTCATATCTATAAGCTCTTTTTAGTCATTAATCGGATTTGTAGGCTGGTTCATTCTCTCAGTTAATTGATAAAAATTGCTATTAGAGTTTGTAGTAGCTGCTATATCAAAAATATCTCAAATAAACTGTTTACTTTTTACTGTAATTAAGATATAATTAATTTACATTATGATAATAGATACAAAAAGACACCAACGAATGCAATCTTCCCCAAGATTTAAGCAGAAAACGTTGGTGTTTTTCATTATTTTTTTTAAAATTTGTCTTTGACTACTTGTTTTGACTAAGAATTTGATCTGATTTATTGGCTGTACTAGAGACATCTTGACGAGCTTTTTCTAATTTATTAATATATTCCTTAAGTCCAGTGATTTGGTTAGCGGCATCAGCTAATTGTCTTTGAGACTCATCGTATTGAGTTTGTAATTGATTTTTTTGATTTGTTAATTCATTAATATTTTGATTTAAAGAATTGATTTCTTGATTTTTACTATCAACTTCACGTTGTTTTTCAGATACTTTTTGGTTTCCTTCTTCAATTTTTTGCTGAATTTCTATGTCTTTTTGTTGTAATTCAGCAATTTTTTGTTGGATTTCTCCTGCTTTTTGCTGAATTTCTTGTTGTTTATTATTCACTTCTTGCTGTTTGTTATTTAATTCAGCCTTTTTGTTATCTAACTCTGATTGTAAAGAATTGATTGTTCCTTGTAACTGGCTTTTTTCATTTGTTAAATTATTAACTTGGGTCTTTAAGTTAGTCAGCTCTGAATCATTTTGAGAGAGTTGATTTTTCTTATTTGTAACTTCTGTATTTAAATCAGCAATTTTTTGGCTTTTCGCACCCAGTAATCCATTTAGTTCATCTAAGTTATTATTTATCTTTTCAATATTTGCTTCTCCGCCCCAAGAAAGAATACTTTCTGCAGCTGTTTTTAGACCAAATAATGTTAGGGGAGCAATAAACAAAATACTTACAATAATAAACGATAATCTACTTTTTAGTTTCTTTTCCAATAATAGCACTTCTTTCTTTTTTTTTAAATTCAATTTATCCTAATACTTTTCGATTCAATAGTCAACTCGTTTGCAAGTGAGGTTTACAAAGAAGTTGGATATTTATTTATTTTATAAAAGTAGCTAGTGTTTTAAAGGAATCACTTGTTATAAGGGAATATTGAAGAAAAATTTAGAATAATAAGCGTATTTATTATGGATATTCATGTAGAATTAAAAAGTAAAAGAGAAAAAAATCACTAATTTACTACTAATTTACTTATGTTATCCTATTTGACTTGTGTGAAGATGCACAGTTATTTTTATTTTTTTTATAAAATGTGGGATAAAATACAAAGATATTTTCCCGCTAAAAACAAATGTAATTTTTTTTATTATATAAAAAAAAAAAAATAAAATAGAAAAAATGAGAACTTTTGACTAGTTAAACGAGTTTTAAAAAAAATAGTGTGTTTTTTTATTTTGCTTAAAGTTCAGTACGTAGTAAATAAAATGTATTTACTAGGTTGTTTTTTTCTTTCTTTAAATAATGTAAAGAACTCTTTTTTCTTGTGAATAAATATTTATTTTAAATTATACTATTTATACTATTTTAACAAGTCTATTTGTAAGAAATATCATTAAATTCAATTTTGAAAAGTGCTACTAAATGCGAAGAATAGAAGATTGATCTTTGACGAAAGTGTTTAGTTTCAATTATTAAGCGACCAATTGTGAAAAGTTTTTTTTAATTTTAAATTATTGAATAGTGTTGTTTAAAGTTACATTTTTTTTTTACAATAGAAAAAAGTCAAAACAAAATGAAAAAATGTTGTTTTGACTTTAATAATTAATGAATATTTTGAAAATAATTTAAAATATTGAACTTTTAACAAGTGGTAGTAACAACGTTTCTTGAGGTTAGCAATAGTTTTTAACTAGTTAATAAAGTCTAAAATCCGCGACTTCCGCCACCAAAAGTCCCACCACCGGTACTGTGTGTTGTACTTCCACCACCACCAGAACCACCACCGCCAGATTTGTTTCGAGGGATTCGGCGCGTTGTGACAAAGGAATTAATCAAACGATCTTCCTTGGTCGAGAGGGATAAAGAAGATTTCTCTCTAAATGGATATTTGTAACTACCAAATTTCAATTGATATTTTGAAACACTGATTGCAAAGAAAGCGCCACTAATAATAATTGCAACAACCAATGCTACAATAATTTTTGTTGTTGTTAACGTACGATAGCGAGTGATTTTACCAGTTTCACTATCAATTCGATAATGACCACCAGGAACGCCTTTTTCAAAGTTTTGATCAACACTTGTTAAAAAAGAGTTAGCTGCGCTAAGATAATTTCCTGCTCGCATACTTGGCTCGATACCATCTAACGCAGTATCAACTCGACTATCAGTAAAATAATCAATCATATTCCCAGAGGTTGAGATTGCAAAGTTGTGTTGATTCATATCAATATAGAAGGTGATACCATTTTCATCTTTCCCGATTTTATCAAGCATAAAATAATCTGCTGCTCGCTGTGAATCAATATCATTTGAATCATCCGTTAGAATAAAAATACTCGCTTTTGTCTTTTCTTCTAAGCTCGTTATCTTTTGCTGTAGTTGAGTAATTTCTTCTGTAGAAAATAATCCTGCTTGATCATCAATCGAGTCACTTTGAGCCTTAGAAATTAAAGGAAAAGAGCAGAAGAAAAATAAAATCATAAATAGTGAGAAACTTAATTTTTTCATAGTAAGTAACCTCCAATTAAAAAGAGGATTAGTACAATCGCGAATACCCCAAAGGTAAATAACCCTAAACGTTTATAACTTACAGGTAAAACCCCGCTCACTTTACCTGTTTGACCATTCATTGCATAATAATAAACCTTTTTGGATTGTTCATTACTACGATAAGTGACTAACCAAACTGGTAATAGCATATAATGATTTTTCTCATCTTGAATAGTGACCGAACTTCGTACCTTGGAAAGTGTGGTATAACCTGAAGCAGTGTCTTGTAGTAAAGATTGTGCATAATCTTTCAATTCATCTTGAACAGAATCTTTTAGCTCGATATATTCAATATCACGTTTTTCAGCTTGAAAACCGGCCAAATACTGACTCTTGAATGGAATCGCCTTATCTAGCAAAAAGGGTTGCACGCCTTCAACCATTTTTTGTTGAACATTTTTAGAAAGAGCATTTTTAATCAATTCTTTAAATGATAATTTACCCGCTCGAGTAACATCGTATTGCTTAGTCTCTGTATATTCAATATCTCCAATTTGCCAAATTCGAATCGAGGTTCCCATTGCTTGCAACTCACCAGTCATTTTTGCATCCACGACCCAATAGGGGAAATAAACGCCAGTTAGTTTTTCAATTTGTTGTTTATCGAAGAAGTTTTTAGGAACAAACCATTTTTTCTTTGTCCATGATAAAAATTTTTCGATAGCTTCTTCTTTTTCAATCGCAAAAGGGAGTACACTCTCAGGAGAAAAGTCGCCGCTTAAACGACCTGACAAAACAACTGGATTATGACAATAGTAACAATAAGTTGCTGCAGTCGTCGCATCAGTTACGATTTCGGCACCGCAACTTGGACATAAGAAAAGCTCCATTGCTCCTTCTAAGGTATCTTCTGTTGCAGTATCTGTTCCAGTCGCTTCTTTAAAAACGGATTCGTCTGCACTAGACATCGTTTCTTTTTGTTGTTCGGCTGTATAGGTATCTGTTTCGTTTGAAGCTGTCGCTTGCTCATCTAGACGAGCTTCTCTTTGAGCTTTTTCATAGGACGTAACTTCATCTTCCGTATAGATACTAAGACAGTAGTTACAATGAAATTTCTGATCTTTAGGATCAAAGACTAAGGGCCCATCACAATTAGGGCATTTATGAGTAAGTGTGTCCATCCATTGAATTCCTTTCTATTCTATTAGTTGGTGCATAAAAAATAGTGGCATAAATGAAATCATTAAAATAAGAAATAAATAAAGAAAAAGTTTAACTATTGCAAAAAATTCGTTTAACAAAAAAATGATTTCTCTGTCCACTATTTGATTTAAAAATTAGAGGCTGAAACAATCATCAACTGACTTTGTTTCAACCTCTCCGATTTTAATAAAACGTTATTTGATTTAGATTGGGATTCCTTGGAAAGGTTTGCCGCAATGCGGACAGAATTTTGGAATGCCATTTGATAAATCAACCACTTCGCTACATTCGCTACATTTCATCTCTAATTTTGGTTTATCATTAGTTGGTTTTGGTGTTCCACAATTTGAGCAGAATTTACCTGTATTTTCAGTTCCACATTGTGGGCAAGTCCAAGTATCCGCAGCGCCTTGAGCGGCTTGTTGGTTTTGTTTTTCCTGCATTTGTTGTTGATTGTTTTGTGAAGATTGAGCAAAATAATTACCACCTGTATTCATGCCCATGTTCATACCCATAAATCCGTTCATAGCACCGCCTTCATTGCTTCCAGCAGCCTCCATTCCACGAGCCATCGCGCCTTGAACATATCCTTCACGAACACCAGGATCACTTAACATTACTCCTTGATTTCGCATATTGATTAATTTTGTTGAATCATCAGTGTATGAAATACTTGCGACAGCGACAGCCACGACTTCCATACCGCGAAGTTCACGCCAGCTATCATCTAAAACAGTTGACATATACTTACTTAATTCTAGACTTTTAGAAGGAACATAAGAGATACGTTCGCCATTGGCTGACATTTGACTAATTGCTGATTGTAATGCAGTCAAAAACTCTGCCAAGTATTGCTCATTGATATCATTGATATCTACTTGTGTTTTATTTCGAGGAATCGCATTTGTGAAAAATAACAATGGATCCGTAATTTTGATTGAATAATTACCATGAGCACGTAAAAATAATTCAGCATTGTAAAAATTATCGAAATAGTTTAAAGGTGAAGAGGTACCAAATTTAATGCCTTTAATTTCTTGTAAATTAATATAGAATACTTCTTGTTTTTGAGGAGTTACGCCGCCAAATTTAAAGCGATCGAAAGATTCAGAAATTGCATCTTTTAACGAACCATTAAGGGCAGATGGTGCAGAATCATTTTTAATTGTATAGTAGCCTTCCTCAGCAGTGTAATCAATGATTTTCCCACCATCGACTAAAATCATCATCATATTTGGATAAACATGAACAACAGAACCATCCGTTAAAACGTCCTGCGTTCCTTTTCGATTTGAATTTCGTTTATCATTTTTTCGAACTGTAACCCCTTTAGTCATTACAGTTGTATCACTCATATTATCTGGTTCAATAATCTCTAACCATTGATCAGCTAAACCGCCGCCAACAGAACTTGCTGCTGCTTTTATCAATCCCATCTAACTCATACCTCCTAATTGATTATTAAAATAATTATACCATAGATGATTCAAATGAAAACAAGACTAAAGTAGTATTGTAATAATATTCTTAGTGTTTTTTGAAAAAATTTGTAAGCTAAAAATAAGTTAGTGTAGAAATTTATGATAGAGACGGTTCTATTTTCGTTTTTGCGTTTCGCAATTATCATCCACCTCTTTTACCAAAGAGTAAAATATGCTACAATAAATCGGACTCTACAATGGAAGGAACGAGACTTTGTGCGACTTTTAGCCATCGATACATCTAACCAAACATTAACACTTGCCGTTTCTGAAGATCAACAATTACTAGGCGAGTATACAATAACCGTAAAAAAAAACCATAGCTTATCCTTGATGCCGGCGATTTCTAATTTGGTTTCAGCTGTGGGCTTATCCCCACGCGATTTAGACCGCATCGTAGTAGCAAAAGGACCTGGTTCATATACAGGCTTAAGGATTGGCGTTACAACTGCTAAAACATTAGCCTACACAATGAAGAAAGAATTAGTCGGAATTTCTAGTTTAAAAACACTTGCGGCTAATTGTATGTTAGTAAAAGGACCAATTGTTCCTCTGTTCGATGCCAGAAGAAATAATGTTTATACTGGCTGTTACGAATATCAAGATGGTATTTGTGCCAACACCATCGCAGACCAACACATTTCTCTTGAAAAATGGTTAGAGCAGTTGAAAGAATTGCCTTCTGTTTATTTTGTTGGAGAAGATGTGGGAAAATTTCGAGATATTATTCAAACTACATTACCAAATGCGACATTTAACGAGGTTCCTGCTTGGCAAATTCCATCTGGACGAGTACTTGCTGAATTAGGCAGATTAGCGGAGCCTGTTTCGATTCATGATTTTTTACCAGACTATTTAAAACGTGTGGAAGCAGAAGAAAATTGGTTGAAAGATCATACAGATGAGGGCCAAAATTATGTTGAAAAAATTTAATCCTTTTGAACGAATCTTAGCAATGTTTACTTCTGAAGAACAAGAAACGGTAGAAAAAACCGTAACAATTTTAAACGAGAACTATACGATAAGAAAAATCACTTTAAATGACATCAAAGATTTATTGGCTATTGAACGAGAAGTTTATTCTGGCGAGATGCCTTGGACAAAAAGCGCTTTTGTCTCCGAATTGAAAACCGCTAAACCAAATCTCTATCTATTGATTGAAAAAGAGGGGAAAGTCATTGGTTTTATTGGTTCTCGCATCATCAAAAACGATGGACACATCACAAATTTAGCTGTACATACCACTTATCAAGGCAGAGGAATTGCAACACTATTAATTAAAGAAGTCAAAAAATTTGCCAAACAACACGAGTGTGAAACTATGTCATTAGAAGTTCGTTTAAGTAACAAAAATGCGCAACGACTTTATCGTAAAATGGGTTTTGTGTCGCGAGCTATCCATCGAAATTATTATGATGGGGATAAAGAAGATGCTTTGGAAATGGTTTTAGATTTATAATGGAAAACGAAATGAAAATATACCGAAAAGAAGAGATTGAGGGAATTGATTTACCGTTAATTTTATGGGAACTTTGTCAAAATGCTTATAAAGATGGTTCACCTTGGTCAAAAGAGCAATTTTTAGCGGATTTAAAACTTGAATATAGTCATTACCTTATAATAATGAAAGAAAATCAGTATGTGGGTTTTGTTAGTTGTCATCTTATTTTAGATGAAGCCGAAATAACGCATGTGGCTATAAAGCAAGTATTTCAATCCCAAGGCTATGGCAAACAACTAATAAAAGAACTCAGCGAATCGTTAAAACAAAAAGAAATTCAACAATTATTCTTAGAGGTTCGCTGCTCGAATAGAGTGGCACAAAAATTGTATCAAAAACAAGGGTTTGAAGAAATAGCCATACGTAAAAATTATTATTCGCATCCAAAAGAAGATGCACTAATTATGTGTTTAAAATTAAGGAAGTGAAACCAGTTTATGTCTTTTTTTAAAAAGGAACGAAAATTGATCCTAGCAATCGAAAGTAGCTGTGATGAAACCAGTGTTGCTGTAGTGGAAGATGGCAATAAAATTTGTTCTAATATTGTGGCTTCTCAAGTCAAAAGTCATCGTCGCTTTGGTGGTGTGGTCCCTGAAGTTGCAAGTCGGCATCACGTAGAAGAAATCACGTTATGTATTGAGGAAGCATTAGAACAAGCAAATGTAACAACGACTGATTTAAGTGCTGTTGCAGTGACTTATGGACCAGGTTTAGTTGGCGCGTTGTTGATTGGAATTTCTGCTGCCAAAGCGTTTGCTTGGGCCAATGACTTACCGTTGATTCCCGTCAATCATATGGCAGGACATATCTATGCGGCAAATTTTGTCGAACCTTTAAAGTTTCCTTTACTAGCGTTGCTTGTAAGTGGCGGACACACCGAGTTAGTGTACCTAAAAGAATCAGGTTCGTTTGAAATTATTGGTGAAACGAGAGATGATGCTGCTGGAGAAGCTTACGATAAAGTAGGGCGTGTCTTAGGACTTTCTTATCCAAGTGGGAAAGAAATTGATCAACTCGCTCATCAAGGGCAGGATACCTACCATTTTCCGCGAGCAATGCTGAAAGAAGATAATTATGATTTTAGTTTTAGTGGGTTGAAAAGTTCCTTTATCAATTTAGTTCATAATGCGGAACAAAGAGGAGAAACACTGTCTGTTGAAGATTTAGCTGCCAGTTTCCAAGCTAGTGTTATTGAAGTGTTAGTCACGAAAACAATTCGCGCATGTAAAGAGTATCCCGTCAAACAACTGATTTTAGCGGGAGGGGTTGCAGCTAACCAAGGATTAAGAACGACTTTGAAGGAAGCATTAGCGAAAGAACTACCAGAAATCACATTTATCGTTCCACCATTAAATCTTTGTGGTGATAATGCAGCGATGATTGGTAGTGCTGCTTTTATGGAAGTAGAACAACAACACGTTGCCGATTACACGCTAAATGCCAATCCTAGTTTGACCTTTTAAGGAATAAAAATCGTTAAATATTCTTAGTATCACTAGGCAGTTACTAAAAAATTTGCTATAATAAACCCAGTTTCATACTGATTTGATGAAAAAGAGAGTACTTCGTTTTTAGTCAGCCAAGCGATTTCGGGAAGGTGAAAGCCGAAAATGACGAAACTTAGGAAACGCACTTAAGAGAATTTGCATTAGCAGACGGTTATCTGCCGTTATCAGATAAAGTGGGCCCATTTTTTCTGGGCAAATAGAGTGGTACCGCGGGAAATCTCGTCTCTGATGTTTATTGACATCAGAGACTTTTATTTTGTCCTATTATTTGTTCCATTCTGATACTATTAAGCCAAAGAAAAAACAATTTATTGAAAATTGATAACTAATCATTGATTCAGTTCTATTTAAATATTCTAGGAGGAAACCACGTGAACAACAAAGAAATCGTAACAAAAGCCATTTATGAAGTAGTGAAAGATGATTTAACACTAGAAGAAGTCTTTCAGTTACTAGAAAATCCAAAATCGGTTGATCATGGAGATGTAGCTTTTCCCGCTTTCTCTTTAGCGAAAGTCTATCGTAAAGCACCACAACAAATTGCTGCTGATTTAGCAGAAAAAATTGATCGCAAAGACTTTGAAAAAATCGAAGTCGTTGGTCCTTATTTGAACTTTTTCATGAATAAAGCAGCAGTTAGCCAAGCGGTTATTGGTCAAGTTTTGAAAGAACAAAATCATTATGGCGATAGCTCAATTGGTGAAAATGGTGAAGTGCCGATTGATATGTCTTCACCTAATATTGCAAAACCAATTTCAATGGGACACTTACGTTCTACAGTTATTGGAAACTCAATTGCGTTTATTTTAGAAAAAATTGGTTACGCACCTGTTCGAATCAATCATTTAGGCGATTGGGGGACGCAATTTGGGAAACTAATTGTTGCCTATAAAAAATGGGGTTCTGAAGAAGCGGTTAAAAATGCACCAATCAATGAATTATTGCGATTATATGTTCAATTCCATGAAGAAGCTGAAACGCAACCAGAGTTGGAAGATGAAGCACGTGCGTGGTTTAAAAAATTAGAAGAAGGGGATCAAGAAGCCTACGATTTATGGCAATGGTTCCGTACAGAGTCATTAAAAGAATTCGATAAAATTTATTCTATGTTAGAAGTATCATTTGATTCTTATAATGGTGAAGCCTTCTACAACGATAAGATGGATGAAATTGTAACGATGCTTGAGGAAAAACATCTGTTGCAAGAAAATGATGGGGCAGAAATCGTTGATTTATCTGCTTACGATTTAAATCCAGCCTTAATCAAAAAATCAGATGGTGCAACATTATATATCACTCGTGATTTAGCAGCAGCTCTTTATCGTAAACGTACGTATAATTTTGCTAAAGCATTATATGTTGTAGGGAATGAGCAATCAAATCACTTCAAACAATTAAAAGCTGTTTTAAAAGAAATGGGCTTTGATTGGTCAGATGATATGACACATGTTCCATTTGGCTTGATTACACAAGGCGGGAAAAAATTATCGACTCGTAAAGGGAAAATCGTTTTATTAGAAGAAGTGCTTAATGAAGCGGTTCAGCTAGCAAGTAATCAAATTACCGAAAAAAATCCTGATTTAGCGGATCGTGAAACCGTTGCGAAACAAGTTGGGATTGGCGCGGTTATTTTCCATGATTTGAAAAACGATCGTTTGAATAATTTTGATTTTGTGTTAGAAGAAGTCGTTCGTTTTGAAGGTGAAACTGGTCCGTATGTTCAGTATACACATGCGCGTGCAATGAGTATTTTGAGAAAAGCTGATTTTGTTCCAGATAAAACAAAAGCTTATGCGTTGAATGACAAAGATAGTTGGGAAGTCATCAAATTAATCCAAAAATTCCCTGAAACAGTGGTACAAGCAGCTGAAAAATATGAACCATCAGTGATTGCTAAACATGCGATTCAATTAGCGCAAGCGTTTAATAAGTATTATGCGCATGTCAAAATTCTTTTAGATGATGAGCAAAAAGAAGCTCGTTTAGCTTTAGTTTATTCTGTAGCAACAAACCTAAAAGAAGACCTAAGACTTCTTGGGTTACATGCTCCGAATGAAATGTAATCAGAATGATTCGTTTTCCGTTCTTACTTTTAGTTAAACTATTTTAGTCGTAAAGATTACGTTATTATGACAATTGCCAGTGAGTTATAAAGCAATTATTAAACTTTCTTTACGTAATTCTAAAAACATAGTAATTCTAAATTAAAGGTGCTATACTTTCATCAAGTTATCGTAGATGTCGCTTAAAGAAAAGGTGGAACCAGAATTAATGACTGAAAAATGGCGTGAAGATCAAGAATATATGTCGTATGTAGAAGATTTACTAGCAACCGAAGAAGTACAACGCTTAGGTGATTATACACAGCATGTTCATTCAACTCGTTTAGAACATTCAATCAGTGTTTCCTACCATAGTTATAAATTAGCCAAAAAATGGAACGGCGATGCTAGAGCAACCGCTCGTGCAGGTTTATTACATGACTTATTTTACTATGATTGGCGTACAACCAAGTTTGATGAAGGCTCGCATGCCTATATGCACCCAAGAATTGCCGTGAAAAATGCAGAAAAATTAACAGAGCTTTCTGATTTAGAGCGTGATATTATTCTTAAACATATGTGGGGAGCAACGATTGCCCCGCCGAAATATAAAGAAAGCTATATCGTTACAATGGTAGACAAATATTGTGCGATTAAAGAAGCTTCAGAACCAATGACTCAAAACTTAAAAACAAAGTGGAAACAATATTTTGGCCGTGAACAATCGGTTTAATTCCTAAGAATTGAATAAAAATGAAACGTAAGCAAATGAGACGCTACTCTTGCTTACGTTTTTTTATGCGTTTCTATACTGAAATTTTTCTTCTTTGCATCATCTGTCTCACAATTATTTCACTTTTGGTTAGTACGTCTTCAAAGTCATTTGAAAAAATCTGATGCAACTGCGCGTAAGAATAATACCTCATTCGTATATCTTTCTTATTTTTCGTTGTTTTCTCATCAAAAAATTCATCTAAATAGACTAACGATTTCTGCCATGACCTTAACTTAATCAATTCACTTTGCACATCCAAAATATCTTGATAGGGGACCACCTTCAAATGCTGTTCTTTACTCATTTTGCTACTTCCTTCCCATTTTTTTGTTGAGCCAAACAGGAAAATAAAAAAAGATCAGACCTATTTGTGCCTCATCATGTGCAATAGTTCGCCAAAGAAAACGTAAAATCGTCAAAAAGAAGAAATAATTTGCCAAATGTACTAGTCAAATTCCTCAAAATTAAGTACAATAAAACATGCGGGTACTTCGGTACGCGCTATCGGCAACTCGGATAAGCAGTGGTTGCTGCGTATTCGGGGCCTTGCAACATGATTCTAGTCAGGTTGTAAGGTGCCGTTTTTTATTTTGCTATTTTTAATAAACATTTATAGAATAGAAATAAAAAAAGGTATTGGCGTGGTGTCCAATACCTAAATCAGTCAATAATAGTAGCTTGAAGAAACCTAGCTTCTTCTTGTGTTGTGTGTCAAAAAAAGGTACAACGAAAAAAGCTAATGCTACGCTATTGTTGGCATCCTTGGATAGACAGTGGTTGCTGTTTTCAAGTCGTTTTCAGTTCGGTTCTAGCCAAATTGAAAAAGTGCCAAATGATTAAATTGTCTGAAGGTTAAGTGTGCATTCTAATGAAAAAGCTTACTCAATCGTTTATTTCTATTCTATACACTAAGTGGAAATAACATTAGTTTAAGGATCAAGGGAAATAAGAGATGAAACGAACAAAAAGTCATTTAATTCTGCTTCAAGAAATTCTTACTTATTTACCCTTAATAAAAGTAAGGTCAAGTATCGTTAGATAAATAATTAAAACTGCGTAGTAAATGTTGAATTAAATCAATCGACATTTTCACTACACAGTTTGAACGAATATTATTTTTCAGAACATTTACGAGCCTTAATTATTCTGTTGCTTGAAAAGTTAGTTAACATCTAAGAAATCAGTGACAGTCATCACTTCGGAAAAACTGCTCAAAGCGCTAAAAAATGCTGTTTGTACATCATTCATTGAGACCATTTTTGAATTGAAATTCAAGCTTCTTGTAGTACAACCATCACTGATTAAAATGGGTTCGTAGCCCAATTCTTTTGCAGCTCTGGTTGTTGAATCTACGCACATATGCGTCATCATTCCGACGATAACCACTTTGTCAACGTTCTCTTGTTTAAGCTTATTTTCTAAATCAGTATTCAAAAAACTGTTTGGAAATTGCTTAACAATTAAATGATTGCTAGTTGCAATGGGAAAAAGATCCGCATGTATTTCTGCTCCAAAACTTCCTTTTCTAAAAAAAGCACTTTCTGCATCATTTATATGTTGAACAAGATAGATTGGTAAAAGATTTCTTTCAAAGAACTCTTTTATAGTTATAATATTTGCTAGTGTTTGAGACGTGTTTTCAAGAGCCATTTGTCCCCCTTCAAAATAATCGTTTTGAATATCGATAATAATTAATCCTAATTTCATATTATTTCACCTCGTATAATTGATGAGTTTATTTTATTATATTTACAGAAGATAAGTAATTGATGAATGAAAAAATAGACCAAAAAAACTTAAAGATTGAAAAATAATAGACAAGATTATTTTCAAGATGAAAGGAATGAATTTTAGATGGACCATTTAGATAAAAAAATAATAAAAATGCTTAAAGAGAATTCAAGAGAATCCCATAAATCAATTGGTGAAAAAATTCATTTAACAGGACAAGCAGTGGGGGTAAGAATAAAAAATTTAGAAGAGTCAGGAGTGATTCAAGGCTATACAATAAAAGAAAAAATAAGCAGAGTTCAATTAATCACGGTATATATGAATTCGACGAATTTTGAACAGTTCGAAAATTTTATTAAGCAGTCTGACAAAGTTGAGGAATTCCATAAAATCAGTGGGGATGGTTGTTACTTTATTAAAACTAGTTTTAGCGAAGAGGAGTTAGATCCTTTTTTAACTAAATTAGCCAATTATGCTCGGTACAAAATTAATACCTCAATAAAAACAATACGATAAAAAATAAGCAACGAAACATTAAGATTCTTCCCAGAATTTTTATGCTTTGTCGCTTATTTATATACATTCATTGTTTTCAAAAAGACCTAATCTAGAAACTTAACGGGTTCTTCAACCGTGCCAGCTTCTTTTTCTGCTTCTAGTTTCTTCAATCGTTTCATCGCTTTTAGATATGAAGTAAACAAAACGAAAACCGAACCAGCCCAAGCAAGTGGTGAGGCTAAAGCAGCGCCAAGGAAGCCAAAGAGAGCGGTTAGAAAAATAGCAGCGAAAGAACGCATCACTAATTCCATAATCCCAGCAATTGTTGGAATAACACTTTGTCCCAATCCTTGAAGGGTATATCGTAGAATAAATAAAATAGCTAAAATCCAATACATACTTCCATTAGCAATAAAATAAGTCTGAGAAAGATTTAAGACAGTAGTCTCTTGTCCACTAATAAATAAAGTGACCAGTTGTTTACCAAAAATAATCATGATTCCGCCTGCCAATAAGCTGAAAGAAATACTCATTACTAAGCATTGTTTAACACCTGTTAAAATACGGCCAAATTTCTTAGCACCATAATTTTGTGCCGTGAAAGTTGCCATCGCAATTCCGAATGACATCATTGGCTGAACAGCGAATTGATCGATTTTTCCCGCAGCTGCTTGAGCAGCTACCGCATCGGTCCCCAAACTATTGACTGCAGCCTGTAAAATAATCGCGCCAATTGCGATAATCGATGATTGAAAAGCCATCGGTAAGGCAATATTTAAATGCGTGCGAAATTCACTTTTATCCAGTTTAAAATCCTTTTTCCTTAATTGAAGATTCGGAATTTTAACATAAATATAAATGATACATAAAATACTCGCAACAATTTGCGCAGTGACCGTGGCAACTCCAGCTCCAGCTACACCCATATGAAAATTAATAATTAAAATAAGATCTAAAACAACATTGATGACACAAGCAATCATCAAGAAGAATAAGGGAGTACGACTGTCACCAAGAGCGCGAATTACATTTGATAATAAATTAAACGCAACTGCAGCAAAAATTCCAAATAAAATAATGGAGATAAAAATTTGCGCATCATCAATGATTTCGGTAGGCGTTCGCATCAGAACAAGCATCGGACGAACAAAAATAAGACTGACGATGGTCAAAATAACCGTTATGATAGCGCTTATAACAATACCTGTAGCAAAACTCTTTTTCACGCCACGATAATCTTTACCGCCAAATCGTTGAGAAGTAATAATTGATAATCCAGCTGTCAGACCTTGAGCAAAACCAAGGATCAAAAAAGTAATACTACCTGTTGAACCCACTGCCGCTAAAGCATCTTTTCCTAACGTTTGCCCCACAATAATCATATCTGCCATATTATAAAACTGCTGAAAGATATTACCAATTAATAACGGAATTGTAAAATAGAAAATCAATTTTGCTGGATTGCCATGTGTTAATTCTTTCAAAAAAAGCATCCTTTCTTTAGTTATAGAATATAAAAGTATAAATAAAATATAATTTCATTTTCATACTAGCATATGAAGACTAATTTGCAAGTCTAAAAGAGTAACAAACGGCAATTAATATAGAAGGTGATATTTCTAATTAGATAGCAGAAATATAATCACTGGAAAATGACTTGTGATTTATTAAAAACAAAGGTATATTTTTAAAAGAACCTATTAGAAACTTAGCCAAATTGATTGAAGATAAAACAATAAATGTTTTTTTAAAAGATATTTTAATGATAATTATACGAGATAAGGAGTTTAGGATGGAAAAAGAATGGATGAAACCAATTAAAATAGGGATTTACATGGGCAAATGGTTGCTTATTTCACTTGTTATTGGATTAATTATGGGCTGCTTATCTGCTTTTTTCTTATTAAGTTTGGATTTTGTGACAAAAGTACGACTCGCTCATCCATGGTTACTATTTTTATTACCAATCAGCGGTGCAATTTTTGCTTTTCTATATTTAAAATACGGTAAAAATTCAAATCGTGGCAACAATTTGGTGATTGATCAAGCCAATGGTGGAAAAGAAGAAATTCCGTTACGTTTGATTCCACTCACTTTATTCGGTACAATCACCACGCATCTATTTGGTGGTTCCGTTGGGCGTGAAGGAACAGCGGTTCAAATGGGGGGCACAGTTGCTAGCAATGTGGGGCGTTTATTTAAATTATATAAGAGTGAAAGAGAAATTGTGATTATTTGTGGGATTAGTGCAGGATTTAGCTCCGTTTTTGGAACGCCTTTAGCTGGAACGATTTTTGCATTAGAAGTTTTAGTGATCGGTCGTTTGCGTTCAGATGCACTATTTCCCAGTTTCTTTGCTGCTTTTTTTGCTAATTTTGTTACCGAAATGTTTGGTGTTACTCATACACATTATTCAATGGGAGCGATTCCTGATTGGTCAGCTCTTTTATTTGTTAAATTACTGGTTGCAGGGGTTTGCTTTGGACTTGTTGGCTGGCTGTTTAGTCGCTCAATTGTTTATTTGAAAAAAATTTATACAAAATGGATTATTGATCCTGTACTTAGAAATTTTATCGGTGGAGCAATCGTTGTTTTGTTTGCGCTAATTTTGCAAACGCAACGCTATCTAGGGCTAAGTTTACCTTTATTGGAAGCAGCCTTTAATGGAACAAGTCATTCATTTGATTTTATTGGAAAATTATTCTTTACTGTTTTATCATTAGGTGCAGGGTATCAAGGAGGCGAGGTTACGCCTTTATTTGAAATCGGTGCTACTTTGGGAAGTACATTAGCACCAATTTTACAGCTTTCGATTCCTTTTTTGGCTGCTTTAGGTTTTATTGGTGTTTTTTCAGGAGCCACCAATACACCAATTGCTTGTTTTATTATGGGAATCGAATTATTCGGTAGCCAAGCCGCGCTCTTTTTCTTTTTCATTTGTGTGATAAGCTATATGTGTTCAGGAAACTCAGGAATTTACGTAGCACAACAAGTTGAAATCGAAAAAGGAATTTTATTTATACCGAGATTTAGTAAAAAATAAATGATGTTTAACTGACAGTTAGGAGAAATCTATGAATGATTATCAATATCCCCTGGATTTAGATTGGACGACAGAAGAAATGGTTATTGTTACAAATATGTGGACGGCAGTTGAAAAAGCGAATGAGTCGGGAATCCAAATAGACATTTTTATGACAACCTATAAAAAGTTTAAGGAAGTTGTCAAAAGTATTGGAGAAGAAAAACGTTTAGGAAATGAGTTTGAGAAAGTTTCAGGTTATTCTTTGTATCGAACCGTTCAACAAGCAAAAAAAACAACCAAAGGATTGCTTAAAATAGGAGGCTAAGAAAATGGAGACAGAAAATTTAGTTGCTGAAATAAAGCAATGGCTCAATCAAGCTGCTGAGAATATCCGTAAGAATTTAAACCAAGAAATTCAAATTTCACAAAAGCAGAACCGTACTGATTTAGTAACGAATATAGATGAAGAAACACAAGCCTTTTTTATCGCAAAAATTAAAGAAAAGTATCCTAATGATCGCATTTTAGCTGAAGAAAAAGGCTTTGATACGATTGATTCCTTAGCTGGAAGAGTTTGGATTATTGATCCAATTGATGGGACATTAAATTTTGTTTTGGAAAAAGAAAACTTTTGTATTATGCTGGCTATTTTTGATGAAGGAATTGGTCAATTAGGATTTATTTATGATGTGATGCAAGACCAACTTTATTGGGGCGGCAAAGGATATGGCGTTTATTGCAATCAAACCAAAATATCTGCACCCGAAAATTTAACTTTGTCTGAAGGTCTTTTGGGAATGAATGCTTATATGCATGGCGACAATGTTCATCAAGCAACAATAATTGGTAAAAAAAGTATGGGTGTACGAATCAGCGGTTGTGCAGGCTTAGAATTTATTTCAATGCTAAAAGGAAATCATATTGGTTATCTGTCGAACTTAAGTCCGTGGGATTATGCGGCGGGAATTGTACTGATCGAAGAATTTGGCTTTAAATTTGCGAATATCGAAGGTGGGCCACTGCATTTTGCAGGACGTGAATACTTTTTAGCTGCGACCAATAAAGCGTTTGATCAAATGTTAGCGTTACTTGGAAGTCACTAATAGAGAGAAAAAGAACCACTTTCTTTCTTAAAAATCAGTGTTTTTTCATAGAAATCGTGATAAATATGGCTGTTTTCAAAACTTTTGAAAACTTTAGACTATATTTCATGAAAAAAATTTGTTATAATAAACAGTCGGATTTAATGAACAAGTAACGTAAGGCAAAAGATAAGGAGCAAATACATTGAAATTCAGAGAAGATATTCGTAACGTAGCAATCATCGCTCACGTCGATCATGGTAAAACAACATTAGTAGATGAATTATTAAAGCAGTCTGATACATTAGATGGACATACACAATTACAAGAACGTGCAATGGATTCAAATGCAATTGAAAGCGAACGTGGAATCACGATTCTAGCTAAAAATACAGCAGTTGATTACAAAGGAACTCGTATCAATATTTTAGATACACCAGGACACGCGGACTTCGGTGGTGAAGTAGAGCGTATCATGAAAATGGTAGATGGTGTGGTTTTAGTTGTTGATGCGTATGAAGGAACAATGCCGCAAACACGTTTCGTATTGAAAAAAGCGCTAGAACAAAAAGTAACACCTATCGTCGTTGTAAATAAAATCGATAAACCATCGGCTCGTCCAGAACACGTTGTTGATGATGTTTTAGAATTATTTATCGAATTAGGCGCAGATGATGATCAATTGGATTTCCCAGTTGTTTATGCTTCTGCTTTAAATGGAACATCAAGTGATTCTGATAATCCAGCTGATCAAGAGCCAACAATGGCACCAATTTTTGACCAAATTATTGAACATGTACCAGCACCAATCGACAATTCAGAGGAACCATTACAGTTCCAAGTATCTTTGTTGGACTACAATGATTATGTCGGTCGTATCGGAATCGGACGTGTTTTCCGTGGCACGATGAAAGTGGGCGATCAGGTTGCCTTAATGAAACTTGATGGCAGTGTTAAAAACTTCCGTGTAACTAAAATCTTTGGTTTCTTTGGCTTGCAACGAGTTGAAATCAACGAAGCAAAAGCTGGCGATTTAATCGCGGTTTCTGGAATGGAAGACATTTTCGTTGGAGAAACTGTAGCTGACGTGAATCATCAAGAAGCATTACCAATTCTGCATATTGATGAACCAACACTACAAATGACATTTTTAGTGAATAATTCACCATTTGCTGGACGTGAAGGTAAATTTGTCACAGCTCGTAAAATTGAAGAACGCTTAATGGCTGAATTGCAAACAGACGTATCTTTACGTGTCGAACCAATTGCGCCAGATGCTTGGACTGTTTCGGGTCGTGGAGAATTGCACTTATCAATCTTGATTGAAAATATGCGTCGTGAAGGCTATGAATTACAAGTATCTCGTCCAGAAGTTATTGAACGCGAAATCGATGGCGTAAAATGTGAGCCTTTTGAACGTGTACAAATCGACACGCCAGAAGAATATATGGGTAGTGTAATCGAATCTTTGAGTTTACGTAAAGGTGAAATGCAAGATATGATTCATACTGGGAATGGTCAAATCCGTTTGATTTTCCTAGCTCCTGCTCGTGGACTGATTGGATATACCACTGATTTCTTATCAATGACTCGTGGCTATGGTATTATGCATCATACATTTGATCAATACCTACCAATGATTAATGGTGTAATTGGCGGACGTCATCAAGGCGCGCTAGTTTCTATTGATACAGGTAAAGCAACCACTTATAGTATTATGAGTATTGAAGAACGTGGAACAGTTTTTGTTGAGCCTACAACCGAAGTATACGAAGGTATGATTGTCGGAGAAAATAACCGTGATAATGACTTAACAGTAAATATCACTAAAGCGAAACAAATGACGAACGTTCGTTCAGCAACGAAAGACCAAACATCTGTCATCAAACGTCCTAAGAAATTAACGTTAGAAGAATCACTAGAATTCTTGAATGACGATGAATATTGTGAAGTAACACCAGAAAGCATTCGTTTAAGAAAACAAATTCTAAACAAAAACGAACGTGAAAAAGCAAGTAAAAAGAAGAAAAAAGCTGATTAAACAAGACATTATCTTATAAAAAAGACATTTACCGATTGCAATGCAGTTGGTAAATGTCTTTTTTTCATAATCTATTCTGTAAAATTAAGTTACTATTTAGGATAAACGGCGATACGATCATTTTTTAAAGAAACTAATTGGATCGGTTCGTCATAAAATGTTGTTAAGTACTCAGTTGAAAACAAATCATTTTGAGTCCCTTCAGCAAAAATCTTCCCATCTTTTAATAGAAGTAAATGTTCAAAACAAGAAAGAATTTCTTCAGTATGATGGGTTACGTAAATCAGATTTGGACTGTCTTTTTGGTCAGCGATTTGTTGAATTTGAGCCAATAACTTTTCTCGTGCAAACAAGTCTAAGCCGTTACAAGGTTCATCTAAGATTAACAGCTCTGGATGGGTCATTAAAGCTCTTGAAATTAAAACTAATTGACGCTCACCTTGAGATAAAACGCCATAGCTTTTTCCAATTAGAGATTCGCCCCCAGCTTTAATCAAAATTTCTTTTGCTTCGTCCAAATCACTTTCTGTATAAGACTCATAAATACCAATACTAGCAAATTTCCCTGATAAAACAGTATGTTCTGCACTCTCTGAATTTTTCATACGATACTGCAAAGCCGTGCTAACCCACCCGATACGTCGTTGTAAATCAGGGATGGAGGATTTACCGAAAACTTGCCCCAAAACCTCTAAACGTCCTTTGGTAGGCCAAAGATAACCGGTAATTAATTGTAAAAGCAATGTTTTTCCTGCTCCATTTAGCCCTAAAATTGCCCAATTTTGATTTGCTTCGATTGTCCAATTTATGTTATTTAACAAAAATTTGTTTTCTCGAATGAATGAAACATCTTCAAATTTCAATACGCTCATAATCCCACTCCTTTTTATTCTATTTTACCATTGATCATAAAAATAGAACAAAAAAATTTGCAGAACCATTTTTAGAAAATGCTAGAAAGAAAATTTCATTGACAAAGTTTTCATCCCCCTGTATAATTGCTTTTGTTGCTTAGGAGTGATGAATATGAAATGGTCTTTATTAGAACTAAATAAATATAAAGATAATCCATTAGAATTTTCGGAAACATTAGAACTGAAAAACTCTTTGATGAAAAGAGATAGTATGATTTTAGATGTAAGTCCAGTCAAGGTTTCAGGATTATTGACAGTGGGAAAAGATGAGTACTTGATCCATTATAAGATCGATGTTATTGTAACTGTACCTTCTTCACGTTCATTGACCCCTGTTCCACTTAAGATGGTAATCGATGTGGATGAAGTCTTTATGACTAAGGAACAATTCGACCAAAGAGATGAACGTTTTTCAGAAGAAGAAGTAATTCTTTTAGAAAAACCAACAATCGATTTGGACGAGTCGGTAGAAGATAATATTTTATTGTCAATTCCGATTCAAGTTCTGACTGAAGAGGAGCAAGAATCTCACGATTTACCAAAAGGTGATGATTGGGAAGTTCTTTCAGAAGAAGATTATCTGCGCCAAAGGGAAGAACACGCACAACAAACAGTGGATCCTCGTCTTGCAAAATTATCTGAATTGTTTAGTGAGTCAACTGAAGAAAAAGATGACAAGTAAGATTGGAATATATTGTGCATTCGTTGCACACATTTGTACAAGGAGGTGGAACAACAATGGCAGTACCAGCTAGAAGAACGTCGAAAGCTAAAAAAGCAAAACGTCGTACACACTACAAATTAACAATCAAAGGGTTGAACGCATGTTCAAACTGTGGCGAAATGAGAAAAAGCCATCACGTATGTCCAGCATGTGGACACTACGACGGTAAAGATGTAATGTCTAAAGAAGCATAAGACATTTTTTAGAAAATGTTGAATCCCCAAGGCTAACCATGGAGCCTTGGGGATTTTTTTAAAATGATATGTTCGTATTTTCATTCTATTTTCATAAATTTTATCAATCTGATAAACTATTTTGTTTTCATATAAAAGATTCTAAGTTATAATGATAAAGAATTGTAAGAAAATTCTAATGAAATTTTCTTTAAACATCGTAGGAGGATAAATGATGACAAAACAACAATTTGGCGTAGTCGGAATGGCTGTAATGGGTAAAAACTTAGCTCTAAACATTGAAAGTAGAGGATACTCTGTTTCATTATTCAACCGGACAGGTGCAAAAACAACTGAGGTTGTTGAAGAGCATCCGGACAAGAATTTTAAAGCAACTTACACAATAGAAGAGTTTGTTGATTCGATTGAAAAACCACGTCGAATTATGTTGATGGTTAAAGCTGGATTTGCGACAGATGCAACGATTCAAGAATTATTACCTCATCTTGATAAAGGTGATATCTTAATCGATGGTGGGAACACATTCTTTAAAGATACAATGCGGAGAAATGAAGAATTAGCAAATTCAGGAATCAATTTTATCGGAACAGGGGTTTCTGGTGGAGAAGAAGGGGCGCTTAAAGGACCGTCTATTATGCCAGGTGGACAAAAAGAAGCTTATGAATTGGTTGCACCGATTTTAGAAAAAATTTCTGCAAAAGCGGAAGATGGCGAACCATGTGTGACTTACATTGGTCCAAATGGTGCAGGTCATTATGTAAAAATGGTTCATAATGGTATCGAATATGGAGATATGCAACTAATCGCTGAATCCTATGATTTAATGAAACAACTTTTGGATCCAACAGATGAAGAGTTAGCAGCGATATTCAAAGAATGGAATAGCGGCGAACTTGATAGCTACTTAGTTGAAATTACAGCTGATATCTTAACTAGAAAAGATGATGAAGGCACAGGCAAACCGATTGTGGATGTCATTTTAGATGCGGCTGGTAATAAAGGAACGGGTAAATGGACAAGTCAAAGTGCACTTGATTTAGGTGTACCACTACCGTTGATTACTGAATCAGTATTTGCTCGTTTTATCTCAGCTTATAAAGAAGAGCGAGTGAAAGCTAGTAAAGTACTTACAGGACCTAACGTTTCTGCTTATGATGGTGATAAAGCTGAATTAATTGAAAAAATTAGAGAAGCGCTGTATTTCAGTAAAATCATGAGTTATGCGCAAGGATTTGCACAACTTAGAGTTGCCTCTGAAGAATATGATTGGAATCTGCCATTTGGTGAAATCGCTAAAATTTGGCGTGCAGGATGTATTATTCGTGCAAGATTTTTACAAAAAATCACAGATGCATACGAAAAAAACCCTAGTATTGAAAATCTATTATTAGATGATTACTTTGTTGATATTACTGAAAAATATCAACAATCATTACGTGATGTTGTAGCACTGGCTGTTAAAGCGGGGATTCCAGTTCCAACATTTTCTTCTGCAATTTCTTATTATGATTCTTATCGTTCTGAGCGATTACCAGCTAATCTTATCCAAGCGCAAAGAGATTATTTTGGCGCACATACGTATCAACGCACGGATAAAGAAGGTACGTACCACTATAATTGGTATAACGAAGAATAATCGGCAAGAAACCATGAGAACATTGACTGTTTCGTGGTTTCTTTTTTTCATTATATTCTGGTATTTTTTGTAAAAAGGCATTTGTACTAGCTTTTTCACAAAAAAGTAGGTATAATTGATGAGCTTTAAGATAGTCTGTTAATATAGAAAGGAAAAATAATCGAATGAGTAATATTCTTATAATTGAAGATGAAAAAAACTTAGCTCGCTTTGTTGAATTAGAATTGAAGCATGAAGGATATACAGCGGAAGTGCATTCTAATGGACGAACTGGTTTAGAAGCAGCTTTGAATGGTGAATGGGATGCTATTTTGTTGGATTTGATGTTACCTGAATTGAATGGTTTAGAAGTTTGTCGTCGAATTCGCCAAGTTAAAAATACGCCAATTATCATGATGACAGCTCGTGACTCAGTGATTGATCGTGTTTCTGGTTTGGATCATGGTGCGGATGATTATATTGTTAAACCTTTCGCTATAGAAGAATTGTTAGCTCGTTTACGAGCATTACTTCGCCGTATTGATATAGAAGGCGATAAAAATGTGGCCAAACAAACAACGATTACTTACCGTGATTTAACGATTGAAAAAGAAAATCGTGTAGTACGCCGTAATTCTGAAATGATTGAACTGACAAAACGTGAGTATGAATTATTACTGACTTTAATGGAAAATGTTAATGTCGTTTTAGCGCGTGATGTATTACTGAATAAAGTTTGGGGTTATGAAACAGAAGTCGAAACTAATGTTGTTGATGTTTACATTCGTTATTTACGTAACAAAATCGACGTCCCAGGCGAAGAAAGTTACATCCAAACTGTGCGTGGAACTGGTTATGTGATGCGCTCGTGAGAAGATTCAAATTTAAAAAAAAGCAAGAAAAAGAACTGAAGGGGCCTTCCTTAACAATTAAGTGGGCCTTTGCAAGTTCTTTCTTCATATTTGTTGTCTTCACTATTTTCGCTGTAATCACTTATCAATCCTCTGTTAATCTGATTGTTGATAAAGAGCGTGAAAATGCAGAACGAACTGTTGCAGAAGTTGCCCTTAGATTATCGGAATCTGATAAAGAGTTAACCGTCACAGAAGTTTATGAACAGTTGCGAGCATCTTCTGTTAATGAAGACAATTTAACAATGAATAAGTTAGCTGTTGAAGGCTCTCTATTTGAATTAGATACCATGCTATCAGAATTGGGGCAACCGTCTTTATTTTTATCTGTCTATGATTCGAGTGAAAAATTAATTTTTGAGACACAAAAAACGAAAAATAAATTATTACAAAAGGAACAAGAAAAACCAGTAATAAAAACGATTGATGATAAAACTGGATTTTTAATTATTCATCCTGTTGTATCAAAACAAAGCAGAGAACGAATTGGATATATTCAAGCTTTTTATGAACTATCCTCTTTTTATGAAATCAAGAACCATCTATTAGTGACTTTAATCATTCTAGAACTGATTGCCTTAGTGGTTAGTAGTATATTGGGGTTCATTTTATCTTCTTATTTCTTAAAACCTTTAAAAGTATTAAGAGATACAATGGATACTATCCGAAAAGATCCACAATCAAATATTCACATGCCGGATATTCATTCGAATGATGAACTAGCGGATATAGCAGAGATTTTTAATGAGATGTTGGATCGCATGAGACGCTATATTGAACAACAAGAACAGTTTGTAGAGGACGTTTCTCATGAATTAAGAACGCCTGTTGCTATTATCGAAGGTCATTTAAGCTTATTAAATCGATGGGGAAAACAAGACCCAGAAGTTTTGGATGAATCGTTAGAAGCTAGTTTACAAGAAATTGTTCGAATGAAAAGTTTAGTACAAGAAATGCTAGACTTGTCTCGTGCAGAACAAGTAGATGTTCAGTATTCAAATAGTACGTCAAATGCAAAACAAGTAGTGTATCAAGTATTTAATAATTTTAAAATACTGTATCCTGATTTTGCAATAACTTTAGATGATGACCTGTTCAGTGAAGTTACCTTGGGAATTTATCGAAATCACTTTGAACAGCTGTTGATTATCATTTTAGATAATGCTGTAAAGTATTCTACTAAACGGAAAGAAGTTCATATTTCAATTTCTAGAACATTCAATGAATTTGAAATTGCTATTCAAGATTTTGGGGAAGGGATTCCTAAAGAAGATTTAAATAAAATTTTCAATCGATTCTATAGGGTAGATAAGGCTAGAGCACGCGACAAAGGTGGTAATGGTTTAGGTCTATCAATCGCAAAACAATTAGTTGAAAATTACGGTGGACGAATTGATGCAGAAAGTGTTGTACATCAAGGAACGATTTTTAGAATATTCCTTCCGATTGTAGAGTCGGAGAATGAAAATTAATTAGTTGAAATGATATAGAAGCATTGAGCAACTCAATAATCAGTTGCTCAATGCTTTTTTTATTTATGGAAATATAAATAATTAGAATGAATATTTCACGTTTCATTTAAGTTGTTTTAAGCTTTTTGACAATCAAACCAAGCGTAAAAGCGAACAAAAAATGTGTAGAAAGCGAGTTTGTTCGCGCTTGAAAAAAAATCAAAATTCGTGCGATTTTTAGTTGACCTACAACGAATTTATTGATATATTATTACTTGTCGCTAGGCGGGAAACACAAAGCGCTAAGTGATTGCAAAAATCAAGTCATCAAAAACAATTTTTAATTTCAAAAAAAGTTGTTGACAAATGATGAGAAACTTGATAAGATATAAAAGTTGCTGGCGAGACAAACAGCAAGAAATTGAATAACAAACAAGTTGTTCAAAAACATTGAAATATCAACAAAAAAGTTGTTGACAAATAACGAATAAGTTGATATGATATAACAGTTGTCGCTGATAAAGTGATAACAAATCGAAACAAACTACTAAAAAGTTTTTTTAAAAAGTAGTTGACATCGAAAAAGAGACATGATATAATTTAGAAGTTGCCGCACGGCGACTTAAGTAGACCTTTGAAAACTGAACA